>NZ_JAOWIG010000038.1:0-208046 GCF_030332245.1 Citrobacter sp. Cy070
GCCGTAGCGCCGATGGTAGTGTGGGGTCTCCCCATGCGAGAGTAGGGAACTGCCAGGCATCAAATAAAAGCGAAAGGCCCGGTCGAAAGACCGGGCCTTTTGTTTTATCTGTGGTCTGTCGGTGAGCGCTCTCCTGAGCAGGACAAATCCGCCGGGAGCGGATTTGAACGTTGCGCAGCAACGGCCCGGAGGGTGGCGGGCAGGACGCCCGCCATAAACTGCCAGGCATCAATTAAGTGAAGAAGCCCATCCTGACGGATGGGCTTTTTTGCGTCTGTGCGGGGTGCACATTGCCGGACGCGGCGTACCGCCTTATCCGGCCTGCGCCGGGCTGAACGTATTTTGTAGGCCTGGTAAGCGCAGCGCATCAGGCAATTCTGACAGCCAACCTGGTTCTCTTCCTTCGAACATTTCTTAATCCTTTTCCTGCTAATTAAAATCGTGATCTATCTCTCATAATAAATTATAACAATTATGTAACATTTAATTTACTAAAACAGACATGAAACATCATTGATAGATTCATAAGATCCTGGCAGGGGTACAATTCTAATGGCTGATAGCAGTGTAACTGAGAACGGGGCGCTGGCAGATGGCGACACCCGTCGTCGTATATGGGCAATTGTTGGTGCATCGTCAGGGAATCTGGTTGAATGGTTTGATTTCTATATTTACTCTTTCTGCTCTCTCTACTTTGCTCATATCTTTTTTCCATCTGGAAACACCACTACGCAACTCTTACAAACCGCCGGCGTTTTTGCTGCAGGCTTTCTGATGCGGCCAATCGGGGGATGGCTTTTTGGTCGTATTGCGGATAAACACGGGCGTAAAAAGTCTATGCTGTTGTCTGTTTGTATGATGTGCATGGGATCGTTGGTGATCGCTTGTCTTCCGGGATATGAAACCATCGGCACTTGGGCTCCCGCGCTATTACTGCTGGCCAGATTATTCCAGGGGTTATCTGTTGGTGGGGAATACGGAACCAGCGCTACCTATATGAGTGAAGTAGCCGTTGAAGGTAAGAAAGGTTTTTATGCCTCATTCCAGTATGTGACGTTAATCGGCGGGCAGTTACTGGCATTGCTGGTTGTGGTCATATTACAGCAAACGTTAGAAGACTCGGCGCTAAGAGCGTGGGGCTGGCGTATTCCGTTTGCGCTGGGTGCTGTGTTAGCTATTGTGGCATTGTGGTTGCGTCGTCAACTGGATGAAACATCAAAACAGGATGTCCGTGCGTTGAAAGAAGCGGGTTCTCTGAAAGGGCTGTGGCGTAACCGCAGAGCCTTTCTTATGGTACTGGGATTCACCGCTGCTGGCTCGCTGTGTTTTTATACGTTTACGACCTACATGCAGAAATATCTGGTTAATACGGCTGGTATGCATGCCAACGTGGCCAGCGGCATTATGACAGCTGCATTGTGCGTGTTTATGCTGGTGCAACCGCTGTTCGGTGCGTTGTCAGATAAAATAGGCCGACGGACTTCAATGCTGTGTTTTGGCGCGTTAGCCGCGATTTTTACTGTTCCCATTTTGACCGCGTTGCAAAGCGTGACGTCTCCTTGCATGGCGTTTGCTCTGGTGATGTGTGCCTTGTTGATCGTGAGTTTCTATACGTCAATTAGCGGTATTCTGAAGGCCGAAATGTTCCCGGCGCAGGTGCGTGCTCTGGGGGTTGGGTTATCTTATGCGGTGGCTAATGCTTTGTTTGGTGGTTCAGCCGAATATGTTGCGTTATCCCTGAAGTCTGTCGGCATGGAGACATCATTCTTCTGGTATGTCACCGTGATGGCGGTGGTCGCATTCCTGGTTTCGCTGATGTTACACAGTAAGGGAAAAGGTTTACGCCTCTAATGGTGTGCCAGTTGCCAAACGGTATAGCCGGTTGATGCGCCCGCCACATCCCAGGCAAAGTCTTTCCAGCTCCAGCCGCTCCCAGCGGGGCGGCTATCCCACAGCTCTTTTGATGCACCCAGGCTGACTGAGAACATCAAACCGATAGCTGCGCTACGATCGCGATTGTTTCCCTGATGCTGTGCATACTCGTTCCCCGCTGCGGCAAGCATGGCCGAGGCGATAAAGTGTTGAGCTTTGTCTTGCCCACTCCAGCTGTCGTTAGCCATGTGGCTACAACCGGAAAGAAGCAAAATACTGGCAAGAATACACAGACGCACCGTTGCCTCCATAGGAAAAACCCCGTCGCTGGACGGGGTCTTGATTACAGAATACGGCTGATTAATCTGTCGATTCGAATACGGCGTAATCGACGGATGAGCTTACGTACTTTGACTGGATAGTCGGCAATGCTCTGCAGGTCGCGATAGTGTTTCACGACGGTGGTGTGCGTGCGGATAAGCTCCAGCTCTTTATCACGCTGAGGAGTCAGTTCCTGCTGGGGATCATGGATAAGAATGGCGTTTTCCAAATCCAGCCGCCAGGCGCGGGGGTTAAGATTATTGCCGGTAAGCAGCATCCATTTATCATCAACCCACATGCCTTTCAGATGATAGGTGTTGTCATCATCTTTCCATAAGCGCACGACCAACTGGTCGGTATTCACGTAATACTGCAGTCTGCTCAGGAAACGGCGCAGATTTATTTCATACAGATAAGGCAGCGCACCGATGATCTTGAATGGCTCATCTTCCGGAATGAAGAAGTCGTTGGCGGTTTTATCACCGACAATGATTTCGACCTTTTTCCCTTCACGCAGCAGTTGAATGATATTGCGCACCAGTATGGCGGGTAGGTTGAAATAAGGCGTACAAATGGTGAGTTTGTGCTCCGCGCAGGGCATGAGGTGGAAAATAGTCTTATTTAACAGACTGGATTTTCCGAGCCCAACCAGCGGCGTGACCGAAAGCTGTTCGTTATCCGCATCACCCTGAAAATGGAAGGATGCATCGCGCAATTCCTGACGGTACAGGCGGATATCATTTTTAATTTCCGGGCTTTTAGGACGATGGATATCATCGAGACGATTAACGCCGCGCCCATTCATCAGATTCTGCGTAACCCAATCGTACATTATATCGGCCATCTTCGCGTTGCGAATCAGCTGATAGCGGTCATAGCGGTATTTATCATGTTGGTGTAAGTAAACATCGTTCAGACTGGCCCCGCTATACAGGACGCTATCATCAATGATAAAGCCTTTAAAATGCAGAACACCAAGCGCTTCACGGGTGTTAATTGGCACGCCGTAGACAGGGATATCGATACCAGGATTTTCTTGCGCCATGCGGCAATACCAGTCAGCGTTGGTATTGGATGCCGCAACACCAATGCGTCCACGCTGGGCTCGATGCCAGTCGACAAGCACCCGGATATCCAGTTCAGGACGCTGCCGCTTTGCCGCATAGAGCGCGTCGAGTATGCCTTTACCGCCGTCATCCTGTTCCAGGTACAGCGCAATAATGCAGATCCGTCGCGTCGCGCTGGCTATTTTCTCCAGCAGAGTCTCCCTGAAATTTGCGGGAGCATAAAAGAAATCTACATCATCAACTGACTGAGAAATCTTAGGTAGTTGGGCAAGGTGTTGTTGATGTTTATTACGCTTAAATTTTGACAACATCACAGTGCATTTCTTCTCTGTTCATTGAAGGGTCCTCTGTGCTTTGCAGACGACATAAGCGGGCAATGATACCACCAGTACCCATTAATGTGGTCAACATTTCCAGTACCTTACTCACGATTCCTCATATTGGGCCAGATTCAGCGTTAGCCCAACAATTCCCTCTTCGAGCTGGACATCGACATCAAACCCGAGTTTTCGGGCCAGGGCGACCATCCCCCGATTGTTTGGCATCGTAATACCATTTAAACGTCTAAGTCCGTGATCTCGGGTGTATGCAATCAACTTTTCCATCAACCGACGACCTAAGCCCAGCCCTTTGAGGTCAGAACGAACCAGCACGGCAAACTCGGCGTCAACGTTATCAGGATCCGAGATTGCCCTCGTTACGCCGAGGATCTCTTGCTGATTATCTTTACAGCGTACTGCCACAAAGGCCATTTCCCGATCGTAGTCGATCTGTGTCATATTGGCTAAATCTTCGTGGGTAAATTCGTTTATCTCACTGAAATAGCGATAATAAAGATCTTCTTTCGTTACCTGAGATATGAACTGCTGCAGATGAGGCTCGTCCTCCGGCAAAATGGGACGGAACAGGCAGCGATCGCCATTTTTCAACTCCACCCATTCTTCAAGCTGATGGGGATAAGGGCGTACCGCCAGCCTGCTTTCGTTATCGCCCGTGAAAGGGGCAATATCCAGTGTGACGTCCAGTGCAGTAAATTCCCCAGCAGAGGCCAGTAGAGGATGGATATCCAGGCGCTGAATTTCCGGACAATCGACGATCAGGTTGGAGACCTGGACCAACAGTTGGCTTAAACCTGCAATATCTAAGGGCCGTAGTGCGCTGCGAGCGCGGATCTTTTTGTTTTTGATCCCCTGGATCACCAGATAACGCGCCAGATTCATGTTCAATGGCGGCAAGGCCACCACGGCTTGCTCGTCTGGACGCCACTCAACCCCGCCTTCGCCCAGCATAATCAACGGGCCAAACACAGGGTCATGTTCAACGACGACGCGCAGTTCCTGAGCGCCAGCGCGATTTGCCATACTTTGTACTAATAAACCGTGAATGCGCGCCTGCGGCCAGGCCATTTTTACCCGATCAAAAATCGCATTGGCTGCCTGCTGCACCTCTGTTGCCGTACGCAGATAGAGCATTACCCCCTGAACTTCCGATTTATGCGGGATATCAGGAGAACGCAGCTTCAGTGCTACCGGGTAACCGATTTGTTCTGCGATATGTACGGCTTCTGCACTGTCGCTGGCGATCCATGTCGGCAGTGTGTGTAAGCCATAGGCGTGTAAAATCGGCTGCACTTCATGGGTATCCAGCGATGTCGCTCCCTCAGCAATCGCCTGCTGTAACAGACTATGCGCTTCGGCGGTGTTAGTGGTCAGGCTATCGGGTAGGGCTGGTGTTTCTCGCAGTTGCTTCTGGTTACGCCGGTACTCCACCATATGCATAAATGCAGTGATAGTGCCTTCCGGCGTACGATAGGTGGGTAATCCGGCTTCACTAAACAGCCTGCGGGCTTCCTGGGATGAAAACTCGCCGCACCAGTTGGTCAGCAACGAGACGAACTTGCCGCGCGGATGGCGCTTTACCGCTTCGATCAACGCTTGCGCGCTTTCGGTTCCGGGGGCGGCTGCGCTGGGTGAGTGAATCACCATCAGTGCGTCGAAATCCTGACTGGCGAGTAAAATATCCAGTGTCTTGACGTAATGTTCGCTGCTGGCATCATCACGCAGATCCAGTGGGTTGGCGATATCCACGTGAGCAGGTAGGGCATCGCGTAATTTCTGGCAGGTTTCTTCACTCAGCGCGGCCAGCTTACCGTTTCGCGACCACAGTTCATCTAATGCCAGCGCCGCGGGAGCGGCCCCATTGCTGATGATCATCAGCCTGTCGCCACGTAGCGGACGCATGTGGCTCAGGGTTTCGACTGCCGAGAAAAGCTCATGAGTGTCCTGAACGCGCAATAAACCAGCGCGTTGAATCGCCGCATCCCAGGCCGGGTCCATTCCGGCACTGGTATGCAGTAAACGCTGCGCTGCAGGGCTGCGACCGCTTTTAATCACCAGAATAGGTTTATTGCGCGAGGCGCTACGCGCGGCGGAGACAAAACGCCTTGCATCGCTTAAATGTTCGAGGTAGAGCAATATCGCGCTGGTTTTGCTGTCGCGGGCCAGGTAATCCAGCAACTCATCAACGTCGATATCCAGGCTGTCACCCAGCGCGATAAACCAGGAAAAACCCATGTCGCGCTGCTGCGCCCAGTCCAGAATGGTGTTGGAAATCGCAGCCGACTGGGAAATAAATGCCAGCTTGCCGCGCTTGATGGGGACGGGGGAAAAGCTGGCGTTAAGCCCCTGCCAGGGCGCGAGAAGTCCCAGACTGTTGGGCCCCAGCAGACGTATGTTGTAGCGTGATGCACAGGCCAGCAGCTCCGCGTGTTGCGCCGTGGGAGCCGAGAGAATAATGCAGGTTTTGCAGCCTTTCTCGCCAAGTGCTTCGAGCAACGTCAGGTTGCGGCTGGCATTGGTGCACAACACGGCGAGATCGGGGCTAAAAGGCAGGCTGCTGATATTGGGCCAGGCCAGTACGCCCAACACGGCTTTCCAGGCGGGGGTCACTGGTAAAACGGGGCCGTTGAACCCTCCTGCCAGCAGGTTACGCATCATCAGGTATCCTGCTCGATTGGGCTTCATTGACGCCCCAATCACGGCAATGGATTTCGGTCGCAGTAGCGCTTCCAGACCACGTTGACTCATATCGGCTTCCTTAATGACTCCAGTGACCGAATGATTTTAAACGCTTTCTGTTGAGTCTGCTGTGACGCTTCCCTGATGTTGAGTTTTTCCTGCCAGGTAGCGTGTTTTAAAGCGCGTGAAGTGCTCACCTAATCCTTCGGCTGCCTGCGTATCACCTGCCAGATCCAGTAAAGCAATTGCCACTTCGGCAGTGCAATATTGCCCCTCGGCATGGACTTCGCGCAGATGGTAAGCGGAGAGGCGTGATAAATCGACGGAGATCACCGGCAGGTTATCAAGGTACGGGCTTTTGCGGAACATTTTGCGTGCTTCTGGCCAGGTGCCATCAAGCATAATGAATAGCGGTGGTTTACCGGCTGGTGGTGTGAAAATGACCTCACGCCCCTCGTCGGCATAAGATGCCGGGAATACGACCATCGGCTGATAATCCGGATTTTTCACCAGTTCAAGCAGCGCCTGCGGTGGCTCGGTGCGTGACCACTGAAAAGCCGTTGTTTCGGGCAGGATATCGGCAATTAAACGCCCGGTATTGCTGGGCTTCATCGGTTCGGTATCAAACATCACCAGGCAAAAACGGCTTTTCGCCTGAGTTGGCGTCAGCGTTTCACACAGGCACAGTTTCAGCGGCAGCAGGCAGCGCTGACAGCGACGGATGCGATTACCTCGGGCAAGAAAAGGGCGCGTGGCGCGCGCAAGACGCTCGGCACGTAACTGGAGAACGGCGTTATTGGTCATCGGGAAGCACGTTGAAAAATGCTATTGTCTCAGAGGACAAAACGGGGCACAAGATGTGCCCCGCAGAGTTTATAATGATTCGTTAAGCCAGCTATCAAACGGAGCCTTAGGTACGGCGCCATTAAGCATGTCGACGATTTCACCTTTTCTGAAGATCATGATGGTCGGGATGCTGCGGATACCGAAGCGGGCGCTGAGCTCACGTTCGGCTTCCGTATTCACTTTAACAAAACGTACTTTACCGCTACGTTCTTCCGCGACATCTTCAAAAATCGGGGCGAAGTTACGACATGGACCACACCAGGGGGCCCAAAAATCAACCACCACCGGGAGATCGTCTTTTAACAGTTTATCCAGTGTTTCACCGGTCGCATTGATCACCTCCCCATCAAACAGGTCGTGACCACAGCGTCCGCATTTAGCCGCTTCCTGGACACGATCGTCGGGGATGCGGTTGATAGCCTGGCAGCTGGTACAAACGGTATTCATAACTAACCTCTGGATGAGTGGAGTGGACTTCACGGCAGTAACGCCAGTATGTTTCTATTATGTTACATATTATCGGGGAGTCTGTTCTAAACAACAATGCGTTTTATTCAATGAGTACAATAGTCCTTAGCTTTTAAATGAAATAATGGCTAACGACGTGCACATCGGGTAATCTGCGCGCTTCGCGCAGAGCAGGTGGAGAAAAACATGAGCGACGAACTGAAGAACAAAAACGGCAAGGTCAAAGTGATGTACGTCCGCAGTGACGATGACTCGGATAAACGCACCCAAAATCCACGTACTGGTAAAGGCGGCGGTCGCCCCGGTACTTCCCGAGCCGAAGGCGGTCGTCGCCCTGCCCGTGATGACAGAAAGGGTCCGAACAGCGAACGAGGCCGTGAACGTGGTCGTGACCGCGATGTTGAACGCGATCGTAAACGTGAAGATTCGCCATGGCGTACCGTGTCCCGCGCCCCGAGTGATGACGCAGCGGAAAAAGCCGATCACGGCGGTATCAGCGGCAAAAGCTTTATCGATCCGGAAGTATTACGTCGCCAGCGCGCGGAAGAAACTCGCGTTTACGGTGAGAATGCCTGTCAGGCTCTGTTCCAGAGTCGTCCGGACGCTATCGTCCGCGCCTGGTTTGTTCAGAGCGTCACCCCGCGCTTTAAAGAAGCATTACGCTGGATGGCGGCAAACCGCAAAGCCTACCACGTGGTTGACGAAGCCGAACTGGCGAAGGCCTCCGGCACTGAACACCACGGTGGTGTCTGTTTCCTGATTAAAAAACGTAACGGTACCACCGTTAAGCAGTGGGTTGGTCAGGCGGGCGCGCAGGATTGCGTACTGGCGCTGGAAGATATCGCCAACCCGCATAACCTGGGCGGTATGATGCGTAGCTGCGCACACTTCGGTGTGAAAGGCGTGGTGGTGCAGGATGCGGCGCTGCTGGAATCGGGTGCGGCTATCCGTACCGCTGAAGGGGGGGCTGAGCACGTTCAGCCGATTACCGGTGACAGTATTGTCGATGTGCTGGACGATTTCCGTAACGCGGGTTACACGATAGTGATGACCTCAAGCGTGAAAGGTAAACCGCTGTTTACGACCACGCTGCCGGAAAAAATGGTGCTGGTATTAGGGCGTGAGCGTGAAGCTCTGCCGGAAGCGGCATGCTCAGCCGACGATTTGTGCGTGGCGATTGACGGTACCGGCAACGTAGAAACGCTTAACGTTTCTGTTGCGACCGGCGTGCTACTCGCGGAGTGGTGGCGTCAGAACAAAGCCTGATAATAAAAATGCCAGCGAATCGCTGGCATTTTTTTACTCGCTTTCTGCGGGTAATACCGGCATCCAGTCAATCGGTTTTTCACCTCGTTGTTCCAGCCATTCATTAGCCAGTACAAAGTGATTGCAGCCAAAGAAACCGCGATGTGCAGAGAGCGGTGATGGGTGTGGCGCTTTCAACACATGGTGACGCTGCGCATCAATAATCGCGCCTTTCTTCTGAGCATGTGAACCCCAGAGCAGGAAAACCACACCTTCCCGATGTTGGTTAATCAGGCTGATGACTTTATCAGTAAACGTTTCCCATCCCAGACTGGCATGCGAATGCGCCTGACCCGCCCGAACGGTGAGAACGGTGTTGAGTAACAATACGCCCTGGCGTGCCCAGCTTTCCAGGTATCCATGTGTCGGACGGGTAAATCCCGGGATGGTGGCTTCCAGCTCTTTATACATGTTCAGTAGTGACGGCGGAGTGGCGATGCCAGGGCGTACAGAGAAGGCGAGACCGTGTGCCTGGCCTGGGCCGTGGTAGGGATCTTGTCCCAGAATGACAACTTTAACGTCGCCAAGCTCAGTAAAGCGAAACGCGTTAAACACATCTTTTTGCGGTGGATAGATTGTCATACCCGACTGACGCTCGCCGGCAACGGTATGCAGCGTGTTAACAAAGTAAGGCTGCTGTTTCTCTTCAGCCAGCACATCGTGCCAGGTTAATTCGGTGGCCATCTCGCTCTCCTGCGAATTTTCAATCCTCCTAGCTTAACTGCTTCTGTCGACGTCGCAAAATTCTGTACGTTTCTCAAAGCGCTACCTCTTAAAGATAGTTGAAAATTTATGTAAAAAGTTTAGCTGTGTACATGGCGTAAGTTGATGTAAAACAATAAAATCCACCTATCACCACTTTTCATGTGTGGTTTTTATTGATTTAAATCAAAGATTCAAGGGTGTGTGAGGGGTATATATACACTCAAGCAACAATGGTTTTACCAATTGGCCGGATGACGGCCAACCGAGATCAAATAATTTTGCCGGGGAGGCATCAAATGATTACAGGTATCCAGATTACTAAAGCTGCAAACGACGACCTGCTGAACTCTTTCTGGCTGCTGGACAGCGAAAAAGGCGAAGCACGCTGCATCGTTGCGAAAGCAGGTTTCAATGCTGATGAAGTCGTTGCTGTCAGCAAACTGGGCGAAATCGAATACCGTGAAGTACCGGTAGACGTACAGCCGGAAGTCCGCGTGGAAGGTGGTCAGCACCTGAACGTGAACGTTCTGCGTCGCGAAACGCTGGAAGATGCAGTTAAGCATCCGGAAAAATATCCGCAGCTGACCATCCGTGTTTCTGGTTATGCAGTGCGTTTCAACTCTCTGACCCCAGAACAGCAGCGCGACGTTATTGCTCGTACCTTTACTGAGAGCCTGTAAGGCTCGCGGGGAATAACCCCGCTTAGCAGAGAATCTACAAGCGGAAGACGCCAGTGCGTCTTCCGCTTTTTTGTATCCGTTAGTAAAAAATCCTCACCGCACAATACACCAACAGTAATGCCAGAATGATATTCAACTGCCGACCGTAACGGCGAAAGATGCGCTGAAAAAGATGGCCCGCCAGCGCCCAACAGGCATTCCCGAAGGTGCCGATGAGCGCCAGCAGAATACTCACTCCAATCAACCAGTGCGCGTCCTGTGTATACGGCAATACAAATGTGGATAACGCGGTAATGCCGTACAAAATGATTTTGACGTTCACAAACTGCAAACCAAAACTCGCCCAAAAGCTAATCGGTTCCGCCTGCAGGCTATCGTTTGAGGCTGGGCCGGTGGCGATTTTCAGCGCCAGCCATAAAATGTAGGCTGCCCCAGCCCAACTGAGCCAATGGATGATGGCAGGATCCATGACGGCCAGCGAAAACGAGATCCCGGCGCACAGCAGCATGACGATTAAAAAGCCCAGACTCATTCCGGCCAGTACACGCGTACTCTGACGAAAACCGTGTGACGTCGCGGCACTGAGCGCAAGGATGTTGTTTGGTCCGGGGGTTAGCGCGGTAATCAATGTATAGGTCCAGAATGCACTTAAAAGGGTGGGGGTCACTTGTTATCTCCTCTGTTTTGGTAGACAGTACCCGAGACAAAATATTTAAAAAAATGAATGTTTTTGCATTCTGAATTCGATATTTTCGATGGGTTGGTGCGAATGGATTTACGTCGGTTTATTACGTTAAAAACGGTAGTGGAAGAGGGCTCATTCCTTCGGGCTTCACAAAAGCTTTGCTGTACGCAATCAACCGTAACGTTTCATATTCAACAGCTTGAACAAGAACTCTCAGTACAGCTATTCGAAAAAATTGGCCGGCGGATGTGTCTCACCAGTGAGGGCAAACGGCTGATGCCGCATATACATGACCTGACGCGTGTGATGGCATCGATCCGTCAGACGGTGCAACAAGATGCACAGCCGAGCGGCGATCTCCGCGTCGCAACCGGAGAAACGTTACTGGCCTATAAAATGCCGCAGGTTTTACAGCGTTTTAAACAACGCGCTCCCAATGTTCGGTTGTCCCTACAGTCGCTCAATTGTTATGTCATTCGTGATGCCCTGCTGGACGATGAGGTTGATCTGGGGGTGTTTTATCGGGTTGGGAATGATGAGGCGCTTGAGATGCTGTCACTGGGTGAACAGTCACTGGCGCTGGTCGCCTCTCCGGCTCTTCAGGATGTTGATTTCACTCAGCATAATCAGCATATTCCCTGCAGTTTTATCATTAATGAACCGCAATGTATTTTTAGACAGCGTTTTGAAAGTCTGCTGCGTAAGCGGCAGATAACGCTGGAAAATACTATTGAGCTATGGAGTATCGAAAGCATCAAGCAGTGCGTCTCTGCGAATCTTGGTGTCAGTTTTTTACCGCGGTTTACCGTTGAGAAGGAATTACACTCAGGAGAATTAATCGAGTTGCCGTTCAGTGAAAAGCCTGAACGGATTACCGCATTGTGCGCACATCATGCCGGAAAAGTCGTTAGCCCGGCGATACGGGTTTTTATGGAATGTATTACAGAGAGCTTTGCTGCGCATGAAAAAATGCCGGGCTAAACGGCCCGGCATTCGGTTTACTCTTTGTCGGACTGCTGGGTAGCAGCTCCGCTCGGCTTACGACGTTTGCCGATATTTTTGGCGTCGCGGTGACGTTTTTTCACCCGCGGCTTCTCTTTCTCTTTCGCTTTTTTCTCGGCGCGCTTCGCCAGCACTTTCTTGGATGGCTTACCGTTGGATTTCTCACTTGGCGCGCGCGTGGTTGGACGCAGTTCGTCGATGACGCGTGCTTTCAGCGGCTCGTCAATATAGCGGCTCGCTTTGCCGAGCAGCAGGTGGTCATGCGCTTCAACCAAAGAGATTGCAGTACCTTTACGCCCGGCACGACCGGTACGACCAATGCGGTGCAGATAGGCATCGCCACTGCGCGGCATGTCGAAGTTAAACACATGGCTGACGTCAGGAATATCGATCCCGCGAGCGGCAACGTCGGTGGCTACCAGCACGTTCACGCGACCATCGGTCAGGCGTTTGATCGCTTCGTTACGTTTGTTCTGCACCATCTCGCCTTCGAGATAGCAGTTATTAATGCCTGCCTGGCGCAGCCAGCCAGCCAGCTCGTGCACACGTTCGCGTTTGCGTACAAAGACAATTGAGCGGGTCGCTTCCGGCTGTTTTAACAGATGGATCAGCAGGGCAGTTTTGTGCTCGATATCATCGGCACGGTAGTAAAACTGATGGATCTTCTTGCGTTCGCGGGTGGACGGATCCGCCGAGACTTCGACAGGATCTTCCAGCAGACGCTCGGCAAAATCTTTGATCGCATCGCCTTCCAGGGTGGCGGAGAACAGCATCGTTTGCTTACGCCAGCGGGTTTCACCGGCGATATGTTCGATGTCCTGGGCAAAGCCCATGTCCAGCATACGATCTGCTTCATCGAGAATTAGCGTCTCAACCGCATGGCAGTCGAAGTTTTCTTCTTTAATGTATTGCAGCAGACGACCAGTGGTGGCGACCACGATGTCCTGGTTTTCGCTAAAGACTTCCATGTGGTTCATGTAAGCCACGCCGCCGGTAATGGTGGCAATATCCAGATGCGTATTTTTGGCCAATTCACGGGCGTGTTCGGCAACCTGCATCGCCAGTTCGCGCGTCGGTGTCAGGATTAAAATGCGCGGTGGACCTGATTTCTTGCGCGGGAAGTCGAGCAAGTGCTGCAACGCTGGCAGCAAATATGCCGCCGTTTTACCGGTGCCTGTCGGCGCAGAACCAAGTACATCACGGCCATCGAGCGCAGGCGGAATGGCGGCAGCCTGAATGGCGGTCGGGCGAGTGAAACCTTTTTCCTGGAGGGCTTCCAGCAGGCTTTCATCGAGTTCAAGTTCGGAAAAAGTCGTTACAGTCATGTTCTACCTCTGAGTGGGGCGCTGATTATAGACGTTACGGCTGCAATCTTCATCTGTTTGTATGGATATACCTTCTCAGGTATTGTTTTTATCCTATGTTATCGTTTTTTTTCCAGGAAGGTTGTTCTTCATGCCCCAGTCTACATCCGTACTTAGACGTAATGGATTTACTTTTAAGCAGTTTTTTGTGGCACACGATCGTTGTGCAATGAAAGTCGGAACGGACGGCATTTTATTGGGGGCCTGGGCCCCCGTTGCGGGCGTAAAGCGGATCCTGGATATTGGTACCGGGAGCGGTCTGTTGGCGCTGATGCTGGCCCAGCGCACTGATGAAAACGTCATCATTGATGCTGTGGAACTCGACGTTGACGCCGCGCAGCAGGCGCAGGAGAACATCGCGCAATCTCCGTGGATGCATCGCGTGAGTGTTCATACAGAAGATGCGCAACAGTGGATACCGCGCCAGACCGTGCGTTTTGATTTGATAATCAGCAATCCCCCCTATTATGAACAGGGCGTGGAATGTGCTACGCCGCAGCGCGAGCAGGCACGCTACACCACCACGCTCGATCATCAGGCATTGCTTACGCTGGCGGCGGACAGCATTACGGAAGAAGGCTTTTTTTGTGTAGTGCTACCGGAGCAGATTGGTAACGCATTTACTCAGCAGGCGCTTAGCATGGGCTGGCATCTGCGATTGCGCACAGATGTAGCAGAAACCGAGGCCCGTCTACCGCATCGGGTATTGCTGGCATTCTCCCCGCAGGCCGGGGAGTGCTTTAGCGACAGGTTGGTTATCCGTGGGCCAGACCAACGTTACTCTGAAGGTTATACGGCGCTGACCCAGGCATTCTATCTGTTTATGTGATGACTGAGCGGCGAGAGAATTGACGGGCCCGCCTCTGGAAGCTGTTCTGGATAATCCAGCGTGTAGTGCAGGCCCCGACTCTCTTTGCGCATCATCGCGCAGCGGACAATCAGCTCGGCAACCTGCACCAGATTGCGCAGCTCCAGTAGGTTGTTCGACACACGGAAATGGGCGTAATACTCGTCGATTTCCTGTTGCAGCATGGTGATACGGCGCAGGGCGCGCTCCAGACGTTTAGTGGTGCGCACGATGCCGACGTAATCCCACATAAACAGCCGCAGCTCATGCCAGTTATGCTGAATGACAACCAACTCATCCGGGTTTTCTACCCGGCTTTCATCCCAACCCGGGAGCGAGTTAACGCCGCGGGCATAAGGCATTCTGCGGTCAATATCTTCCGCCGCAGACCAGCCATACACCAGACACTCCAGCAGCGAGTTCGATGCCATGCGATTGGCGCCATGCAGGCCGGTATAGCTCACTTCGCCGATTGCGTATAAACCGTCGACATCAGTGCGGCCAAAGTCATCAACCATCACACCGCCGCAGGTATAGTGCGCGGCAGGAACGATGGGGACCGGCTCTTTGGTCAGATCGATGCCCAGTCCCAGCAATTTTTCGTAAATCATCGGGAAATGCTGGCGAACAAACTCTTCGGGCTTATGGCTGATGTCGAGGAACATACAGTCAGCGCCGAGGCGCTTCATTTCGTGGTCGATGGCACGGGCGACAATATCACGTGGGGCCAGCTCGCCGCGCTTGTCAAAGTCGGGCATAAAGCGTGAGCCATCCGGGCGTTTCAGGTGTGCGCCTTCGCCGCGAAGCGCTTCAGTCAGCAGAAAATTGCGCGCCTGTGGATGATACAGCGCGGTTGGGTGAAATTGGTTAAATTCCAGATTGGCGACGCGGCATCCTGCGCGCCAGGCCATCGCAATACCGTCGCCCGAAGAAATATCCGGATTGGTGGTGTATTGATACACTTTAGAAGCGCCGCCAGTGGCCAACACTACCGACTTCGCATGGCAGGTCTCAACGGCTTCTTTATTACGATTCCAGATCCAGGCTCCGACAACCCGACGCGTCCCCGGTAGACCAACTTTATCTGAGATGATCAGGTCCACGGCGTTACTGCGCTCCAGTACCCGAATATTCGGATGACTTTGCGCCTGGCTGACCAATGTGGTTTCGACCTCTTTACCAGTGGCATCTGCCGCATGCAGGATTCGTCGATGGCTATGGCCGCCTTCTCGGGTCAGATGATAGCTCTCTTCGCCATTGGGTTGAACCTGAGTATCAAATAAGACGCCTTGATCAATTAGCCACTGGACACACGAGCGGGCGTTACTGGCTACAAACTCAACGGCATGACGATCGCAAAGACCGGCCCCGGCAATCAGCGTGTCTTCAACGTGGGAGTCAATGCTGTCGGTTTCATCGAAAACAGCGGCGATGCCACCCTGAGCATAAAATGTCGAGCCTTCACTAACTGGCCCTTTGCTCAGGACAATGACCTGATGTTTTTCAGCCAGGCGTAGCGCCAGTGAGAGTCCGGCAGCCCCGCTGCCAATGATCAGCACGTCACAGGATAATTCGGGAGTCGTATTCATGATTTTTGTTTAATTTACTAAACATTGTTCGTTCACCATAGCACCATACTGCGCGATACTGCACGTTTTATTTTCAAACGTGTTGCAATGACTAAACATGAAAGAAAAACATGATGAGGGTGAAATAGGCAAAAATATTTTGTGAAGCAGGCCGTTAGCATCAGATTATGTGATGAAATAAAGTGCCCGTTGGGTTACTCTGCAAGCGGTGAAATGGGCATTTCTGTACAGATAGTGCGTTGATCGGGTTATGTAGACTTATAATGAGAGATAAGACCTGTCTACAACATGACAAACAAAAACAAATGCGTAACGGAACTTTACGAAACTTGAGCACTCTAAGCTTTTGCTTGCTCATAGTGAAGCTTATGGAGTGGCGTTTCGAAAGCGCGTGGAAATTTGGTTTGGGGAGACTTTACCTCGGATGAGCGAGCAGTTAACGGACCAGGTCCTGGTTGAACGGGTCCAGAAGGGAGATCAGAAAGCCTTTAACTTACTGGTGGTTCGCTACCAGCATAAAGTGGCGAGTCTGGTTTCCCGCTATGTACCGTCGGGCGATGTTCCCGATGTTGTACAAGAAGCATTTATCAAGGCCTATCGTGCGCTGGACTCGTTCCGGGGAGATAGTGCTTTTTATACCTGGCTGTATCGTATTGCAGTCAATACAGCGAAGAATTACCTGGTCGCTCAGGGGCGTCGTCCTCCTTCCAGTGATATAGATGCGATAGAAGCAGAAAATTACGAAAGTGGCGGTGCGCTGAAAGAAATTTCGAACCCTGAGAACTTAATGTTGTCAGAAGAACTGAGACAGATAGTTTTCCGAACTATTGAGTCCCTCCCGGAAGATTTACGCATGGCAATAACCTTGCGGGAGCTGGATGGCCTGAGCTATGAAGAGATAGCCGCTATCATGGATTGTCCGGTGGGTACGGTGCGTTCACGTATCTTCCGAGCGAGGGAAGCTATTGATAATAAAGTTCAACCGCTTATCAGGCGTTGACGATAGCGGGATACTGGAAAAGGTATTAGGCATGCAGAAAGAAAAACTTTCCGCTTTAATGGATGGCGAAACGCTGGACACTGAGTTGCTCAAAGAGTTGGCTCATGACCCGGAAATGCAAAAAACCTGGGAGAGTTATCACCTGATTCGCGATTCCATGCGAGGTGATACCGCCGACGTTCTCCATTTCGATATTTCCGACCGCGTAATGGCTGCTATCGCAGATGAGCCAGTACGTCAGGCGGTGCCATTGATCCCTGAGGCCCAGCCAGCACCGCATCAGTGGCAGAAAATGCCATTCTGGAAGAAAATGCGTCCGTGGGCCGCGCAGCTTACCCAAATGGGTGTGGCCGCGTGTGTATCACTTGCAGTTATTGTTGGCGTCCAGCACTATAATGGACAATCTGAAACGTCCCAGCAGCCCGAAACGCCGGTATTTAATACATTACCGATGATGGGTAAAGCCAGTCCGGTGAGCCTGGGTGTACCTTCTGACGCGACTGCCAGCGGCGGTCAGCAACAGCAGGTACAGGAGCAGCGTCGTCGTATTAATGCCATGTTGCAGGATTACGAACTGCAACGTCGACTGCACTCCGAACAGCTTCAGTTTGAGCAGGCGCAAACACAGCAAGCCGCTGTCCAGGTGCCAGGAATTCAAACTTTAGGAACGCAATCGCAGTAATGAAGCAACTTTGGTTTGCCATGTCACTTGTGGCTGGTAGCCTGTTCTTCTCTGTAAACGCCTCGGCCAATCCTGCGTCCGGGGCGTTGTTGCAGCAGATGAATCTGGCCAGCCAGTCGCTCACCTATGAGCTGTCATTTGTCAGCATCAATAAGCAGGGCGTTGAATCCCTACGTTATCGCCATGCCCGCCAGGACAACCGCCCTCTTGCACAGTTGTTGCAAATGGATGGACCGCGTCGGGAAGTGGTGCAACGTGGCAACGAAATCAGTTACTTTGAGCCAGGACTCGAACCGTTCACGCTGAATGGCGACTATATTGTTGATTCTCTGCCATCCCTGATTTACACCGATTTTAAACGTCTTGCACCCTACTATGATTTTATCGCGGTAGGACGCACGCGTATTGCCGACCGACTCTGTGAAGTTATCCGCGTGGTAGCGCGTGACGGTACGCGTTACAGCTACATCGTCTGGATGGACACCGAAACCAAGCTGCCAATGCGTGTCGATCTCCTCGATCGGGATGGCGAAACGCTTGAACAATTCCGCGTTATCGCCTTTACCGTCAATAACGGGGTTAGCGACAGCATGCAGACGCTGGCGAAAGCAAACCTTCCGCCGTTACTGTCAGTTCCTGCGGGGGAGAAAACGAACTTCAACTGGAGTCCATCGTGGTTACCGCAAGGCTTCAGCGAGGTTTCCAGCAGTCGACGCCCGCTGCCGACAATGGATAACATGCCGATTGAATCGCGCCTGTATTCTGATGGCCTGTTCAGTTTTTCTGTGAACGTGAACCGCGCGTCGCAAAACAGCGCCGATCAACTGCTGCGTACCGGACGTCGAACGGTCAGTACTACCGTGCGGGATAATGCCGAAATCACCATTGTGGGCGAGCTCCCGCCGCAAACGGCAAAGCGTATCGCGGATAATATTAAGTTCAGGGCCGCGCAATGATTAAAGAATGGGCAACAGTCGTCTCCTGGCAAAATGGTCTGGCGACGGTCAGCTGCGATGTTAAAGCATCGTGTAGCAGCTGCGCGTCGCGGGCTGGATGTGGCAGTCGTGTGCTGAACAAACTGGGGCCGCAAACAACGCATACTATCGTGGTACCCAGCGATAAACCGCTGACGCCTGGGCAGAAAGTTGAACTGGGTATTGCCGAAGGGAGCCTGTTAGGCTCGGCGATGCTGGTTTATATGTCTCCGCTGGCGGGACTCTTTATTTTTGCTGCGCTGTTTCAGGTGCTGTTTGGCAGCGATATCGCCGCACTCAGCGGGGCGATACTGGGCGGTGTGGGGGGATTCCTGATTGCGCGAGGATATTCCCGTAAGCTTGCTGAGCGCGAAGCCTGGCAACCGGTTATTCTCAACGTAGCTCTCCCGCCCGATCTGATTCGTGTTGAAACCCCGCAGTGATATCTTTGCCTGATGGCGCTGCGCTTATCAGGCCTACAGCGTCCTCAGATGCAAAGGTAGGCCGGATAAGGCGTTTATGCCGCCATCCGGCAAAAGTTTCACTGACTTTGCAAAGTTGTTTCCAGTTCCCGCTATCCTTGCTCTATGAACATTTCCTCGCCTCAGCGATGTAGTGTAGAATGCGGCGTTTCACTAAAACAGACGTTAAGCTCAGAACAGCGACTTCTCAGAGCCTGCCCAGGCAGGCGTAAGGCACAATAATTACACTATATGAAGAACATACGTAACTTTTCAATCATAGCTCACATCGACCACGGTAAATCGACGCTGTCTGACCGTATTATCCAGATCTGCGGTGGCCTGTCTGACCGTGAAATGGAAGCGCAGGTTCTCGACTCGATGGATCTTGAGCGTGAGCGCGGTATTACTATCAAAGCGCAGAGCGTGACGCTCGATTTCAAAGCATCTGATGGTGAAACCTACCAGCTTAACTTTATCGACACCCCGGGCCACGTTGACTTCTCTTATGAAGTTTCACGCTCGCTTGCCGCCTGTGAAGGCGCACTGCTGGTCGTTGATGCCGGGCAGGGTGTTGAAGCGCAAACACTGGCTAACTGCTATACCGCCATGGAAATGGATCTGGAAGTAGTGCCAGTACTGAACAAAATTGACCTGCCAGCCGCCGATCCAGAGCGTGTGGCGGAAGAGATTGAAGATATCGTCGGTATTGATGCGGCTGACGCTGTCCGTTGCTCGGCGAAAACCGGTGTTGGCGTGATCGACGTTCTTGAACGTCTGGTGCGTGATATTCCGCCGCCAGAAGGCGACCCGGAAGGCCCGTTACAGGCGCTTATCATCGACTCCTGGTTCGACAACTATCTCGGTGTGGTCTCGCTGGTGCGTATTAAAAACGGTACCATGCGTAAAGGCGACAAAATCAAAGTGATGAGTACCGGTCAGGTCTACAACGCAGATCGCCTGGGTATCTTTACGCCGAAACAGGTTGACCGTACAGAACTGAAGTGTGGCGAGGTAGGTTGGTTAGTTTGCGCCATTAAAGACATCCTCGGCGCGCCGGTAGGCGATACCCTGACGCTGGCTCGTAACCCGGCAGATAAACCCCTGCCTGGCTTTAAAAAAGTGAAGCCGCAGGTATATGCGGGTCTGTTCCCGGTCAGCTCCGACGACTACGAAAACTTCCGTGATGCGCTTGGTAAGCTGAGCCTCAACGATGCTTCCCTGTTCTACGAACCGGAAAGTTCTACCGCGCTGGGCTTCGGCTTCCGCTGTGGCTTCCTGGGGCTGCTGCACATGGAGATCATTCAGGAGCGTCTGGAACGTGAATACGATCTGGATCTGATCACCACTGCGCCGACCGTAGTGTACGAAGTGGAAACCACGGCGAAAGAGACTATCTACGTCGACAGCCCGTCCAAACTGCCGCCGCTGAATAACATTTACGAACTGCGCGAGCCGATTGCTGAATGTCATATGCTGCTGCCGCAGGCATACCTCGGCAACGTTATTACGCTGTGTATCGAGAAGCGTGGTGTACAGACCAACATGGTTTACCACGGTAACCAGGTTGCGTTGACCTATGAAATTCCAATGGCGGAAGTGGTCCTCGACTTCTTCGACCGTCTGAAGTCGACTTCTCGCGGCTATGCGTCGCTGGATTATAACTTCAAACGTTTCCAGGCCTCCGACATGGTACGTGTTGATGTTCTCATCAACAACGAACGCGTCGATGCACTGGCGCTGATTACCCACCGCGATAACTCCCAGAGCCGTGGCCGTGAACTGGTCGAGAAGATGAAAGATCTGATCCCTCGCCAGCAGTTCGATATCGCAATTCAGGCAGCCATTGGTACGCACATCATTGCGCGTTCAACGGTTAAGCAACTGCGTAAAAACGTTCTGGCTAAGTGCTACGGTGGCGATATCAGCCGTAAGAAAAAGCTGCTGCAAAAACAGAAAGAGGGTAAAAAGCGAATGAAGCAGATCGGTAACGTCGAACTGCCGCAGGAAGCCTTCCTCGCTATTCTGCATGTCGGTAAAGACAGCAAATAATCTTAAGGAGTTGGCATGGCGAACATGTTTGCCCTGATTCTGGTGATTGCCACACTGGTGACGGGCATTTTATGGTGCGTAGATAAGTTTGTCTTCGCGCCAAAACGCCGGGAGCGCCAGGCTGCGGCACAGGCCGCTGCAGGCGATTCACTGGATAAAGCAACGCTGAAAAAAGTTGCCCCTAAGCCGGGTTGGCTGGAAACCGGTGCGTCCGTTTTCCCGGTACTGGCTATTGTGCTGGTGGTGCGTTCATTTATTTATGAACCGTTCCAGATCCCGTCGGGTTCGATGATGCCAACACTGTTGATTGGTGATTTTATTCTGGTAGAGAAATTTGCCTACGGAATTAAAGATCCGATTTATCAGAAAACGTTGATCGAAACTGGCCACCCGAAACGCGGTGATATCGTGGTATTTAAATACCCGGAAGATCCGCGTCTGGACTACATCAAACGCGCTGTCGGTTTACCGGGAGACAAAGTGACGTACGATCCGGTGGCGAAAGAGGTGACGATTCAGCCAGGATGCAGTTCTGGTCAGGCTTGTGAAAACGCGCTGCCGGTAACGTACTCTGATGTTCAGCCAAGTGATTTTGTGCAGACGTTTGCTCGCCGCAACGGCGGGGAAGCGACCAGCGGTTTCTTTGAAGTTCCGCTGAACGAAACGAAAGACAACGGTATTCGCCTGACCGAGCGTAAAGAAACGCTGGGTGAGGTAACTCACCGCATTCTGATGGTGCCAATCGCGCAGGATCAGGTGGGGATGTATTACCGTCAGCCGGGTCAGCAGTTAGCCACCTGGATCGTTCCACCGGGGCATTACTTCATGATGGGCGATAACCGTGACAACAGCGCGGACAGCCGTTACTGGGGATTTGTACCGGAAGCGAATCTGGTAGGTAAAGCGACCGCAATCTGGATGAGTTTCGACAAACAAGAAGGTGAGTGGCCAACCGGTGTTCGTTTGAGCCGCATTGGCGGCATCCACTAATTGCTGATAATGGTTCACGCTGTCGTCTTAATAACGACAGCGTGAATTATTTCTCGGATTAATTCCCTCAGACTAACGACATCCCTTGTCGTTGTGTATAGAATATTCCCCCGAAGTTTTAGGTTGGCACCGTCAGGTTGCCACGGCACACGAAACAGCATTGGTCTCTCTAATGACGGGTGTATATCAGGTCTGTTTCGTGTGCTGAATTGTTGACGCATTCATTTATTGGTATCGCATGAATCCCATCGTAATTAATCGGCTTCAACGGAAGCTGGGCTACACTTTTAATCATCAGGAGCTGTTGCAGCAGGCATTAACTCACCGTAGTGCCAGCAGCAAACATAACGAGCGTTTAGAATTTTTAGGCGACTCTATTTTGAGCTTTGTTATTGCGAATGCGCTGTATCACCGTTTCCCTCGAGTGGACGAAGGTGACATGAGCCGCATGCGCGCCACGCTGGTGCGTGGAAATACGCTGGCTGAATTAGCCCGTGAATTTGACCTCGGTGAATGTTTACGCCTGGGACCGGGCGAGCTGAAAAGCGGCGGTTTTCGTCGCGAATCAATTCTGGCCGATACCGTCGAAGCGTTGATCGGCGGCGTCTTCCTCGACAGCGATATTCAAACCGTTGAACAGCTGATCCTGAACTGGTATCAAACGCGTCTGGACGAAATTAGCCCAGGCGATAAACAAAAAGATCCGAAAACGCGCCTGCAGGAGTATTTGCAGGGTCGCCACCTGCCGCTGCCGTCTTATCTGGTGGTGCAGGTTCGTGGTGAAGCGCATGATCAAGAATTTACTATCCACTGCCAGGTTAGCGGCCTGAGTGAACCGGTGGTTGGCACAGGTTCGAGCCGTCGTAAGGCTGAGCAGGCTGCCGCCGAACAGGCGTTAAAAAAACTGGAGCTGGAATGAGCATCGACAAAACCTATTGCGGATTTATTGCCATCGTCGGTCGCCCGAACGTCGGCAAATCCACCCTGTTGAATAATCTGCTTGGGCAGAAGATTTCCATTACCTCACGTAAGGCTCAGACAACACGTCACCGTATTGTTGGCATCCATACCGAAGGCGCGTATCAGGCGATTTATGTTGATACCCCGGGCCTGCATATGGAAGAAAAACGTGCCATCAACCGCCTGATGAACAAAGCGGCGAGCAGCTCGATCGGTGATGTTGAACTGGTTATTTTCGTTGTGGAAGGCACCCGCTGGACGCCGGACGACGAAATGGTGCTCAACAAGCTGCGTGATGGTAAAGCCCCGGTTATTCTGGCTGTGAACAAAGTAGACAACGTTCAGGAAAAAGCCGATCTGCTGCCGCACCTGCAGTTCCTGGCAAGCCAGATGAACTTCCTTGATATCGTCCCGATTTCTGCCGAAACCGGCTTGAATGTCGATACCGTTGCGGGCATCGTGCGTAAGCATTTGCCGGAAGCTATTCATCACTTCCCGGAAGATTACATCACCGACCGTTCTCAGCGCTTTATGGCCTCTGAAATCATCCGTGAAAAGCTGATGCGTTTTCTGGGTGCTGAATTGCCGTACTCCGTTACCGTGGAAATTGAGCGGTTTATCTCCAATGAGCGCGGTGGTTACGATATTAACGGTCTGATCCTCGTGGAACGTGAAGGGCAGAAAAAGATGGTTATTGGCAACAAAGGAGCCAAAATTAAAACCATCGGCATCGAAGCGCGTAAAGACATGCAGGAGATGTTCGAAGCGCCGGTTCACCTCGAACTGTGGGTGAAAGTGAAATCCGGCTGGGCCGATGACGAACGCGCGCTGCGTAGCCTCGGTTACGGCGACGACGTCTAAACCCATCTTCTGAAACACGGCGAGTATATGGAAGGATGGCAACGAGCCTTTGTCTTGCATAGTCGCCCCTGGAGCGAAACCAGTCTCGTGCTGGACGTCTTCACGGAAGAGTCGGGTCGCGTGCGCCTGGTGGCTAAAGGCGCACGTTCTAAACGTTCTAATCTCAAAGGCGCGCTCCAGCCTTTTACCCCGTTGTTGCTTCGCTTTGGCGGCCGCGGTGAGGTTAAAACCCTGCGTAGCGCTGAAGCCGTTTCTCTGGCACTCCCTCTTAGCGGTATCACGCTGTACAGCGGCTTGTATATCAACGAACTTATCTCCCGCGTACTCGAGTACGAGACCCGTTTTTCTGAACTCTTTTTCGATTATCTGAATTGTATCCAGGCGCTGGCTGGTGCGACGGGTTCGCCAGAGCCTGCGCTGCGTCGCTTTGAGCTGGCCTTACTTGGACATCTGGGGTACGGCGTCGATTTTACCCATTGTGCGGGCAGCGGCGAGCCGGTAGACGACACCATGACCTATCGTTACCGGGAAGAAAAAGGGTTTATCGCCAGCGTAGTGATCGATAATTCCACTTTTACCGGACGCCATCTCAAAGCGCTTGAGTCACGTGAATTTCCCGATGTCGATACGTTACGCGCCGCGAAACGCTTTACCCGCATGGCGTTAAAGCCGTATCTTGGTGGTAAGCCGTTAAAAAGCCGGGAACTGTTCCGGCAATTTATGCCAAAACGCGCGGTAAAAACAAATAATGATTAACGAGGATTGTCATGGCTGAATTACTGTTAGGCGTCAATATTGACCACATTGCCACGTTACGTAATGCACGCGGCACCGCATACCCGGATCCGGTTCAGGCGGCGTTTATCGTTGAGCAGGCGGGCGCGGACGGTATTACCGTACACCTGCGTGAAGACCGCCGCCATATCACCGACCGTGACGTGCGTATTTTGCGCCAGACGCTGGATACGCGCATGAATCTGGAAATGGCAGTCACCGAAGAGATGCTGGCAATCGCCGTCGAGACGAAGCCGCATTTTTGCTGTCTGGTGCCGGAAAAACGTCAGGAAGTGACTACTGAAGGTGGTCTGGACGTCGCCGGCCAGCGTGACAAGATGCGCGATGCCTGCAAGCGACTGGCTGATGCCGGAATTCTGGTCTCGTTGTTTATCGATGCCGATGAAGAACAGATTAAGGCTGCTGCGGAAGTTGGCGCGCCATTTATTGAAATTCACACCGGCTGTTACGCTGATGCGAAAACCGATGCGGAACAGGCCAGTGAACTGGCGCGTATTGCTAAAGCGGCGACTTTTGCTGCCAGCCTCGGCCTGAAGGTGAATGCCGGTCATGGCCTGACGTATCACAACGTTAAAGCCATTGCGCGGATCCCGGAAATGCACGAGCTGAATATTGGCCATGCCATTATCGGACGCGCGGTGATGAGCGGTCTGAAAGACGCCGTGGTGGAAATGAAACGCCTGATGCTGGAAGCGCGTGGCTAATGGCTATTCTGGGATTAGGCACGGATATCGTGGAGATTGCCCGCATTGAAGCGGTGATCTCCCGTTCCGGTGACCGTCTGGCAAGACGCGTGCTCAGTGACAACGAATGGGCAATCTGGGAGACGCATCAGCAGCCGGTGCGTTTTCTGGCAAAGCGCTTTGCGGTCAAAGAGGCGGCAGCAAAAGCCTTTGGGACGGGTATTCGCAATGGGCTGGCGTTTAATCAGTTTGAAGTCTTCAACGATGAACTCGGTAAGCCGCGTCTGCGGTTATGGGGGGAGGCGTTAAAACTGGCGGAAAAACTGGGTGTCGCGCATATGCATGTGACGCTGGCCGATGAGCGTCACTACGCCTGCGCCACGGTGATTATCGAGAGTTAGATTCTGCACGTTGCCGGATGGCGACGCGGTTAAAGTTTATCGGCGTGGTGCATCAGCACAAACTTATCCCACAATTGCTCTTCCGTTTCGACATGTGCCGGATCTTTCAAAATAGTATTGGGGATCGGGCACACCTTCTGGCAGGTTGGCGTGTCGTAATGGCCTACGCATTCCGTACATTTGTCGCTGTTAATCTCGTAAATGCTGTCACCCATCGAAATTGCCTCATTCGGGCATTCGGGTTCGCACATATCGCAATTGATACACTTTTTAGTGATTAACAGGGCCATCAGGAAACTCTCAAAACATCACAAATCGGGCGGGCATTATACGCGCATTCTTTGCTCAGACCAGTTTTTTTACCAGTGCTTCGCTGTGGCGAATGCGTTCCGGAGCATGTTCTAAATCTTGCTGAACCAGCGCCATAAACAGTAAATCCGTGAGCATCATCTGCGCGTGCGTCGATGAAATTGCCGCGCTGCGTGTCGCTTGTTCTTCGGCAATCGTATACAGGCAATGGCTTGCTCGCTGTTGCAGGGCATTGGGTGTAAATCCGGTGATGGCAAGGATTTTCGCGCCGGTGCGCAACGTTTCATCCGCAGCCAGGTTGAGCTCGCGGCGCTCTCCGGTATACGAAATGGCCAACAGGAGATCGCCCGGCGAAAGCGCCTGTACCGTTGCCAGCAGGGCGTGCATATCGCGCTCCACTACCGCGTTAAAACCTATTTTCAACAGTTTCCA
The DNA here is from genome assembly GCF_030332245.1 of Citrobacter sp. Cy070. Classification (NCBI taxonomy): domain Bacteria; kingdom Pseudomonadati; phylum Pseudomonadota; class Gammaproteobacteria; order Enterobacterales; family Enterobacteriaceae; genus Citrobacter; species Citrobacter sp. Cy070. The sequence continues at coordinate 26,369 of NZ_JAOWIG010000038.1, forward strand.
GGCAAAATTCTGTGCTACCAACCCCGATGCGCCAATTCCGGTCAGGACAATGCGTCGGGCGGAGCGTAACAAGGCGACGCTTTCCATCAGCTTTTCTTCGCTGTTGATATCCAGTGTGGCGTGCATGGCCGCCACGTTCTCCTGAATCAGTTTTTCACCCACCAGACGCATAGGGTCGTCGCCGCGAATCTGATTATGCACTGGGATAGAGTGGGGATTGGGATTACTGGCCAGTGCTTCACTGATCGCCAGTTTGAGTGCAGGAAATCCTTTGAAACCCATCTTTTGCGCGAACTTCACCACGCTGGACTGGCTGACGCCCGCTTCAAAGGCGAGTTGCTGTGAACTGAGATGACGCGCAGTATCCGGCTGTGCGAGGAGGTAATCCGCAAGCTTTTTATCGCTTTGCGCGAGGTCCGGGTAACGCTGACGAATGCGAATCAAACAGTTCATGCTGTCTCCTGGCGAAAACGTGATGGCGATTACAAAACAAAATTTCACTCGCCTGGGTGAATATTATATTCCATTATAACGGATTACTATGAATTAAAAATTCCTAAGGAACAAAAAATGAATCTCGGTGCGTTAGTGTCAGAAAGCCGCAATCCTCAGACCATGGATCTTGATGCGTTATCCACACTTGAGTTGGTTCATCGTTTTAATCAACAGGATACGCTGGTAGCCGTTGCTGTAAAAGCAACGCTGACTGAAGTTGCGCTTGCGGTCGATGCAGCGGCTGACGCGTTAAAAGCGGGTGGACGGATTATCTACATGGGGGCGGGGACCAGTGGGCGTCTTGGCGTACTGGATGCGTCTGAGTGCCCACCGACTTTTGGTGTACCGCATGGACGGGTTGTTGGCCTGATTGCTGGTGGGCCGGGCGCATTGCTGAAGGCCGTTGAAGGTGCAGAAGATAACCCGCAGCTGGGTGAAGATGATCTTCGTTCGCTCAACCTTACGGCTCAGGATGTGGTGGTGGGTCTGGCTGCATCCGGGCGTACACCGTATGTGATTGGCGGCTTGCAATATGCCCGTTCCGTTGGCTGCACCACGGTGGCGATTTCCTGTAATCCGGATTCCCCCATCGCGCGTGAAGCGGACATCGCCATATCACCGGTTGTTGGCCCGGAGGCTCTGACAGGGTCAACGCGACTGAAGTCCGGTACTGCGCAAAAACTGGTACTCAATATGATTTCTACCGGCGCAATGGTGAAGTTTGGCAAGGTGTATCAGAACCTGATGGTGGATATGAAAGCGACCAACGTTAAGCTGGTAGACCGGGCTTGTCGCATGGTCGTGGAAGCTACCGGTATTGCGTATGACCAGGCGCAAGCTCTGCTGAAACAGACCGATTTTGATGTTAAGCCCGCCATTCTGATGGCTCTCACGGGGCTCGATGCCGCTGCAGCCCGCGAAAAGCTTGCCGCTCACCAGGGTTTTTTACGCGCGGCGTTAGAACACTAAGAGGTGTATATGGATAAGACGGCGGTGCTGGCCAGCGATATCCTGCTGGGCGTGGGCGGAGAGAAAAATATTCTGCGCCTGGAAAACTGTATGACCCGCGTCAGAGTGGAAGTACAGGATGACGCTCAGCTCGATATTTCCCGACTCAAGCAACTGCCGGGCGTTAGCGGCTACGTGAAGCAAGGGGCGCAGCACCAGATCATTGTCGGCCCCGGCAAAGCCGCGAAAGTGGTCGATGCCATGCGTTCCCTGATTGCCGATGGCGGCGAACGTTCCAATGTGGGGGATATTGAGCGAACAAAATCAGAGGCCAAAGCGAAGTACAAAGCGCCGATGAGTGACGCGCTACGCAAGCTGGCTAACGTTTTTATCCCGCTTATTCCGGCGTTTATCGCCTCCGGTTTGATTACCGGCATCATTAACATCCTTAAGCGACCGGATATCGTTGGGGATTTTGCGACCCACTATCCAAATATGCTTGGGCTGATGGGAATATTTGGCAGCGCCGTGTTTGCCATCATGAATATTCTGGTCGGAGTGAATACCGCCAAAGTATTTGGCGGTTCGCTGGCGATGGGCGGGGTGATGGCCGGTATTCTCTCCAGCCCGCAACTGGCGCAAATTACCTTGTTTGGCGAGGCATTGCAGCCGGGACGCGGTGGAGTGATCGCAGTGCTGCTGGTGGTGGCGTTGATGTGCTGGATCGAACGCAAATTCCGCGAAGTGCTGCCGGAGTCTCTCGAACTGATCCTCAATCCACTGCTGACCACCCTTATTACCGGGACAATCGCCATTGTGGCGCTGCAACCGCTTGGCGGCTGGATTTCTGAATCGATTGCTCACGGCGCATCCTGGGCTATCGATCGCGGCGGTTTCCTGGTGGGAGCCGTGCTGGCTGGGACTTTCCTGCCGTTGGTGCTCACCGGACTTCATCAGGGGTTGGTGCCGATCCACGTTGAACTGGTACAGGCGCATGGTTATAACGCGCTCTTTCCTATTCTGGCGATGGCAGGAGTGGGGCAAATCGGTGCGGCTATTGCGGTACTGATGAAAACCCGTAACGCACGGCTGAAAAAAGTGATTAAAAGCGCGCTGCCGGTTGGATTGCTGGGCATTGGTGAACCGCTGATTTTTGGGGTGACGTTGCCATTAGGCAAGCCGTTTATCGGTGCCTGTCTCGGTGGTGCAGTCGGTGGGGCGCTGATCAGCTACTGGAAGGTGGCGACGGTCATTACATTTGGCATCTCCGGATTACCGCTGGCACTGACGATTGTTGCCGGAAAAGTGATGTTCTATCTGTTAGGCTATCTGGTAGCAGTTATCGCCGGGTTCCTGTTTACCTGGCTATTGGGATTCACTGATCCAGAGGAATAAGGTTTGACCAGTCACCAGCGTCGCGTTGTTTTTTTTGATTTGGATGGCACGTTACACCAGCAGGATATGTTCGGGAGTTTTATACGTTATCTGCTGCGTCGCCAGCCGCTGAACGCGTTGCTGGTGCTGCCTCTGTTACCGGTGATTGCGCTGGCGTTGCTGATACAAGGGCGGGCCGCCCGTTGGCCAATGAGCCTGCTGTTATGGGGATGCACTTTTGGCCGCAGCGAAGCGCGTCTGAAAGCGCATCAGGCCGACTTTGTGCGCTGGTTTCGCAGTAACGTGACGGCGTTTCCGCTCGTTCAGCAGCGCCTGACAACCTACCTGTTAAGCTCTGATGCTGACATCTGGCTTATCACCGGCTCTCCACAGTCGTTGGTCGAGCAGGTTTACTTTGATACTCCGTGGCTACCGCGAGTCAATCTGATCGCCAGCAAAATGGCGCGGGGATACGGCGGCTGGGTGCTGACTCTGCGCTGCCTGGGTCATGAGAAAGTCACTCAACTGGAGCGGCAGATTGGCGCACCGCTACAGCTTTACAGCGGCTACAGCGACAGTAAGCAGGATAATCCGTTACTCTCTTTTTGCCAGCATCGCTGGCGCGTCACGCCGCGCGGAGAGCTGCAACAACTCGAATAGAGTAAACGATAGCGTCTGTGTATAATGCGCCCGCTTTGATTACTGGAGTTACCCCTTTGTCAGATGTTGAATTTAGCCACGAATACTGGATGCGTCATGCTTTAACGTTGGCTAAGCGCGCCTGGGATGAGCGTGAAGTCCCGGTGGGTGCGGTATTGGTACATAACAACCGAGTGATTGGCGAAGGCTGGAACCGCCCGATAGGTCATCATGATCCGACTGCCCACGCTGAGATTATGGCGCTGCGTCAGGGCGGCCTGGTGCTGCAAAACTACCGTCTGTTAGATGCCACGCTGTACGTCACTCTGGAGCCGTGCGTGATGTGCGCAGGCGCGATGGTGCACAGCCGTATCGGTCGGGTCGTTTTTGGTGCACGCGATGCGAAAACGGGCGCTGCCGGGTCATTAATGGATGTGCTGCATCACCCCGGGATGAATCATCGGGTTGAAGTGACAGAGGGGGTACTGCGGGATGAATGTGCCACGTTGCTCAGTGATTTCTTTCGCATGCGTCGGCAGGAAATCAAGGCCCTGAAAAAATCCGCTAATCAGTAAATACCAATCAGACTACTGGTCCTCTTTCTTCTGTGCCGAAAATAGCAGGGAAGGGGAGTGCGACAGGTAGTTTGACGACGTCTGAGTCAGAAAGGCTGAAAGCGGAAATTTATCTTTACCCAACAGCTCAGCCGGCGACACCGCCGGGTAATCCTGAGCCAGTTGCTGCGTTTCCTGCGCCTGTTTTTCTTTCTCCTGCAGATACCCCACCAGGCTAATCTGGTACTTACGGATATTTTCCACATAGGCGTAAGCTTCGTGGCCACGCGCATAGCCATAGGTCAGCTTGTTGTAATACGGCTTTTGGCTGAGCAGCGGTAGCCGCTGTTTTACGTCGGACCAACTGTTCGGGTTGCCTTTGGTTTTCACCGTTAGCGCCCGCGCATCAAGCATGTGCGCATAACCCATGTTGTAGGCGGCAAGCGCAAACCAGATACGTTCCCCTTCGGGGACGGTATCCGGCACTTTGCTCATCATGTCCTGCAAATACCGCGCGCCGCCGCTGATGCTCTGCTCGGCATCGGTACGGTCAGTTAGCCCGAGACTCTGGGCGGTATTTTTGGTCAGCATCATCAGCCCGCGTACACCGGTCGGGGAAGTCGCCTGCGCGTCCCAGTGTGACTCCTGATAGGATATTGCGGCGAGCAGTCGCCAGTCTATCTCCTGCGCATACTTCTCAAAAAGCGGCTTGAGGTCCGGCAACACGCTGTCTACGGCGCGCAAAAAGGTGCGGGTATCAACATAGTCAAAATCATCGCCATGCCCAAGGTACTTTTCTTCCAGTCGCGCAAGCGAGCCGTCTTCATTCATGGTATTGAAGAAATCCAGCAGGGCAGCAGACAGCGTATTGTCATCGTCCAGACGACTGAACCAGGTCACCGGCTGTTCGTCAGAGACGTCCAGAGCCACGGCCAGCTCAGGATGAACGCGCTGATATAAGCTGATGGCAACGGAATCGGCAATGGTGTAATCCAGCTTACCGGCGATGACATCATCAAGCAGTTCAGTGGTGCCCTTTTTCTCATCAACTTTCCAGCTCAGGTCCGGGTATTTTTTTTCTTTTAGCTGCTGGAGGTCGTTAACCACCACATGCCCCGGGGCGATAGTCAGTTGGTTTTCGTTCACGGTGGCAAGCGTACGCGGGCGGTATTGCCCAACCCGATACACCAGTTGTTGCGATACGGAATAGTAGGTCGGACCCGGCTGATAATTTTTAACGCGCTCGCTGTTATACACCAGACCAGCGGCTAACAGGTCGGCATTGCCGTTATCCAGGTCGTCAAAAAGCTGGCTGATGTTCTGGCGTACGGTGATTTTCAGCTTCACACCCAGGTAGTTGGCGAAGGCTTTGGTCAGTTCGTAATCCAGGCCAAACTTTTTCCCATTAAGCGCGGCGTAAGTGAGCGGTGAGTCGATGGTACTGACGCGCAGCTCTCCCCGCGACTGAATGGCGGCGATACGATTGTCGGCTTTACCGAACCAGGGGATAGATGGCCAGAGGGCCGCTGCCAACAACAGCGTCAAAATACCGATGAACAGATAATTAATCTTTAATTTTTTCAATTAGTTAATTCTCTGAACCGTACGTTGTCTCTGCGTGCTGTGGTATTGATTAAGAAGTGAAGTCGTCATTAATGAGCGGCATTTTGCTTAAACTTGCGCCAGTTGGCAACTTATTCAGAAACCAGACCGCATTTGATGATAAGAAGAGGCCGTGATTTTATTTCGACGCAAACGGTTTCGTCGGCGCGCCAGATTCTTTATAATGACGCCCGTTTCCCCCACTTGGGCACACCGAAAGCTTAGAAGACGAGAGACTTATGATGGAAATTCTGCGTGGTTCACCTGCACTGTCTGCATTCCGTATTAACAAACTGCTGGCACGTTTTCAGGCTGCCAACCTCCAGGTCCACAATATTTACGCCGAGTACGTCCATTTTGCCGATCTGAATGCACCATTGAATGAGGATGAGCGCGCGCAACTTGCACGTCTGCTGAAATATGGTCCTGCTCTTCACAGCCACGCCCCTGAAGGCAAACTGCTGCTGGTCACGCCTCGCCCGGGTACCATTTCCCCGTGGTCTTCTAAAGCGACTGATATTGCCCATAACTGCGGCCTGCAACAGATTAGCCGCCTGGAACGTGGCATTGCCTGGTATGTTGAGGCCTCCACGTTGACCGCTGAGCAGTGGCTGACGGTTGCCGATATTTTGCACGACCGCATGATGGAAACGGTTTTCTCTGCGCTGAGCGATGCTGAAAAACTGTTTGTTCATCACCAGCCTGCGCCGGTTTCCAGCGTTGATCTGCTTGGTGAGGGACGCCAGGCGCTGATCGACGCTAACCTGCGTCTGGGCCTGGCGCTGGCGGAAGACGAAATCGACTATCTGCAGGATGCGTTCACCAAACTGGGACGCAACCCGAACGACATTGAACTGTACATGTTCGCGCAGGCTAACTCCGAGCACTGCCGCCACAAGATTTTTAACGCCGACTGGGTTATCGATGGTAAACAACAGCCTAAGTCGCTGTTCAAGATGATCAAGAATACCTTCGAAACCACGCCGGACCACGTGCTGTCTGCCTATAAAGACAACGCCGCGGTAATGGAAGGTTCTGAAGTGGGCCGCTATTTTGCCGACCATAAAACCGGCCGCTACGATTTCCATCAGGAACCAGCCCACATCCTGATGAAGGTAGAAACTCATAACCACCCGACGGCTATCTCTCCGTGGCCAGGCGCGGCAACCGGCTCTGGCGGTGAAATTCGCGATGAGGGTGCAACCGGTCGTGGTGCAAAACCGAAAGCCGGGCTGGTAGGCTTCTCCGTCTCCAACCTGCGTATTCCTGGCTTTGAACAGCCGTGGGAAGAAGATTTTGGTAAGCCGGATCGTATTGTCACCGCACTGGATATCATGACCGAAGGCCCGCTGGGTGGTGCTGCGTTTAACAACGAATTTGGTCGTCCTGCGCTGACGGGCTACTTCCGTACCTATGAAGAAAAGGTTAACAGCCATAACGGCGAAGAGCTGCGCGGTTACCATAAACCGATCATGCTGGCAGGTGGGATCGGCAATATCCGTGCCGATCACGTACAGAAAGGCGAGATCGTCGTTGGCGCCAAGCTTATCGTCCTCGGCGGTCCGGCGATGAACATCGGTCTTGGCGGTGGGGCTGCATCATCCATGGCTTCCGGTCAGTCTGATGCCGATCTTGATTTCGCTTCTGTACAGCGCGACAACCCGGAAATGGAACGTCGCTGCCAGGAAGTTATCGACCGTTGCTGGCAGATGGGCGATGCCAACCCGATTCTGTTTATCCATGACGTTGGTGCGGGCGGCCTGTCTAACGCCATGCCGGAGCTGGTCAGCGATGGCGGCCGCGGCGGTAAGTTCCAGCTGCGTGACATCCTCAGCGACGAGCCGGGTATGAGCCCGCTGGAAATCTGGTGTAACGAATCCCAGGAGCGCTATGTGCTGGCGGTTGCCGCCGATCAATTGCCGCTGTTTGACGAACTGTGTAAGCGTGAGCGCGCGCCGTATGCGGTGATCGGTGAAGCCACCGAAGAACAGCATCTGACTCTGAGCGATAGCCACTTCGACAATCAGCCGATCGACATGCCGCTCGATGTGTTGTTGGGCAAAACGCCGAAAATGACCCGCGATGTGCAGACGCTGAAAGCCAAAGGCGATGCCCTGAATCGTGGCGAAATCTCGATTGCAGATGCGGTTAACCGTGTGCTGCATCTGCCGACTGTCGCGGAGAAAACGTTCCTCGTGACTATCGGCGACCGTACTGTTACCGGTATGGTGGCGCGCGATCAGATGGTTGGTCCATGGCAGATCCCGGTCGCCAACTGCGCGGTCACTACTGCAAGCCTTGATAGCTACTACGGCGAAGCGATGTCTCTCGGCGAGCGCGCGCCAGTCGCATTACTCGACTTCTCAGCCTCTGCGCGTCTGGCGGTCGGTGAGGCACTGACCAACATTGCGGCAACGCAGATCGGCGATATCAAACGCATTAAACTGTCGGCCAACTGGATGGCGGCTGCGGGTCATCCTGGCGAAGACGCCGGACTGTACGAAGCGGTAAAAGCCGTTGGAGAAGAATTATGTCCGGCGCTTGGCCTGACCATTCCGGTGGGCAAAGACTCTATGTCGATGAAAACCCGCTGGCAGGAAGGCAACGAACAGCGTGAAATGACCTCGCCGCTGTCGCTGGTGATCACCGCCTTTGCCCGCGTGGAAGATGTGCGCCACACGATTACCCCGCAACTGTCTACTGAAGACAATGCGCTGCTGCTGATTGATCTTGGCCTTGGCCACAATGCGCTGGGTGCGACGGCGCTGGCGCAGGTTTACCGTCAACTGGGCGATAAACCTGCCGATGTGCGTAACGTAGAGCAGCTGAAAGGCTTCTACGACGCCATTCAGGCGCTGGTGGCACAGCGTAAGCTGCTGGCCTACCACGACCGCTCCGACGGCGGCCTGCTGGTTACGCTGGCAGAAATGGCCTTCACCGGTCACTGCGGCGTTGAAGCAGACATCGGCACTCTGGGCGATGATCATCTGGCGGCGCTGTTTAATGAAGAGTTGGGGGCTGTCATTCAGGTTCGCGCCGCTGACCGTGAAGCGGTTGAGGCGTTGCTGGCTCAACATGGCCTGGCCGATTGCGTGCACTATCTGGGTAAAGCCGTGCAGGGCGACCGCTTCGTGGTCGAAGCCGATGGGCAGTCGGTGTTCAGCGAAAGCCGTACTACCCTGCGTATGTGGTGGGCAGAAACCACCTGGCAGATGCAGCGTCTGCGCGACAATCCAGAGTGCGCCGATCAGGAACATAACGCTAAAACCAACGATGCCGATCCTGGCCTCAACGTTAAACTGTCGTTTGATATCAATGAAGATGTTGCCGCGCCGTATATCGCCACCGGTGCGCGTCCGAAAGTGGCCGTGCTGCGCGAGCAGGGTGTGAACTCCCACGTTGAGATGGCCGCAGCTTTCCACCGTGCGGGCTTTGACGCTATCGATGTACACATGAGCGACCTGCTGGGCGGACGCATCGGCCTGGGTAACTTCCAGGCGCTGGTAGCCTGCGGCGGCTTCTCTTACGGCGATGTACTCGGCGCTGGGGAAGGTTGGGCGAAGTCAATTTTGTTCAACAACCGCGTGCGTGATGAGTTCGAAACCTTCTTCCACCGCCCACAAACGCTGGCACTCGGCGTGTGTAACGGTTGTCAGATGATGTCTAACCTGCGCGAGCTGATCCCAGGAAGCGATCTGTGGCCACGCTTTGTGCGTAACCACTCCGATCGCTTTGAAGCGCGTTTCAGCCTGGTCGAAGTGACACAAAGCCCGTCTCTGCTGCTTGCCGGTATGGTTGGGTCACAGATGCCAATCGCGGTTTCTCACGGCGAAGGTCGCGTAGAAGTGCGTGACGATGTACATCTGGCAGGACTGGAGAGCAAAGGGCTGGTGGCACTGCGCTACGTTGATAACTTCGGTAAGGTGACCGAGGCTTACCCGGCTAATCCGAACGGTTCGCCGAACGGCATTACTGCTGTGACCACTGAAAATGGTCGCGTCACCATTATGATGCCGCACCCGGAACGCGTTTTCCGTACCGTGAGCAACTCATGGCACCCGGAAAACTGGGGCGAGGACAGCCCGTGGATGCGTATCTTCCGCAACGCGCGTAAACAGCTCGGTTAATTGGCCTGCAATCATCAAGCCCCTCTTCGTGAGGGGCTTTTTTTATATCACAGGCCGGATAAGGCGTTTACGCCGCCATCCGGCAATAAACTTAGCGCTTATGCCACAAAATTAAAGTGTCGGGAAATCCCGACATTGGCAGGGTTGGCTTGTCGCCAAAAAGAGACACTTAATGATTTGATTTATAATGATTTTGTTTTTAAGTACAGCGAGTGTTGCTGATTAGCGACAGAATGAACAAAAAACACTCAACTCTTATTTTTACAGAATTATTCATATTTCTTATATTTATCATTGTGTTAATAAAGTGTTTTGAATATTGGCACAGATGCTGCATAATATTAACCAGTGGCTCATTCACCTTCTTATGTCAGCCCCTTCGGGACGTGCTACATAAACTTCGAATGATGCACAACAAGGTGCCTGCCGTCCAACATCTGATATTAGCGAAGCTCATATCAACCTTCGGGCGAAACGTCGAGTTAGGCACCGCCTTATTCCATAACAAAGCCGGGTTAATCCCGGCTTTGTTGTATCTGACGTTCCCCTCAGTTAGCATCGTCTTATTCCCGTCCATTGAGAGTAACGCCTTGAAGCGCTGGTCTGTTTTCCCCCGATCATTACGTCAGCTGGTGACACTGGCATTTTTGCTGATCCTGCTCCCTTTGCTCGTACTGGCCTGGCAAGCGTGGCAGAGCCTGAACGCCCTGAGCGCGCAGGCGGCGCTGACTAACAGAACCACGCTCATTGATGCCCGACGCAGTGAGGCAATGACCAACGCCGCGCTGGAGATGGAACGTAGCTACCGACAATATTGTGTGCTGGATGACCCGACGCTGGCAAAGGTTTACCAGAGCCAGCGTAAACGTTATAGCGACATGCTGGATGCGCATGCGGGCGTGTTGCCGGACAACAAGCTCTACCAGGCGTTGCGGCAGGATCTCAACGATCTCGCCCAATTGCAGTGTAATAACAGTGGTCCTGACAGCCAGGCGGCAGCCCGCCTGGAAGCCTTCGCTAATGCGAATACCGACATGGTGCAGGCCACACGTACCGTGGTCTTTTCGCGTGGTCAGCAGTTACAACAAGAAATTGCTGAACGAGGTCAGTTCTTTGGCTGGCAGGCGCTGGTGCTGTTTCTCGTTAGTCTGGCGATGGTGCTGCTGTTTACCCGAATGATCATCGGTCCGGTGAAGGGCATCGAGCGGATGATTAACCGTCTGGGGGAAGGGCGCTCGCTGGGTGATAGCGTATTATTTACCGGGCCCCGGGAGCTGCGGTCCGTGGGGCAGCGCATTATCTGGTTGAGTGAACGTCTCTCCTGGCTTGAGTCGCAACGGCATCAGTTTTTACGCCATCTTTCCCATGAGCTGAAAACACCGCTTGCGAGCATGCGCGAAGGTACCGAATTGTTAGCCGATCAGGTAGTTGGCCCGTTAACGCCGGAGCAAAAAGAGGTAGTCGGGATTCTGGATGACAGCAGCCGTAATCTGCAAAAGTTGATTGAGCAATTGCTTGATTACAACCGCAAGCTGGCGGATGACGAGGTTGAGCTTGAAACTGTAGAAATCGCGCCGCTGGTGGAAAGCGTGGTTTCAGCACATAGCCTGCCTGCTCGCGCCAAAATGATCCATACTGATGTTGCGCTGGCGGCGAACGCTTGTCTGGCCGAACCCATGCTGTTAATGAGCGTGCTGGACAATCTTTATTCCAATGCGGTGCACTATGGCGCTGAATCCGGTAACATTTGGATCCGCAGCAGTTTGCATGGCTCAACGGTATATATTGATGTCATAAATACCGGCACACCGATTCCAGAAGCAGAACAGGCGATGATCTTCGAGCCTTTTTTCCAGGGCAGCCATCAGCGAAAAGGGGCAGTCAAAGGAAGCGGGTTGGGGCTGAGCATCGCCAGAGACTGTATCCGCCGTATGCGGGGAAAACTGTATCTGGTTGATGAGCATGCGCAAAGCGTTTGTTTCCGCATAGAACTGCCGCTATCTGCATCGAAAAACCACTAAAATGAACCTAAGTCTGGTGAGTATGCCACACGTTGTTGCCCGAATGCTTAAACGAGATTTTATTCGCCGCGTCTTACTCGCAAGTCTGCCATGCCTGGCGCTGGTCGGCTGCGTTCCAAATGCGGTGAATCACATTATCGGCGATCCTTCGCAGGAGAAAATCCCGCCGCATCAACTCGCTGATTACCTTGCCACCGAATGTACGGATATCTGGTCGCTAACGGGTCAGTCCACGGATACCAACCCGTTGTATTGGCTGCGGGCGATGGATTGTGCCGATCGCATGATGCCAGTGCAGGCGCGCAGTGAAGCCAGTAGCCAACTTACGGATACCTGGCAGGGCGCTTTTAAGCGTGGGATCCTGCTCGATAACGCCCGTATTACCCCGCCTGAACGGCGGGAGGTCGTTACGCGTCTCGACGCGTTAAGTCCACAAATTCCGACTCAGGTTCGACCGCTTTATCAGGCCTGGTTCCGTAACCAAATGTTGCAGTTACAGCTTGCCGAAGAACGCATGCGTTACAGTAAGCTCCAGCAGTCGTCAGATAGCGATCTCGATACGCTGCGTCAGCAGCAACAGCATTTGCAGAGTCAGCTCGATCTCACCACCCGTAAGCTGGAAAATCTGACCGATATTGAACGACAACTGTCCACCCGTAAACCTGCCGGCAGCTATAATCCCGATGCGTTGCACGGTACTGATAAACTCACGACGCCCGATGATGGGGAGGCCATGCCATGATAAGCCGCAAGCCCGCGCATCTGCTGCTCGTCGATGACGATCCGGGGCTGTTGAAATTGCTCGGTATGCGACTGACCAGCGAAGGTTACAGCGTCGTAACCGCAGAAAGTGGGCAGGAAGGATTACGGGTACTGAATCGTGAAAAAGTGGATCTGGTCATTAGCGACCTGCGCATGGATGAAATGGACGGCATGCAGCTGTTCACTGAAATCCAGAAAGTGCAGCCGGGGATGCCGGTTATTATCCTGACAGCGCACGGCTCCATTCCTGATGCTGTCGCGGCAACGCAGCAGGGGGTTTTCAGCTTTCTCACCAAGCCGGTCGATAAAGATGCGCTCTACAAAGCGATTGACGGTGCGCTGGAACAGTCCGCGCCTGCTACCGATGACAGCTGGCGTGAATCAATTGTTACCCGTAGCCCGTTAATGTTGCGTTTGTTAGAACAGGCGCGGATGGTCGCGCAATCGGATGTCAGCGTATTGATCAATGGTCAGAGCGGCACCGGGAAAGAGGTGTTTGCCCAGGCGATTCACAACGCCAGCCCGCGCAGCCACAAGCCCTTTATTGCCATTAACTGTGGCGCGTTGCCGGAACAACTGCTGGAGTCTGAACTGTTTGGCCATGCGCGCGGCGCTTTTACCGGCGCGGTGAGTAATCGTGAAGGGCTGTTTCAGGCTGCGGAAGGCGGGACGCTGTTTCTCGATGAGATTGGCGATATGCCAGCACCGTTACAGGTGAAACTGCTGCGCGTATTGCAGGAACGAAAAGTCAGACCGTTGGGCAGTAACCGCGATATCGACATTGATGTGCGGATCGTTTCTGCGACCCACCGCGATTTACCCAAAGCGATGGCTCGGGGCGAATTTCGCGAGGATTTGTACTATCGCCTCAACGTGGTGAGTCTGAAGATCCCGGCGCTGGCCGAGCGTACGGAAGATATTCCGCTGCTGGCGAACCATCTGCTGCGCCAGTCTGCTGAACGGCACAAGCCGTTCGTACGCGCCTTTTCAACCGATGCCATGAAGCGGTTAATGACCGCCAGCTGGCCGGGCAACGTGCGTCAGTTGGTCAACGTAATTGAGCAGTGCGTGGCGTTGACCTCTTCGCCAGTGATCAGCGACGCGCTGGTGGAGCAGGCGCTGGAAGGGGAAAACACCGCGCTGCCGACATTTGTTGAGGCGCGTAACCAGTTTGAGCTCAACTATCTGCGTAAGCTGCTGCAAATCACCAAGGGCAATGTGACTCACGCAGCAAGAATGGCGGGGCGAAACCGCACCGAATTCTATAAGTTGCTTTCTCGACACGAGCTGGATGCAAACGATTTCAAAGAATAAATCTGCGGATTATGTTAGCTTTATTCGATCAAAAGACAGGCGACCTTTTCAAGGAATAGCATGAAAAAGATTGATGCGATTATTAAACCCTTCAAGCTGGACGACGTCCGCGAAGCGCTGGCGGAAGTCGGTATCACCGGGATGACGGTAACGGAAGTGAAAGGCTTTGGCCGTCAGAAAGGCCATACCGAGCTGTACCGTGGCGCGGAATATATGGTGGATTTTCTGCCGAAGGTAAAAATTGAAATTGTGGTTACCGACGACATCGTCGATACCTGCGTCGACACCATTATTCGTACTGCCCAGACCGGCAAAATCGGCGACGGTAAGATTTTTGTCTTTGATGTCGCGCGCGTTATTCGTATTCGTACCGGTGAAGAAGACGACGCGGCAATCTAAGCCGCGCCTTGCTTGCCGGATGGCGGTGTAAACACCTTATCCGGCCTACAATATCTCGTAGGCCTGATAAGCGCAGCGCCATCAGGCATAACGTAATTACAGAACTTTATGCGGGCCAAAGCATTCGTAATGAATGTTCTCGTTTTTCACGCCCAGGCCGACCAGCTGCTTTGCGGCAAACTGCATAAAGCCAACCGGACCGCACAGATAAAACTGCATCGCCGGATCGCTGATTGCGCTTTCCAGTTTGTTCAAATCCATCAGACCTACACTATCAAACGCACCTTTCGCGCGATCGGCTTCGGTTGGCTCACGATACCAGGTGTGCGCACTAAAGCGTGGCAGCGTTTTGCCGAGTTCATTTACTTCATCAGCGAAGGCATGGACATCACCGTTTTCAGCCGCATGGAACCAGTTAACCTGCGCCGTATGCTTCGCTTTCGCCAACGTGTCCAGCATCGCCAGCATTGGGGTCTGACCTACGCCTGCGGAAATCAGAGACACAGGGGTATCGGTCGCGACGTCCATAAAGAAATCGCCCGCAGGTGCGGCTAAGTGAACAACGTCGCCAACATTTGCATGGTTGTGCAGCCAGGTGGAAACCTGACCACCGTCTTCACGCTTAACGGCAATCCGATAGCCTTTGCCATCAGGTTTACGGGTCAGTGAGTACTGACGAATTTCCTGATGCGGGAAACCTTCCGGCTTCAGCCAGACGCCCAGGTATTGCCCCGGATGATATTCAGCTACTGCGCCACCGTCGACAGGTTCAAACTCAAAGCTGGTGATCAGTGCACTGCGTGGGGTTTTTGCCACGATGCGGAAAGGACGGGTACCTTCCCAGCCGCCATTTTTATTGGCATTTTCGCTATAGATTTGTGCTTCACGGTTGATGAAAACGTTCGCCAGTACGCCATACGCTTTACCCCACGCATCCAGGACTTCCTGGCCTGGGCTGAACATTTCGTCCAGCGTTGCCAGCAAATGACCACCCACGATGTTGTACTGCTCTGGTTTAATCTGGAAGCTGGTATGCTTTTGCGCGATTTTCTCAACCGCTGGCAACAGCGCCGCCAGGTTTTCGATATTGCTGGCATACGCGGCAATCGCGTTAAACAGCGCCTCGCGCTGATCGCCATTACGCTGGTTACTCATGTTGAAAATTTCTTTCAGCTCTGGGTTATGCGTAAACATGCGATCGTAGAAATGGGCGGTCAGCTTCGGACCTGTTTCAACCAGCAGGGGAATGGTGGCTTTCACTGTAGCGATGGTTTGTGCGTCAAGCATACGGTCTTCCTTTATCTGAGACTTTAATGATGTATGTCAAATGCATCTTATAAAAAATACCCCTGCATTGTAAATGGTTCTTTGTAACTTTGCGTTGTAAAGGTTACATCGTGAAAAATCTGCATCACAAACCTGAAAAGAAATCCGTTGAAATTCAGCAGACCTTTGTTCTCCAAAGCCTTGCGTGCCGTGAAGGTAATCGTTTGCGTAAAATCCTTTGTCAAGACCTGTTATCGAAGAATGATTCGGTTATACTGTTGGCCGAAGTCCTAGGGACTGCCTTTTTAGGCCGAAATTCTATTGTTAGCTGAGTCAGGAGATGCGGATGTTAAAGCGTGAAATGAACATTGCCGATTATGATGCCGAACTGTGGCAGGCTATGGAGCAGGAAAAAGTACGTCAGGAAGAGCACATCGAACTGATCGCCTCCGAAAACTACACCAGCCCGCGTGTTATGCAGGCGCAGGGTTCTCAGCTGACCAACAAATATGCTGAAGGTTATCCGGGCAAACGCTACTACGGCGGTTGCGAGTACGTTGATATCGTTGAGCAACTGGCTATTGATCGTGCCAAAGAACTGTTTGGCGCTGACTACGCTAACGTACAGCCGCACTCTGGTTCTCAGGCTAACTTCGCTGTTTACACCGCTCTGCTGCAACCGGGCGATACCGTTCTGGGTATGAACCTGGCACAAGGCGGCCACCTGACTCACGGCTCCCCGGTTAACTTCTCCGGCAAACTGTACAACATCATCCCTTACGGTATTGATGAGTCCGGCAAAATTGACTACGAAGACATGGCGAAGCAGGCCAAAGAGCACAAACCGAAGATGATCATCGGTGGCTTCTCTGCTTACTCCGGCGTTGTTGACTGGGCAAAAATGCGTGAAATCGCTGACAGCATCGGTGCATACCTGTTCGTCGATATGGCGCACGTTGCGGGACTGATTGCCGCAGGCGTTTACCCGAACCCGGTTCCACACGCACACGTTGTGACCACCACCACCCACAAAACTCTGGCGGGTCCGCGCGGCGGCCTGATCCTGGCGAAAGGCGGTGACGAAGAGCTGTACAAAAAACTGAACTCTGCGGTGTTCCCAAGCGCGCAGGGCGGCCCGCTGATGCACGTGATCGCGGCGAAAGCTGTAGCGCTGAAAGAAGCTATGGAGCCTGAGTTCAAGGTTTACCAGCAGCAGGTTGCTAAAAACGCCAAAGCGATGGTGGAAGTGTTCCTGAACCGTGGCTACAAAGTGGTTTCTGGCGGTACTGAAAACCACCTGTTCCTGCTGGATCTGGTTGATAAAAACCTGACCGGTAAAGAAGCTGACGCTGCGCTGGGCCGCGCCAACATCACCGTCAACAAAAACAGCGTGCCGAACGATCCGAAGAGCCCGTTTGTGACTTCCGGTATCCGTATCGGTTCTCCGGCAATCACTCGCCGCGGCTTCAAAGAAGCGGAAGCGAAAGAGCTGGCTGGCTGGATGTGTGATGTGCTGGACAACATCAATGACGAAGCCGTAATCGAGCGCGTCAAAGGTAAAGTTCTGGATATCTGCGCACGCTTCCCGGTTTACGCGTAAGCGTCAATTGTTAGCTGTGAAAAAGGCCGCGAATGCGGCCTTTTTTATGTCCGATGGCGGCTTTGCCTTATCAGACAACGATCATAACGATTTTAGTGCCACGCCTTCATCACACAACGCTTCCTCGCTCATGGCTCGCCCTGACTGAATCAGCTTACGTAGTACACGCACTTCGCGCCCATTGTTGAGCGCGGCTGCGCCAATTATCGCTCCATCGCGCAGCTGGAACCAGATAGCCTTGCCGTCCTCCGGGTTTCCACGACACAGCCAGCTTTCTCCCTGCATCTCACCGACAAACTGTAAGTTATCGCTGTACTGATCGGTCCAGAACCAACCTGGCGTGGCAGTGGGCAGCGGCAAACCGAGCATCGCCGCGGCAGCAATCTGCGCCTGGAAGTTAGCATTTTCCCAGCTTTCTACCCGGCGCAGTGAACCGTCCGGTTGGCGAGTGAGCGCAACGTCACCGGCGGCGAAAATGTCCGGGTCGGCGGTGGTGCAGGCGCTATCAACGATAATGCCGTTCGCCGTCTCCAGCCCCGCTTCGCGGGCCAGCATATCGTTCGCCACGATACCGATGCCGTAAACCATCGCATCGGCCAGCAGCGTCTCGCCGTTTTGCAGCGTCAGGGTAAGTAACTCTCCGCTTTCGACGTGCTCGATGGTGCTGTTGAGCCGTACCTGCACACCCGCCTGCTGGTGGCGGGCAAGCAGGTAGTCGCGAACCGGAGCAGGCGCATTGCGGCCCATCACCGTTGGCGCCTGCTCCACTACGGTTACCCGGCAGCCGCGCTGGGTCGCGCTGGCCGCCAGTTCCAGACCAATGGTGCCCGCCCCGACTATCACAATCGATTTACCGGGGAGTAAAGCGTCTCGCAGACGAGTCGCGTCGTCAACGTGGCGCAGGGTAAAGCAGCGATCGCCCAGTTTATCCAGCAGCGGAAGAGGACGGGCCGCGGCACCGGTGGCAATCAGTAGCTGATCCCACGGATAAACCTGGCCGTCAGCCAGCACCAACTGATGCGTTTGGCGGCCGAGCGTCTGGATAGTCACGTTCAGATGCAGATGAACATTTTTTCCCTGCCACCAGGCCGTGTTTAGCACCGGCTGTAGCTGCGGGGCGTCGTCCAGCAGCATAGCTTTGGACAATGGCGGGCGTTCGTACGGCAGATACGGCTCATTGGAGAACAGATGTATCTCGCCGTCAAACCCTTGCTGGCGCAGTGCTACCGCCGCCATCGCTGCGGCCTGTCCACCGCCGACGATAGCAATAATTTTGTTGTGCATAACGCCTCCTCAGAGATCCAGACCAGCGGCGACGTGGCGAATACCGCGAATACCCAGCCCGGCATCGGCATTGATCATCACGCCGCTTAAGGTGCGGTTGTTGCGACGCGACGCCAGCATCACGTATGGCCCGGTAAAGTCGGCTGGGTCGGGGAAGAACTGTAGCGGCAAAATAGCGGCGATTTTTTCCGGCGTCAGTGACTGCATAATTGAGGTATCGCTTTGCCCCAGCGCCTGTGGGCCGCGCAGATCGGTGGCCATACCGCACGGACCGACGCCGTTCACCCGCACTTTAGGCGCCAGCTCGTAGGCCAACTGGCGAATCAGCCCGGTAGCAGCGTGCTTACTGGCGGTGTACAGCGGCCCGCCGCCGCCGGGATACCAGGCAGCGTTTGACAGGGTAAAGATGATGCTGCCTTCGCTGGCGATCAGCGCCGGGGCACAGGCTTTCGCCCCCAGCAGATAACCCAGTACATTGACGTTAAATAACTCGTGAAAGCCGCTCTCCAGCGCTTCAGCAGAGGTGTTCACCAGCGTTGCGTTGTGATCCCAGATGCCCGCATTGCCAATAAAACAGTCCAGCTTGCCAAACACGGTGAGGATCTGATCGACCGCACGCTGATAGTCGGCGTAGCAGGTGACGTTGCCCTCTACCGCCAATACATGTTCGCCAAAACGCTGGCGCAGGCTGGCGACTTTGGCTGGCGACAGTTCGAGCGTAGCGACCTTCGCGCCTTCTTCAATAAAGCGCTCGACCAGCGCCAGGCCGAGGCCGGAACCGCCGCCGGTAATAAAAACCACGTTATCGCGTAAATCGCTCATCGGGCGTCCTCTGGAATATCAACAAATACATCGCTACCGTCCACATATACTGCGTAGGTGGTTAGCGGATCGGTGGCAGGTAAGCACAGCGCTTTGCCGGTTTTCAGACAAAAACTGGCCGCATGCAGCGGGCATTCCACGGTGGCATCGTCTTCCAGATAACCTTCCGACATCGAGGCGTTGCCGTGGCTACAGCGATCGTTAATGGCATAAAACTCGCCGCCAACATTGAACAGCGCGATGACGGGCGAGGTGTCGAGCCGGAGGGCTTCACCCTCCGGCAAATCCCCTACGGGGCAGGCATAAATACGACTCATCAGAACAGTACACTCAGGTTATGGGAGGTAATAACCGCCTGATCCAGCACGATCTCGCGCGCCAGTAAGCGCCACTCGTTGCCCGGCAAACGACGGACTTTATCCACGCGCATGCCGACGTAAAACGTCTCGTCCCGCTCTTTTTGCGCGCGATACAGCAGATAGTTGAGGCGCACGGCGAACACGTCCGGTTGGTCAGTCTCGCTGATTTGTAGGTTGCTAATCAGATGACGGGTGCGGGAAGGGGGTTCCTCCGCCCAGGCCATGCCGGTTTCCAGCCGTGCGATGCGGCGTTCGAGCTGGTCTTTGTTGTCGTTGAAAATCCACGTCGTCGGCGGCTGCACGCCTTTGCGACGGTCGCGCGTCTGAGCATTGACCGTGGTACGCATGGTGTAGCGAATGTCGTCATCCAGCTGCGCCAGCCAGTCGCGAAACTGCCAGTCGTCCAGCAGACGCGCTTCTTCATACAGAAACTGGCTGATGCGATGATGCAGTTCGAGAGAAACTAAAGTGCTCATTTCATCACCTCCTGCTGGTACGCGGCGGTTTTCTCGTGCACGTCCTGCCAGCTTTCGCTGCTGAGCAAATCGGCCCAGCGTTGGTACATACCACGCGCGGCGGTTTCCGAAAAGATGTAGTTGGTGATCCCCGGAATGCCGTCTTCACGACGTTTCTCCTGGCCAAGCCCCATTTCCAGACACAATTTCGTGTTGCGTGCGCGATGACCTTTCAGCAGTTTTTGAATTTCACACCAGTTTTCCGAGTCGTCCTGCTCCAGGAACCCGGCGGGGCCAAAAGCCCGCGTGGCGCTGTTTTCAAACGCGGCTTTCACCTCGTCTGAGGCAGCTTTATCGGTAATACAGAACGCCCACACTTCCACTTTGTCCGGCCCGCGCGGGTGCCAGACGCGCAGCGTGGCTGTACCGTTCAGCCAGGAAAGCGTAGGGAAAATGTTGTTGTGACCGGCCAGTCGCAGGGCGCGAACCTTACCCAGGCGCTCTTCGGCTTCCGCGTAGGTGTCGCGGTAGTAGCTGGAGACTTCACCGTCGACCCACACGTTGGCGTCCGGTTTCTCGGTAAAGAAGAAGCCGCTGCCGTGGCCGTCCTGGCCGAACTGTAGTGCATCTTTGGCGGTTTCCCACACCGGGCGGGCGGTCTGACCGTCGCCGAGGCGCTTATCGCTGCCGTCGTCTTTCGCCCCCAGCACCTGCACCGCAGAGGCATGGCTGAACAGCGCGTGATACTGGTCGCTGGCAAACTGTTCGGCGGGGAATTTCCAGTTGCAGTCGATGGTCCACTTCTGGACGCCTCCGACGATTTCGGTGCCACCTTCACGGCGGTCGAGTACACCGTCGAGATACCAGGCGATGTCGCCGAGATAATCGCCAAGCGCAGGCGCGGAGGTATCCCAGTTACCGAAAATCAGTCCCTTGTAGCTCTCTACGCCAGGCACTTCGTTCAGCCCCCAGTGCGATTTGCATAAACCTTGCGGATAAGCGCGCGGCTCCAGCGGGACGTCGATCAGCTCGCCGTTAATGCCGTACGACCAGCCGTGATACGGGCAGGTGAAGGCGCGGGTATTGCCGCAGTCGGCGTAGCTGACGCGCATCGCGCGGTGGCGGCACTGGTTGAGAAACGCTTTAATGCTGCCGTCTTTCTGGCGAACCACCACCACCGCATCCTCGCCCATGTAGGTGTTAAAAAAATCACCGGGTTTGGGGATTTGGCTTTCGTGGGCGAGAAACAGCCAGCAGCGTCCGAAGATGCGTTCCAGCTCCAGTTGGTAAATTTCAGGGTCGGTATAAATTCGTGGGGTTACGCGACCGTTTTGCGTGTCGATCAGTTGGTAGATGTCTAAATTTGAGGGTGTGGTCATATTTTTTAATCCTGAAAGCTAAGATGTATTGACCTTCTTTTTATGTGCCCTAAGGATGTTGCTGGTTAGTTATCAATCTGTGAAATAGTAAATTTCTACCAGTTGAGACATTTTTTCGATAACAAGGAGCAGGGCATGGAACTGAGGCACTTACGCTATTTTGTCGCGGTGGCGCAGGCGCTGAATTTCACCCGAGCGGCAGAAAAGTTGCATACCTCCCAGCCGTCGTTAAGCAGTCAGATCCGCGATCTGGAAACCTGCGTGGGCGTTCCGTTACTGGTGCGCGATAAGCGAAAAGTTGCGCTGACGGCGGCAGGAGAGTGCTTTTTACAGGATGCGCTGGCTATCCTCGAACAGGCAGAGAACGCGAAAATTCGCGCCCGTAAAACGGTGCAGGAAGATAATCATTTTACGATTGGTTTTGTTCCTTCAGCAGAGGTGAATCTGCTGCCTAAGGTGCTGCCTTTGTTTCGTTTAAAACAACCGGATACACACATTGAACTGGTGAGTCTGATAACCACCGAGCAGGAAGAGAAGATCCTGAGTGGGGAGCTGGATGTTGGTTTAATGCGCCATCCGGTTTACAGCCCGGAACTGGAGTATCTGGAGCTCATTCATGAGCCGCTGGTGGTAGTGCTACCGGTTAACCATCCGTTAGCCAGTGAACAGGCGATATCGGCACAGCAACTGAACGGTGTCAATTTTGTCAGCACCGATCCCGCTTATTCCGGCGTATTAGCGAAGATTGTCAAAAACTGGTTTCAGCAGCAGAAAAGCCAGCCCAATATTGTGCAGGTGGCGACCAATATTCTGGTGACGATGAACCTGGTCGGTATGGGGCTGGGGGTCACTTTGATACCCGGTTATATGAATAATTTTAATACCGGACAGGTGGTTTTCCGGCCAATTATCGGCGATATCCCAACCATTTCGCTGCTGATGGCGTGGAAAAAAGGTGACCTGAAACCCGCCCTGCGCGATTTTATCGAGCTGGCGCAGCGGCCAGCCGAGTGCGCTACTTTACAATAACGGTAATGGTTGCTGTGCCGCTATATTTTCCCGGTGACAGCGTGCCGCCCACCATGTTTATCGGCCACGCTTCCAGGCTGATGGCACCCTGACCTGAAGAATCGAGGCTGAGCAACCCATTAGTAAAGGGGATCATCTGGGAGCCATCACGTGACATTTGTATACCGACATCCGGGACGTTGTCCGTTTCACGGCGACGGGCGACCAACGTGTACTGGTTAACGACATCGTTGCTATCAATCTGCATTTCCATATCATTACCCATTTCTGATGTGTCGCCGCAATCGTAACGAATTTCAAATTTAACCGGCGTGTAGCCGTCTGGCATCCTGTCCTTTGTCGTAAAACGGCTGACGTTGATAAAGCCGAGATCGACTCGAATGATGTCTCCCTGGTTGATTTTACAATTTTGCGGCACGGTAATGCTCCCTTGAATGCGCAGTTCGGCAATATCTTGTAGCGTACTCAAGGATGGTGGGGTGGTGTTGGTGCTCCATCCGGCACGTACTGAAGCGACGAGTGTGTCCGGGATCACGAGCTCGCCCAGGAAGGGTTTGGTGACGTAAAACGTCAAACGGGTATTGGCACCAATTGTCACAGGCGCGGCTCGGGTATCCGCCGGATCGGCCGCGCAGACGCTGCCGTTGCTACCACCGCTTTGGTAGGCACCACTCTCTCTGATGGCTTGCGTATTCAGTGGGGTGACACCGGTAACGCCAGGAATATCGTCGACTTCAGTTTGAATATCCAGATTGTTGTTCAGGCGGTAATAACCACCTACTTTGCCAGTTTGTGAGAGGCCGCTGGTTACCGTATAAAACAGGCCCACCTTGGTATTTGCCTCGCAGGTACACTCTATCTGGTAGGCGTTGCCCGTGAGCGGTGTCGGCAGTTCCAGGGTGCGGCCAGTGACATTCTGATCTTGCGTCCAGTCGCTGGACACATTGGCGCTAAAACTGCCTTTCGCCGAGCAGGCGCCAGTGATCGCATAGCCTGCGGGGGAAAAAAGCGCGAGCAGCACGACGCTTGCAGCGGTAGAAATTCCATTTCTCATCCACATCTTCCTTATCGACATTGTGCGTTGCCATTTTGTATTGAAGTGCCACGGCTGACACTTTCCGGCAGGCTAAAGGTGAACTGACACTGCTGATCGGGTTGGTTGCCCCAACGCACAGACCAGATTTGCGGCTGATTGTTCACACCGCTGATATACAACACACCGCCGTCATCAACAATACTTTGCTGGGTCTGGCTGCTGGCGATGGCGCCAAAAGGGAGTGCGTTACCCTGACCATCGGTGAGTTTTAGCAGTACGCGGTAACCCGTACGAGCAAGGAACTGGGCGGCGACGGCGGCGCCTCGATTAGGCACAACGGTGCGCACTGTTTCGGTTACGTCAACGTTATCCGGCATCTGCGTAGTATCGATCGATATCGCATTTTCCTGGTAAGCGGTCAGGAAGGGAATCACGGCATAGCCGAAATGGTCGGTGGCAATGCCGGGGTAGTTTTTCACCCGGATACCGGCAGCGCCGTTGGCATCTACCAGCGCAAAGGCATTGCCCAAAGGCTGTGAAAGGGTCACGCCGTGGCGGTGGACAACAATACCTCCGGAAAGACCATAGCTCAATTGCTGGCTATCGGCGCTGTAATCATAGCCAGCGTTGGCGGTGCCAAAAGCAGAACGATAGCTGCCGTAAAGGCTGCTGCTTTTGTTGCCGCCTCCTTCGCTTTGTCGTTGTTTCAGGTTATAGCTCAGGCGGCCATCGTCCAGCAGAGAGCCGTTAATGCCCACTTCGTGCTCAGTAGGACGATCGCGCTGATCGGTGGTCCTCCACGTGGCCTGTGTATGGGATAGCCAGCGGTCTAGCGGTATACTCAGGCTGAGCGATAGCGTGCGATCGTTTTCGTGGTCCTGAGAGTCGGTGAACTGGCCGCTCAGGTTATAGCTGACTCCCCATAGGTTACCGTTCAGGCCAATAGACAGGTTTTTATCCTGCTGCCCGCGGTCCCAGTATTCTTGCTGTGAGCCTGAAGCATAAAAGCTGATGCCTGTTAGCAGTGACTGGTTGAACGTAAATTGAGCCTCGCTGCGCAGGCGATCGTCGGCACGGATATCCTTCTGATTGGCGTCGGAAAAGTTGAAATAGCCACTGCTGGTATAGCGATAATAGCTTAGCGACACGCTGGTGCCGCTTTCGGGGATATCTTTAATGTACTGTGTACGCCAGCTATAGCCATGATAACGACCATCC
Organism: Citrobacter sp. Cy070; assembly: GCF_030332245.1. NCBI lineage: Bacteria > Pseudomonadati > Pseudomonadota > Gammaproteobacteria > Enterobacterales > Enterobacteriaceae > Citrobacter > Citrobacter sp. Cy070. The sequence goes on from NZ_JAOWIG010000038.1 coordinate 51,052, forward strand.
GTATTCAACTGGGTATCTGCACGGCTCACATCTGTCGACACCGCCCCGAGTACGCCAAGCGTTGAGCCAAGACCCAGCGCTAAAGCCTGGTAATCCTGCGAGGCATTCAGACCACCATACAGCGTAATGGCGTTGCTCAGGCCATAGCTGGCGGTACTTTCAAGAAACTCGGGTTCATTGCTGTCCTGCGACGTTGGGGCGCGAAAACGCCCGGCAGTGACGCTGTATTTAAGGTATCCGGGTCTTTGCATTTGCGGCAGCGCAGAGAAGGGTTGGACGAAGTGCCTTACCGTACCGTCAGCTTCTTCAATCGTGACATCGAGATCGCCACTAAAGGAGGAAGGATAGAGGTCGTTGATTTCAAAGGCCCCAGCCGGCACGTTGCTTTGATAAAGGGTGTAGCCGTTTTGCTGTATTGTGACGATAGCGCTTGAGTGTGCGATGCCACGAATCGTTGGCGCAAAGCCACGTTGGCTGTTTGGTAACATGGTTTCGTCGGAAAAGAGACGTGCTCCCGTGAACTGATAGCTTGAGAACACGGTGCCTTCAGTTGCGCTTTCTCCTACTATCAGCTGTGATTTCAGGCTTTTAATATCTCGTTGTAGCCAGCTATTAATGCTATCCCAATGCGCATCACTGTCGTTGTGTGTCTAGGTCGAGTAGTTACGTAGCCTCCAGGGACCAAGGTTGACACCGTTTTGCATATTCAGATACTGGTGCTGATTGCTATCACCGTCATACTGATTTTGCGAACCGCTAAACGTGTAGTGGGTGAACAGAACCGGTATGCCATCGTCCCAGCGAGAAGGTGCAACGTAGCCGCGAGCATCGCGGTACAGCGCTATCTGGGGCACGCTTAGGTTCAGTCTGCCGTGGTTGATATCAAACTCCGAGACGGTGCCAGGAATGGCCTGCGCCAGGTTGCCGATCGTCGTAAGGTCATCCAGCTTTTCGAGCTGTGGATAATTTTCAATTTTCACGCCCAACTCGCGCAGTTGTTCAAGGGTTAGCTGGGGAATTAACTGGTGATTTTTATCTGCAATAAATGGGATTTTTCGCTGTACGATTTTCTTTTTATTAACATAAATATCAACGATATATTCTTCTGGGAGCTGTGAATTCTCCTGAGAGAAAACGGAAAGATCGACCGACGACTGACCACTTTTTTCTGTTTCCAGAAGCGTTGGGTCAAAGTAGAAGACATCGGCTCTGGCATGGACAGATGCCAGACATCCGCTGACGATTGCGCAATGCAGCCACAAGGCGAGTGGTTTAATATCTGAAAAATGTGGCGTTGATTGCACCATATCGCTTTTCATTCCCTGAGAGCTAACGTCGTAAGTTGGCTGTAAGTCGCGATTTATTGCAGCGTCCTGGTTTCCGTCTGGCTAGTTCCGCCGTAGTCGTTTATTGCAGCCCACTGCACCGTCTTTCCTGTCAGACCCGGTACTGCCAACTGTTTATGCTCGCCAGGTGCGATCCGCTCTATGTTGTTGGTCAGATCGGTTTTATCCAGCGTCAATCCCGCGAAGACCACGTAATAAGCAGATGGGTTATAGATGTCTAACTTATTATTGCTATATTTATATTCGAGTAATTTATAGGCGTCATAGGGCTTCCCTACCAGGCTGCTCGGACGGTAGAAGAGCTTAATTCGGGTTTTAAATACCAGCGTCAGCATATTATTTTCGACGCTATCGGATTGTTGTGTTGCCGGAATGGCGCGTACGTTAATAAAAAACAGGGATTCTTTATCTTTAGCTATATCATCAGACGTCTTTATTATTCTCAATGATGAATTATTGCCTGCATTCAGGCGAAATAGCGGTGGCGTCATAATAAAGGGACCACGGGCTGTCCCTTGTTCATTGTCGACCCAGGATTGCAGTAAATAGGGCAGACTTTCACTGCGATTAGTCACGGGTAGCGCGGCTTCTTTCTTCCCTGCGTCATAAATGACGCGGGTTCTTTCCAGTACAATTCCGCCAGCGAAATTTTGGCAGGACCAGCCGCTCAGCAGTAATGTCAGCGCTAATGCTGTGATTTTTTTCATCTCGGTTATCCTTAACCTGGCGTCAGAAACCACTTCTTTCCCCGTCTATGGAAAGAAGGGAAAGAGATGGTAGATGGCAATCAGCGATAGTCGATGGTGACATCAACAGTGGCGTTTGCTTCCCCTGGGGTGATGGCAGAAGAATCGACGGTGGAAACGTAGTAGGCCTGCAGTCCTACCGTAGTTGTGCCGTCGGCTTCAGGTGTAAAGCTGATTTTCGGATCGGTAAGCTTATTCAGCGACATTTGTTTCCCGTCGATGGCTCTGTCGATTCGAATACCTACACCCGTTGCAGGAACATCGAGACTGTTGACGGCAATCAGGTTTTCGTTGCCCGCAACGGTACCGCCGCTACGCGTTTCTAACCACATCTGGAATGAGTTGTCCGTATTGCCATCAAGGTGTTTCCACGGCGTTGTTGGGCAGTTTTTCAGTGGAATATCGACTGGAATAGCCGGAGAACGATCGCCAACGCTTTTAAATTGTTTGGCGGCGTAGTGGCCTAATTCGACGTTGATCGTATCACCGTTGGCAAATTCACAGGTGCTGGTTAAAATCTCGCCTGTAAATTCAATGGTGCCGTCCGTCGCCCATGCGCTTCCCGCAGAAAGCGCAAGTAAACCGACGGCGATTGATTTCACTACTTTTTTCATTAAAGTACCTCTTTCTTCCATGCGTTATATTAATGAATGATGACAATTAAAATTGTTTAACTATTTTAATAACTTTAGTTACCTTGAATGATATTGAATGTATTCCAGTTCTGGTATTGCTTAAGGTGATTTTCAGAATTTGTTTATGGATAATTAATATATTATTACTTGTTCTGCTAATTTATTATTGATTGTGCAGATGTGTTTTGTTTGTGAATTATTTTTGCTTTTCTATATATATACTATCTATTTCAGAAACGTATTAGCTCGTATAGGTGCAATTCTTCGAGTGCCCTCGACAACGGGAGGAACCAAGGTTTGCACTCCACGGCTGGTTGGTGGGCGATGCTGCAAAGAGTGGTCTGGCAGCGCGACGTGAACCAGCAGATGATCGCTTACAGAGACGGGTGGCGATTTAGTGGGGGGGCGTTTCTGACACGATTGCAGCATCTGCCGCTGGAATGGCAACGTGTCATTCCACCAGCGGCGGATTTCATGCGCGCGCAATACGGTGAGGATAGCTGGCTGAACGTCGGCTATTCCGGCTGGAGCGGACGGGCTGTTATTCAGCGAGATGTGATGAGAGTCACGATTTTAGCGCAAACTCCATGGTTGATGCTGTTCAGAATGTCGGGTGAGCCGTTTCTGTGTCTGGATCCGCAGACGCATCCGGTGAATGCCCACCACATGCAGGGGCAGCCGGGGTTACAGGTTTTAGCGCAGGGTGAACGCTGCCATTTTGCGATGCAAATTTGCGTCGAATAGGGCAAAAATCATGTTATCTGCGTGTTAATGCTCACTTGCGCCAGCCTGCGTTTGTCGCCAGACTATCGCCACCAAACGGGAGGGATTCATGGCTTTGCATTCCACGCGCTGGCTGGCGCTCGGTTATTTCACCTACTTCTTTAGCTACGGTATTTTTCTGCCTTTCTGGAGCGTTTGGCTCGAAGGGCTGGGGCTGACGCCGGAAACCATCGGTTTACTGCTGGGCGCGGGGCTGATTGCCCGTTTTCTCGGTAGCTTGCTGATCGCACCGCGTGTGAGCGATCCCTCTCGGCTGATCTCAGCGTTACGTATTCTGGCCTTGTTGACGTTGGTGTTTGCACTGGCCTTCTGGGCGGGGACCAACGTGGCGTGGCTGATGGTGGTGATGGTCGGCTTTAACCTGTTTTTCTCGCCGCTGGTGCCGCTGACCGACGCACTGGCCAACACCTGGCAAAAACAGATAACCATGGATTACGGTCGGGTACGGCTGTGGGGATCCGTGGCCTTTGTGATCGGCTCTGCGTTGACCGGCAAGCTGGTGAGCCTGTTTGACTATCGGATTATCCTGGTCCTGCTGTCGCTTGGCGTTGCATCAATGCTGCTGGGGATGATGATCCGCCCAAGCGTACAGCCAGCGGGGGAGAACCGTCAGCAGGAGAGCGCGGGATGGCCCGCCTGGCGCGCGCTAATAACCCAAAGCTGGCGTTTTCTGGCCTGCGTGAGTCTGCTGCAGGGCGCACATGCCGCTTATTACGGTTTCAGCGCCATTTACTGGCAGTCTGCCGGTTATTCCGCTTCGGCGGTGGGCTATTTATGGTCATTAGGCGTGGTGGCGGAAGTGATTATTTTTGCGCTCAGCCACAAGCTGTTCCGCCGCTTTAGCGCTCGCGATCTTCTGCTGCTTTCCGCCGTTTGCGGCGTTGCGCGTTGGGGGCTGATGGGCTGGAGCACAGAGCTGCCGTGGCTGATTGTAGTGCAAATCCTGCATTGCGGCACGTTTACCGTCTGCCACCTGGCGGCGATGCGCTACATTGCTGCGCGACAGGGCAGCGAAGTGATTCGTCTCCAGGCGGTGTACTCGGCGGTGGCGATGGGCGGCAGCATTGCCATCATGACCGTATTCGCAGGATACCTGTACCAGAATCTGGGCAGCGGCGTATTCTGGGTGATGGCGCTGGTGGCGCTCCCGGCAATCTTTCTGCGCCCGAAGGTGGCAGCGCAGCCTGCGATGTTATGATTCGAGGATTTTGCGGATCTGCTGCTGTTGATGCGGCGTAAGCGCCAGATCCGCATGAATCAGCGGGGGAGAAAACAGCGGTAGCGGCGTGGTGTATGGCGTAATAATCAGCGTTACCCCGCGCGGCGCACCTCCTTTTTGAAAATCCTGCATCGGCATATGCTTTACGTTGAGCGGCAGCAGCGTCAGTTCGCGCAGTTGTTGCTCTATATGCGCTTCAAGTTGTTCGTTACTACCGGTCAGCAGGATAATCTGCTTCTCGTGCAAATCCTTTTCCTGCATCAGCCAGGCACCGAAAATAACCGCAACCAGGCCGATCTCTTCTTCTGAAAACTGGACATCGTATTCCGCTTCGAAGCCGTGTATTGCCTCACGGGTGGTACGTACCAGCCGGGGGTAAAGTCGGCTGAACTCCTCCGGTAGCGTGTTATCAATGCCAATGGCAAACAAGCTACGGTTAAGCGCCTGGGCAAGGTGAATATAAAGCTGGTCGTGCAGCCCTTGCTCGTCGCTGAAGCGCACGTTGCCATACTCGCGAAAACGCAGCACCAGCCGCGCAATAGCAAGGCGCAAGCGGCGATCCTGCTGGTGATTATCGCGGATAGGATCGGGGATGCGAATCATTGAGAATAACAACGCCATAAACAGCGATTCGCCCAGCGGCGCACGTTGCATGACGTGGCGCTGCCAGTGGCGGCCAATTTCCTCGGCGAGCGGATACTCAGCGCAGGATTGCGCCCACCGTTGCTGGAGTGGGTTAAATTCCGGGGTGATCCCCGCGTGGTGCTGTAGCAGGCAATATTGTAAATACAGGCGCAGGAACTGGATGTCACGACACTCAAACGGCTTCTGTAAGCGCCGAGAGCACAGATTGATGAGCGCATGCAGATTGGTGTCGTCATACAGCGTACGTGCAATACCTTGTTGTTTCAGCTCCATTTTTAATGCGGGCGTGAAATGCTGGGCGATAAAAGTCGGGCAAATTCGCAAACCACGGCGTAGCCACTGCAACAGACACAGGCGCTGATTGAGCGGAGTCCCTTCGATCGCATAGGCACCATTCTGCGCGGTGGCTATCGTGAGCCGGTGATAGCGCTGGATTTCGAGCCCTGCGCCAATAATATCTTCCTGAACCGTGGCATCATCAACGCCATTGAGGCTGGTAAAGGTTTGAGTCGTGGCAATTTGCCCCGGCAGGAAAAGCGTCAGCAGTACCTGGCAACGGCGCTGGGGAGCGGAAAGTACAGATGGCGGAGCAAGCGTTGACATCATCTGTAGGGTCTCCCGTAAGTATGTTTGATAAGAATAGCTAAAGTTTGCTCATAGATTTGGAGAATGGAATGCTTTCCACCAGGAATGCTGGAGAGCGTCACAGAATTTTTCACGTGCGGATCAGATAGCGGGAGTGGAACGCAGCGCGTTAATCCGCTTTTTCACTGTTTTATCTTTTGTTGAGATATAAAAAATGCCAGAGGGGGGAATGCTGGCGGAGGGAGGTATGAACATGCTATCGCAGAGAAGTGAAAAACCTAAAGTGAACGTAGCAATACGACGGAGGCAACAGGTTCATTACCTCCGTAACAGTTGTCTGGCGTTACTGCTCACGACTCAGCGTTAATCCCACATCGCCGCCCGGATGTACCGCCAGCAGCGTTTCTTTTGAGTAGCCGCTCTCGCTCATCAGACAGGCGCAGGCGGCGTCAAAGATAGCCAGCACCAGTAAAATCGAGGTGGTAGCCAACATGTTCAGCGGGTCGGCCTCTCGCTGAACGCCGGTGGAAATCACCAGCCTCGACGCTTTAGCGATGGCTGAATCCGCGTTTTCAGTCATGCTCAGGATGGGCACATTTCTCGCAGCCAGTCCGGGCAGCAGCCGGGTGAGCTCGTCCGAATTACCCCCGCGTGACAGCATAATCACCAGGTCGTCGGCGCGTAAAAAACCGAGATCGCCATGCGCTGCGTCCGTCGCGTTGAGGTAAATCGCCGGACGTTCCACGCAGGCCAGCATATGCGCGACTTTACGCGCTGCAATGCCAGAGGTACCGACGCCGGTGACGACGACTTTGCCCTGACAACCGCGCAGCTCCGCCATTAGCGACTGCCAGACAGGTTCAGTCAGATGCTGCCCCAGACCCGCCAGGGCATCGCTATAGAGCTGGAATACGTCGGTGGCCTGAGACCAGGAGTTACTCATGCGTCCTCCTGCATCAACTGGCGGTATTTCATATGATCCTGATACATCTCGTGGAATACCCGATATTTGCGATCGTAATACTGCTTAATGCGATTAGTCTGCGGGGTAACCGTTTTACCAATCCGGCTCATCGCTGACATTGCTTCCGGGAAGGTATCGAACACGCCTGCGGCGATAGTCCCCATCATGGCGCCGCCCAGCAGCATGGCTTCGCTCTCTTCAGGCAGCAGCATCGCACAGCCGGTGGCGTTGGCATGCTCCTGAACGAAGATCGGGTTTTTCGTCCCGCCGCCGCTGGCCATAATGGTATCGATGGTGTAGCCGCTTTGATTCATCGTTTCAATGATATGACGGGTTCCCAGCGCAATGGCCTGGATGGTCGCGAGGTACTGTAGCGCCATATCTTCCGGCGTGCGCGACAGCTTCAGTCCGGTGATAGCGCCTGTGAGCGTTGGGTTGGCGCGCGGTGAACGGTTGCCGTGGAAATAGGGCAGGATGTGCATGTCACGGGTTAAAAATGCGATATCTTCCGGCTCACCGGCCATTTTACGCAGCAGCGCATTCAGCACTTCATAAATGGTCTGCCCTTGAGATTTCGCCTGGGTCAACAAGGTTTCGTAACAAGGATGCGACTGAATAACGTGGTCGATTAACGCCCCGGTTGCCGACTGTCCACCTTCGTTAAGCCAGTATTCTGGCAGCACTGCTGAGTAGTAAGGACCCCAAACGCCGCCGATAAAACGCGGCTCTTTGGAAATCGCCATGTGTCCGGTAGAGGTGCCGCCAATCAGCGCGACGCGGCGATCGAAATCCGCCACCTCGCCGGAAACACCGCTCGCGCCGAGCGTGCCGAGCGTGCCGGCGTGGGCATCGATGATCGAGACGCTGACAGCGGTCCCCGGAATCAGCCCCATTTCGCTGGCGGCGCGTGCAGAAAGACCATGACCGAGCGGTTCGCCCATGGTTTTCACGTAGCGACCAATTTTGGCGGCATCATGTTCCAGCAAGTCTTCCAGCCCAATCTGGCGGAAATAGCTGGCATCCCACTTGTCTTCATGGCCCATATAAGTCCATTTACACACCGTCGAGCACAATGAGCGCGTGTCATCGCCCGTTGCGCGCCAGGTCAGGAAATCGGGCAGGTCAAAGTAGTATCCCGCATTGGCCCAGGTGTTAGGCATATGTTGCTTCAGCCACAGCAGCTTTGGCGTTTGCATTTCCGGTGAGATAATGCCGCCAACGTAGTCCAGCACCCGGTGGTGCAGGGCGTTGATGCGTTCGGCCTGGGTAATGGCGCGGTGATCCATCCACACAATGATGTTCTGTTCGCTGCGCCCGGACGGACTGATGGTCAGCGGTTTACCTTCTTTATCCAGCACCACCAGTGAACAGGTGGCGTCAAAACCCAGACCTTTCACCTGGATAGGATTGATATCTGACTGGTTAATCGCATCGCGAACCGCGTTACACACTGCCTGCCAGATGTTATCGGAAGACTGCTCAACAAAATCGGCCTGCGGGCGGTAAATCTCGATGGCCCGACTGGCCTGGCCGACCATTCTGCCGTTGAGATCAAACACGCCAGCACGGGCGCTTCCGGTTCCGACATCCACACCAATAAAGTAACTTGCCATAATTTTTTCTCCTGAAATCAGGCTTTACGATTCTGTAATGCGATAAAGAGGATCAGCACCGCGCCCCACAGCGCCATCGTCAGATAGCTGCTGACCCCCAGCAAGTTAAGGCCGCTTTCCAGCATTTGCAGCACAATCAGCGCCAGTACCAGGCCGATAATGCGTCCGAAGCCGCCATCCGGATTGATGCCACCGAGTACGGAGGCAAGGATGGTGACCAGCAGGTAGGACTCACCGTATCCGGCTTTTGCCGAGTTAAATTTCGCCATCATCAGAATGGCGGCGACCCAGCCGAGCAGGGCTGAAATCACGTACACGGAAATTTGTACCCGTACGGTATTCACGCCGCTGTAGCGGGTAGCCTGTTCATTGGAGCCGACGAGATAAAGACTGCGCCCCAGCGTGGTGTGCTCCAGCAGTACCCATAGCAGGATTGCCACCAGGAAAAAGAGCAACAGCGCCACCGGAATACCCACAATTGTGGCGTTGCCAAGGTACTGAATGGCGGTCGGGAAACCCGAAATCACCGTCCCGTTGGAGAGCAGAATATTCAGCCCGGAGATAAGTGTCATCGTGCCGAGGGTGGCGAGAATCGGTGAGACGCCGACCCAGGCAATCAGCGCGCCGTTGAGCGTACCGATAGCCACCGCCACGGCTGCGCCTGCCAGCAGCGCCAGCACCAGAAACAGCGGGTTATCCGGATGGGTAACGATAATCGCTGCCATTACCAGCGAGCAGGCGTTCGCCCCGGCAATAATTGACAGGTTAATGCCGCCGGTCAGCATGGTCATACCCATTCCGAGGGCCAGCATGCCGAGGATCGGTAACTGTGAGCCTATCGACTGGAAGTTAGCGACGCTGAAAAAACGGCTGCCAAGCAGGGCTGAGAAGACCAGGGCGACGACCACAATAATGACGCATTGCAGACGAATGATGGCATCACCGGGTAAAAATCTGGCGATTGTTTTCATCTCAAAGCTCCCTTGCCAGTTTGCGTTTTTCGTTCCAGGCCGTGGCACTGATGCTGACCAGGATAATGGCGCCGCTGAATACGGTGTGCCAGTAAGAGGAGACGCTGAGCAGCGTCAGACCATTTTGTAAGAAGGCGAGCAAGACAACGCCGAGCAGGGTTCCGGTCAACGTACCGCGCCCGCCGCTCATGCTGGTTCCGCCGAGTACGACCGCCGCCAGCACCGTCAGCTCAAAGCCGAGCAGCGAATTGGGTGCAACTGACTGGGTGATTTGCGCCTGAACCACGGCCGCAACACCTGCCAGAATGCCCATATAGCCATACACGTAGAAATGCAGCTTCAGCAGATTCAGCCCCAGGCGTGAGGCCGCGTCGCGGTTGCCGCCCATGGCGTAAACCTGACGGCCAAGACGGGTATAGTTCATCAGCACTGCGGTAAAGACGATCACCGCCGCCAGGCACAGCAGGGGCAGGGTCAGGCCGTAGTCGTAGCCATCTGCCGCGGTGAAGGAGAACCAGTTAATGCCGTTCATAAACCAGTCAGGGAAACCGTACAGCCAGGTGCCTTTGGTGGCGTAAACCAGAAGGCCGTAGTAGACGTTCAGCGTGGCGATGGTAATGATGATTGCCGGAACGCGCAGCCAGTAGACCAGGAAGCCATTAATCAGTCCAAGCAGCAGGCCCACTGCAATCGCAATGGTTAATGCCAGTGCGAAGTTGCCGCCGTGGCCGATCACCCAACTGGCCATCGCATACTGGGCAATCGCGGTCATCGCCGGAAATGAGATATCGATCCCGCCGGAAATCAGCACCACAAACAGCCCACAGGCAAGGATGCCGAGAATCGCGTAGCTGGTGGCCACATCCGTCAGGTTCCCCAAAGACAAGAACTCGTCGGTGCTGATGCTCAGCCCAACCGCCAGCGCCACGACCAGCAGGCCCAGCCAGAATTCATGTTGCCCGATTAAACGGGACAGATGCATCTTATTCATTGATTACCTCGACCACTTCAGCAATCTCCTCTTCACGGCAGTGATGAGGATTAAATTCCGCCACCAGCCTGCCGCGACGCATCACCAGCACGCGGTGGCTGTTGTAATACGCTTCCGGGATTTCATCGCAAATCATCAGCACCGCCATACCTTGTTCCGCTAAATCGCGGGCTATCTGGTAAATGCCCTCTTTGTTGGCGATATCCACGCCTACGGTAGGCGAGTCGAGGATCAGAATGCGGGGATTCGTCGCCACCCATTTGGCAATGGCGATGCGCTGGGCATTGCCGCCGGAAAGCGTTTTGACCGGCAGGTTCGGATCGGACACTTTGATATTCAGTTCGCGGATTAAATCGGCGACCAGCTTTTGCGCTTTATGGTGATCGAGCAAGCCGCTACCGGTGTGCAGTTGATCAAACACCGTGACGATGGTGTTGTCGTAAATCGACTGCTCCATGATCAGCCCCTGCGTCAGGCGATCTTCTGAGACGTAGCCGATCCCGTGTTTGATGGCGTCATGGTTATTGCGCAGAGTAACCGGCTGACCGTTAATACGCATCTCGCCGCTTTCCGGGTGCGTCATGCCGAACAGGCTCAGACAAAGCTCGGTACGCCCGGCGCCCAGCAGGCCGACAATGGAGACAATCTCGCCGCCATGCAGCGACAGATTGATGTTCTGGTATTTGCCTCTGCGGCTTAGGTTGCGCAGCTCCAGCAGGGGGGCTCGAGCGTTGAATGATTTCTCCGGCAACGGACTGTAATGGAAGCGTTGTCCGGTCATCAGGAAAGCCAGCTCGTGGCTGTCCAGTTCGCTGGCAGGATATGTGCCCACCAGTTTGCCGTCGCGCATCACGCTGATGCGGTCTGCCACTTCCATCACTTCATCCAGACGATGGCTGACAAACACCACGCAAATGCCGGCCGCTTTCAGTTCGTTAACCACCTTCAGCAGGCCATTGACCTCCTGACGGGTCAGCGAGGCGGTGGGTTCATCCATAATCACCAGACGCGCATCGGCGGCAATCGCCCGGCAAATGGCGACCAGCTGTCGGTCGGCAATCGAGAGTTTTTCTACTTTTTTATCGGGATCGATATTCACCCCGATACGCTTCATGGCGGCCAGCGCCTGCTGTTTCATAGCACCACGACGTACCCAGATATCACCGCCCGGCAGATAGCGGTTGACCGCGATATTTTCTGCGACGCTAAAGTTGGGGAACAACGACAGGTCCTGGTAGATAACCTGAATGCCATAATGGGAAGAGAGCTGCGGCGTCAGGTGATGGAACAGTTTGCCATCGAGTAAAATCTGCGCGCCTTTTTCCGGGTGATAAACCCCGGAGATCACTTTAATAATGGTGCTTTTACCACAGCCGTTTTGACCCGCCAGACAGTGAACTTCGCCTTTTCTCAGCGTCAGATTCACGTTATCCAGCGCCAGCACGCCCGGGAATTGTTTGCTGATATTCTCAAGAGTGATAAATGCGGTGGTGTCTGTCATGGACAATACCCCTGCGAGCGCCCTGACGGACGCTGAGTGTTAAGTTTGGTTGATAGCGCCGACCAGACGGTCGGCGTTATGGTTTCCCTGGTGTTGGCAAAAGCCTTAGAAACCGAGTGATTGTGCGTTGTCTTTGGTGACTTCGAGGATCTTGTTAAAGCGGATCACTTTCTTCTCCGTGTCGATATCGGCTTTCCCTAAACCGTCGATACTCAGGTCTGCATTGACTTCTTTGCCCTGCAACAGCTGATCGGCAACCGTTACCAGCGCATAGCCCGCATCTTTTGGATCCCACAGCAGCGCTTTTTTGATATCACCGCGCATCAGGTAAGGCGCAGCCTGTGCTGGCATGGCGATCCCGACAACGGCGATCTTATCTTTGGCGCGTTTTTTCTGCACAGCCTGACCCGCACCAATTGGACCCAGTGAGCCGAAACCGATAATCCCCTTCATCTGCGGATAGGTTTTCATCAGATCCAGCGTGGTGGCGTAGGATTTATCGATGCTTTCCGCAACCGGCAGACGTGAAGTGACCTCGAACATTTCCGGATATTTTTCTTTCTGGTACTTGATTGCATAATCCGCCCACGCGTTATGCAGTGGGACCGTCAGCGAGCCGACATAAATGGCGTAACCCCCTTTGCCGCCCATGTTTTTTGCTAGCTCATCAACGTTGGCCTGCGCGTATTTTTCACTGTCGATGGTTTCGATATCCCACTGACCGATTTGCTCGTCCGGGGATTCGTGCGTCAGGACCACAATGCCTTTCTCGCGCGCTTTTTTCAGTACCGGCTCAAGAACCTTGGCATCGTTTGGTACCACGATGATTGCGTTGACGTTTTTGGCGATCAGATCCTCAATCACTTTGACCTGCTGTGCCGGGTCCGGCGTAGACGGACCGGTCTGGTAAGCGTTCACATCCAGTTTTTTTGCTGCTTCGTTAACACCGGTTTCCATGCGGTTAAACCAGGGAATACCGGTGACTTTGGCAACCACAGCAATTTCATATTTTTCCGCCGCAAAGGACGTGCCGGACAACATGCATGCAGAAACCAGGGTTGCACTGAGTAATGCGAGTTTGAATTTCATAGTTGTACCTTTCGTAGAGGGCAGGACATGTCACGGCGTGAAGTTAACAACGAATGGAAGAGGGAATGAATCATAAGTTTGGAGAATGTGATGTACACCCATTATTGTGAATTTATGGAAATAAAATAGTTAACAATTAGTTAAATTTACATGTTTTTAGATTCAAGCGTTCAAATTAATTGTTAATAAAACATTAAAATGAAACTATTAATTAACATCCTATTATCATTTGACTTAAGATTTGACGCCGAAAAGGTGCTTGGGTGGAATTTCCCGAAGAAGAAATTATCGAAATTGAGAACTGAATCGATACCGGAAAAGGGTGCTCAACATTTTTTCGTTCAATGGTATCCTCGGCACACTTGCGCCAAATACGGCATCATTATTTGTGGCGGTGTTGATTTTTAACGTGGAGAACTCATGCAAGGCGTTAAACGTATCATTATGACGTTGTTTCTCGCTGTCCTGTCTTTTGGCACAGGTGCGCATCCCCACAGCTTTATTCATCTGAAAACCGAAGTTGTGAGCGAAAATGATCGGTTCGTCGCGCTAAAAATGCGCTGGACGATGGATGAAATCACGTCGGCGGATCTGCTTTACGACGCGGGGAATGCTAAACCTGGCGATGAAATTTGGAAAAAACTGGCGGCGGAAGTGATGGCCAACGTTCTCGGGCAGCACTATTTCACCGAAGTATGGCACGATGGGAAAAAGGTAAAGTTTAAAAACAGACCGACGGAATATGGCATGGAGCGTGAAGAACACCAGGCGGTGCTGACGTTCGTTCTGCCGCTGGCCGAAGCTCAACCACTGAGCGGTCAAAAATATACTATTTCAACCTTCGATCCGACCTACTACGTCGATATGAGCTATGACAAAGACAGCGACGCCCGGCTTTCGCAGACCATAAGCCAGCAATGCCATATTTCAATGCATACGCCGACGCCGAATGAACACATGCTGAGTTTTGCGCAGTCTCTGGATAAAGAAGACGCACCGCCGGAGGATATGGAGTTGGGTAAACAGTTTGCACAGACGGTGACGCTGCAATGTCAGTAGTTTATCAACAACGCGCAGCCAGACGCCGTTGGCTCACGCTATGGCCACTGGCGGTCTTTTTGTTGCTGGCAACAGGCGGGGGGCTGTGGTTGTGGCAGGCCTGGCCTCAGGTAATGATGCAAAGTGTCGTCTGGCAGCGCGACGTTAACCAGCAGATGAGCGGGTTGCTGAAAGCGGTTGCCGCGAACCCCACACGTGCGGGCGGATCTCTGCTGTTGTTTAGCTTTATATATGGGGTATTGCACGCATTGGGGCCGGGGCACGGCAAAATCGTCATCACGACCTGGCTTGCGACGCATCCGTCGAAACTCAAGTCGAGCATCGGGCTGACGCTGGCGTCTTCCCTATTACAGGGGCTGGTGGCAATAGGGCTGGTGGTTGTGGTGCTCACGGTACTGCAACTGCCTGCCCGACAGCTGCATATGAGCAGCTTCTGGCTGGAGAAAGGAAGTTATGCGCTGGTTGGCGTGTTGGGCGTTTTATTGTGTGTCCGTGCGCTAAAGACATTGCGCCAGCTGCTGATGCGCCCGAAATTCACCGCCTTTACGCCGCACCATGTGCATCACGAGGGCTGCGGCTGCGGGCATCAGCATTTGCCCAACCCGGAACAACTGCAAAGCGGCGATGACTGGCGCGCCCGGTTGATGATTATTTTCTCTATGGGCATGCGTCCCTGCTCTGGCGCAATTATGGTGCTGCTGTTCAGTAAAGTCGTTGGCGTCTTTAGCTGGGGTATGGCGTCGGCGCTGGCGATGGCGGCAGGAACCTCTTTAACAATTACGTCACTGGCTCTGCTGGTACACAGTTTTCGCTCGCTGGCGGTGAGAATTAGCGGACACAAAGCCCCGGTGCTGTGGCGACAGATTGGCTGGACGACGCTGGCGTTAGCCGGTGGTGCGGTGCTGATTGCTGCTGCGGTAGTGATGTGGATGAGCGCGGTGCCGGTGGGGCGGGGGATAAGACCGTTTTAGCACTGTTGTAGGATGAATGCCTGATGGCGCCTCGCTTATCAGGCCTACGGGGAATGCCCCTGGTAGGCCGGATAAGGCGCTAGCCGCCATCCGGCATCAAACGATTAGCGTTTCAGCGCGTCGCTCAGTTCATCACGCATGTTCGCCAGCATGGCTTTAACAACGCGCGGGTTACCTGCAACGATGTTGCCGGTCGCCAGATAGTTATGACCACCGGTGAAGTCGCAAACCAGTGCGCCAGCTTCACGCGCAATCAGCTCACCTGCTGCGAAATCCCATGGTTTCAGACCGATTTCGAAGTAACCGTCAACGCGCGCAGCGGCAACGTAAGCCAGATCCAGCGCAGCAGAACCTGTGCGGCGGAAGTCAGCGCACTCGGTAAACATTTTGCCAAGAATTTTCATGTAAGAAGCGGCGTGTTGCTTCGCTTTGAACGGGAAACCGGTGGCGATGATGGTGCCGTCCAGATCGCGGGCGGTGCTGCCACGCAGGCGATAGCCGTTCAGCTGTGCGCCCTGGCCGCGGGTTGCGGTGAACAGTTCGTTACGCATTGGATCGTAAACAACGGCGACTTCAGTACGGCCTTTAATGCGTACTGCGATAGATACCGCGAAGTGCGGCAGACGTTTTACGAAGTTGGTAGTGCCATCCAGTGGATCGATAACCCATTGAACATCCTGATCTTCACCTGCGTGCTCACCGCTTTCTTCGGTGATGATGGTGTGCTGTGGGTAAGATTTGCGAATAGTTTCGATAATAATCGCTTCGGCGGCTTTATCGACGTTAGTCACGAAATCATTGCTGCCTTTCTGGCTGGTTTCTACAGAGTCTGGGGTTTCGTAGTGTTTGGCAATTACATTACCCGCCTTGCGCGCTGCGCGCACGGCGATGGTCAGCATCGGATGCATCGGTCTCTCTCACTGGATGTTAAAGAACGGGAAAACGGCGCAGAGTATAGCAGCGAGTTCGGAATATGTCTTCGTTTTATGATAATATGCCCGAATAATCTTTAGCCGAAGAAATACAATGCTGCAAAATATTCGAATCGTGCTGGTGGAAACCTCTCACACTGGCAACATGGGCTCTGTAGCCCGCGCAATGAAAACCATGGGTTTAACCAATCTGTGGCTGGTAAATCCACTGGTTAAACCGGACTCTCAGGCTATCGCTCTGGCGGCAGGTGCCAGTGATGTGATCGGCAGCGCGCAGATCGTCGATACTCTCGATGAAGCGCTGGCAGGTTGCAGCCTGGTAGTAGGCACCAGCGCGCGCTCTCGTACGCTGCCGTGGCCAATGCTGGATCCGCGTGAATGCGGTTTAAAAAGCGTCTCTGAAGCGACGAATTCGCCGGTGGCGCTGGTGTTTGGTCGTGAACGCGTTGGTCTGACGAATGAAGAACTGCAGAAGTGCCATTACCACGTCGCTATTGCAGCGAACCCGGAATACAGTTCGCTGAACCTGGCGATGGCGGTGCAGGTCATCTCTTATGAAGTGCGCATGGCCTGGCTGGCGACGCAGGAAAGCGAGAAGACCGCAGAATACGAAGAAGCTGAGTACCCGCTGGTCGATGATTTAGAGCGTTTTTACGGTCATCTGGAACAAACGCTGCTGTCGACCGGGTTTATCCGCGAAGGGCATCCGGGACAGGTGATGAATAAGCTGCGCCGTCTGTTTACGCGTGCGCGTCCTGAGAGCCAGGAGCTGAACATTTTGCGCGGAATTTTAGCTTCAATTGAGCAACAGAATAAAGGCAAGTAAACGTAACGCCTCCGGCAAGTAAAAATGGCACTGAAGGTTAAATACCTGACTAAATTAGTCAAGTAAATAGTTGACTGATTTAGTCGGGAATGTCAGACTTGCCCCTGCTATGCAATACCCCCATTTTACAATAAAAAACCCCGGGCAGGGGCGAGTTTGAGGCTAAGTAAGACATGAGACTGACATCAAAAGGGCGTTATGCCGTGACCGCAATGTTGGACGTTGCGCTCAACTCCGAAACGGGCCCGGTACCGTTGGCTGATATTTCTGAACGTCAGGGAATTTCCCTGTCATATCTGGAGCAGCTGTTTTCCCGTTTGCGTAAAAACGGTCTGGTTTCCAGCGTACGTGGACCAGGCGGCGGGTATCTGCTGGGTAAAGATGCCGGCAGCATCGCAGTAGGTGAAGTTATTAGCGCTGTTGACGAGTCTGTAGATGCGACCCGTTGCCAGGGCAAAGGCGGTTGTCAGGGCGGCGATAAATGCCTGACCCACGCGCTGTGGCGCGATCTGAGCGATCGTCTGACCGGTTTCCTCAACAACATTACGTTGGGCGAACTGGTGAATAATCTGGAAGTCTTGGATGTGTCTGGTCGCCAGCATACCCATGACGCTCCACGCACTAATCGTGCTCAAGACGCGATCGACGTTAAGTTACGCGCATAATAAAAGTATTTTAGAATCAGGCCGGGGTGTTACACACCCCGTTAACACGGTCGTACATCCAGCCGGTTGCCTGATTCCTTGCATTGAAGCGATGTACGGAGTTTATAGAGCAATGAAATTACCGATCTATCTCGACTACTCCGCAACCACGCCGGTGGACCCGCGTGTTGCCGAGAAAATGATGCAGTGTCTGACCCTGGACGGAAACTTTGGTAACCCAGCGTCTCGTTCACACCGTTTCGGCTGGCATGCTGAAGAGGCGGTAGATATCGCCCGTAACCAGATTGCCGATCTTGTGGGCGCTGACCCGCGTGAAATCGTCTTTACCTCCGGTGCGACGGAATCCGATAACCTGGCGATTAAAGGTGCAGCCAACTTTTATCAGAAAAAAGGCAAGCACATCATCACCAGCAAAACCGAACACAAAGCCGTGCTGGACACCTGTCGTCAGCTGGAGCGCGAAGGGTTCGAAGTCACCTACCTCGCCCCGCAGCGTAACGGCATTATCGACCTGAAAGAACTTGAAGCGGCAATGCGTGACGACACCATCCTCGTGTCCATCATGCACGTGAATAACGAAATCGGCGTGGTGCAGGATATCGCGACTATCGGCGAAATGTGCCGCGCACGCGGCATCATCTATCACGTTGATGCGACCCAGAGCGTGGGCAAACTGCCTATCGATCTGAGCCAACTGAAAGTTGACCTGATGTCCTTCTCCGGCCACAAAATCTATGGTCCGAAAGGTATCGGTGCGCTGTACGTGCGTCGTAAACCGCGTATTCGTATTGAAGCGCAGATGCACGGCGGCGGTCACGAGCGCGGCATGCGTTCCGGTACGCTGCCTGTGCACCAGATCGTCGGCATGGGTGAAGCATACCGTATCGCTAAAGAAGAGATGGAAACCGAGATGGCGCGCCTGCGCAGTCTGCGTAACCGTCTGTGGAACGGCGTGAAAGATATGGAAGAGGTGTACCTCAACGGTGACCTCGAGCAGGGCGCACCGAACATTCTCAACGTCAGCTTCAACTTTGTTGAAGGCGAGTCGCTGATTATGGCGCTGAAAGATCTGGCTGTATCCTCCGGTTCTGCATGTACTTCTGCAAGCCTGGAGCCATCCTACGTGCTGCGCGCGCTGGGGATGACCGACGAGCTGGCACACAGCTCAATTCGTTTCTCTTTAGGTCGTTTCACTACCGAAGAAGAGATTGACTACGCCATCAATCTGGTTCGCAACTCCATCGGCCGCCTGCGTGACCTTTCTCCACTGTGGGAAATGTTCAAACAGGGCGTGGATCTGAACAGCATTGAATGGTCACATCACTAATCGGTATCGATAAGGAGAATTCATCATGGCTTACAGCGAAAAAGTAATCGATCATTACGAGAATCCACGTAACGTGGGTTCTTTTGACAACAGCGACGAGAACGTGGGCAGCGGCATGGTGGGTGCACCAGCCTGTGGCGACGTGATGAAGTTGCAGATCAAAGTCAACAATGAGGGTATCATTGAAGACGCGCGTTTCAAGACTTACGGCTGCGGTTCCGCTATTGCTTCCAGCTCTCTGGTTACCGAATGGGTAAAAGGGAAATCTCTGGACGAAGCACAGGCGATTAAAAACACCGATATCGCCGACGAGCTTGAACTGCCACCGGTGAAAATTCACTGCTCTATTCTGGCTGAAGACGCGATTAAAGCCGCGATTGCGGATTACAAAAGCAAACGTGAAGCAAAATAATTAAGAGTTGAGGTTTTATTATGTCGATTACCTTAAGCGACAGTGCAGCAGCGCGTGTAAATACCTTCCTGGCAAACCGCGGTAAAGGGTTTGGTCTGCGTCTGGGCGTGAGAACCTCCGGCTGCTCAGGTATGGCCTATGTACTGGAATTTGTTGACGAGCCGGCGGCTGAAGATACCGTGTTTGAAGACAAAGGCGTAAAAGTTGTGGTCGACGGTAAGAGCCTGCAATTCCTCGACGGTACGCAGTTAGACTTCGTCAAAGAAGGTCTGAACGAAGGGTTTAAGTTTACTAACCCGAACGTGAAAGACGAATGTGGATGCGGCGAAAGCTTCCACGTGTAACGCGCTTACTGATAACCCCACCGTGGTCGCCTGCGCGTGGGGTTTGTTTTACCTGACTCTCTGGTTTTGCCTCATCGAACAACAGAGAATCGATGCCCTGAGAATGTTATGGACTACTTCACCCTCTTTGGCTTACCGGCCCGTTATCAGCTCGATACTCAGGCGCTGAGCCTACGTTTTCAGGATCTACAACGTCAGTATCATCCTGATAAATTCGCCAGCGGTTCCCAGGCGGAACAACTTGCTGCGGTTTCGCAGTCCGCCACTATCAACCAGGCCTGGCAAACGCTGCGTCATCCTTTGATGCGCGCTGAATACTTATTGTCTTTACACGGCTTTGATATCCGCAGCGAGCAGCATACGGTGCGCGATACCGCGTTTCTGATGGAACAGCTGGAGCTGCGCGAAGAGCTGGACGAAATTGAACAGGCAAAAGACAGTCAACGTTTAGATGCGTTTATGCAACGCGTCAGCGAAATGTATAACGTTCGTCATCAACTGATGGTGGAACAGCTGGATAGCGAGACGTGGGACGCAGCGGCAGATACCGTGCGTAAGCTGCGTTTTCTCGATAAACTGCGAAGCAGTGCAGAACAACTCGAAGAAAAACTGCTCGATTTTTAATTTCCGGAAGCGAAAATGGCCTTATTACAAATTAGTGAGCCTGGTCTGAGCGCCGCGCCGCACCAGCGTCGTCTGGCGGTAGGTATCGATTTAGGCACCACCAACTCCCTGGTTGCGACCGTACGCAGCGGCCAGGCCGAAACGCTGGCAGACCATGAAGGTCGCCACCTGTTGCCGTCAGTGGTTCACTATCAGCAGCAGGGCTACTCTGTTGGTTACGATGCCCGCGCCAATGCCGCGCTGGATACGGCAAACACCGTCAGTTCGGTAAAACGCATGATGGGCCGCTCTCTGGCAGATATCCAGGCGCGTTACCCGCATCTGCCATATACGTTCCAGGCAAGCGAAAACGGCTTGCCGATGATTGAAACCGCTGCCGGATTGCTTAATCCGGTGCGCGTCTCCGCGGATATTCTGAAAGCGCTGGCCGCGCGGGCAACCGAATCACTGTCCGGCGAACTGGACGGCGTGGTGATCACCGTTCCGGCTTACTTTGACGATGCACAGCGTCAGGGGACCAAAGACGCCGCGCGTCTGGCGGGCCTGCACGTATTACGTCTGCTGAACGAACCGACCGCAGCAGCGATTGCCTATGGTCTGGACTCCGGTCAGGAAGGTGTGATCGCCGTCTACGACCTTGGCGGCGGTACTTTTGATATTTCTATTCTGCGCCTGAGTCGCGGCGTATTCGAAGTGCTGGCGACCGGCGGTGATTCCGCGCTCGGCGGCGACGACTTTGACCATCTGCTGGCGGATTACATTCGCGAGCAGGCGGGCGTGGCCGATCGCAGCGATAACCGCGTACAGCGCGAACTGCTGGATGCCGCTATTGCCGCGAAAATCGCGCTCAGCGATGCCGATTCTGTGACGGTTAATGTGGCGGGATGGCAGGGTGAAATAACCCGTGAAATCTTTAATGAACTCATTTCCGCACTGGTCAAGCGTACGCTGCTGGCCTGCCGTCGCGCGCTGAAAGATGCGGGCGTGGAGCCGCAAGATGTGCTGGAAGTGGTGATGGTCGGTGGTTCAACGCGCGTGCCATTGGTGCGTGAACGCGTCGGTGAATTTTTTGGCCGTACGCCGCTGACTTCTATCGACCCGGACAAAGTGGTCGCCATTGGTGCGGCAATTCAGGCGGATATTCTGGTCGGGAACAAACCAGACAGCGAAATGCTGCTGTTGGACGTTATCCCGCTGTCGCTCGGTCTTGAAACTATGGGCGGTCTGGTGGAGAAAGTGATCCCACGTAACACCACTATCCCGGTGGCGCGCGCGCAGGATTTCACCACCTTTAAAGATGGCCAAACCGCGATGTCCATTCACGTGATGCAAGGCGAGCGTGAGCTGGTGCAGGACTGCCGTTCACTGGCGCGTTTTGCGCTGCGCGGCATCCCGGCATTGCCAGCTGGCGGCGCACACATCCGCGTGACCTTCCAGGTGGACGCCGATGGTCTGCTGAGCGTCACCGCCATGGAAAAATCTACCGGCGTTGAGTCCTCAATTCAGGTTAAACCGTCCTACGGTCTGACCGACAGTGAAATCGCCTCCATGATTCAGGATTCGATGAGTTTTGCCGAGCAGGACGTTAAAGCCCGTTGGCTTGCAGAACAGAAAGTCGAAGCGGCACGCGTACTGGAAAGTTTATCCGGTGCGCTGAACGCTGATGCCGCGCTGTTAAGCGCCGCAGAACGTCAGGCTATCGACACCGCCGCCGCGCACTTGAGCGAGGTTGCACAGGGTGACGATGTTGACGCGATAGAACAAGCCATTAAAAACGTAGACAAACAAACCCAGGAATTCGCTGCTCGCCGCATGGACAAATCCGTCCGTAGCGCGCTGAAAGGCCATTCCGTGGACGAGGTTTAATATGCCAAAGATTGTTATTTTGCCTCATCAGGATCTCTGTCCCGATGGCGCAGTTCTGGAAGCTGAGACCGGCGAAACCATTCTTGATGTTGCCCTGCGTAACGGTATCGAGATTGAACACGCCTGTGAAAAATCCTGTGCCTGCACAACCTGCCACTGCATCGTACGTGAAGGTTTTGATTCTTTGCCGGAAAGCACAGAAGAAGAAGACGACATGCTGGATAAAGCCTGGGGACTGGAGCCGGAGAGCCGTTTAAGCTGTCAGGCACGTGTCACCGAGGACGATTTAGTGGTCGAAATCCCACGTTACACAATCAATCATGCACGTGAGCATTAACAGAGGGTAGTATGGGACTGAAGTGGACCGATAGCCGTGAAATCGGCGAAGCGCTGTACGACGCGTTCCCCGATCTCGACCCCAAGACCGTTCGTTTCACCGATCTGCACCAGTGGATCTGTGACCTGGAAGAGTTCGATGATGATCCACAGGCATCGAACGAAAAAATCCTTGAGGCCATTTTGCTGGTCTGGCTGGACGAAGCCGAATAAGTCAACGGGCTGCCCACGGGCGGCCCGTTTTCCTGTATGCGCGAAAATAAGGATAAATAAAATGACAGAAGCCATGAAAATTACGCTTTCCACGCAACCCGCCGATGCCCGCTGGGGTGAAAAGGCGACATACAGCATTAATAATGACGGTATTACCCTGCACCTGAACGGGAAAGATGACCTCGGCCTTATCCAGCGCGCCGCCCGTAAAATTGACGGCCTGGGTATTAAACATGTCCAACTGGACGGTGAAGGCTGGGATACCGAACGTAGCTGGGCGTTCTGGCAGGGCTACAAAGGACCAAAAGGCACCCGCAAAGTTGAGTGGGCCGCTCTGGATGAGGCGCAGCGCAAAGAGCTGGATAACCGCCTGAAAATTATTGACTGGGTGCGCGATACCATTAACGCCCCGGCAGAAGAGCTGGGCCCGGAACAGCTGGCGCAACGCGCAGTAGACCTGCTGTGCTCTGTTGCCTGCGATAACGTCTCTTACCGGATCACTAAAGGCGAAGATCTGCGCGAGCAGAACTACATGGGATTGCATACCGTAGGTCGTGGCTCTGAACGTCCTCCGGTACTGCTGGCGCTGGATTACAATCCAACTGGCGATAAAGAAGCGCCGGTTTATGCCTGTCTGGTTGGCAAGGGAATTACCTTTGATTCCGGCGGATACAGCATCAAGCAAAGCGCATTTATGGACTCGATGAAGTCTGATATGGGCGGTGCGGCCACGGTGACCGGCGCGCTGGCGTTCGCCATCACCCGTGGTCTGAACAAGCGCGTTAAGCTGTATCTGTGCTGCGCGGATAACCTGATCAGCGGCAACGCCTTTAAGCTCGGTGATATTATTCACTATCGCAACGGTAAAAAAGTTGAAGTGATGAATACCGATGCCGAAGGACGTCTGGTACTGGCCGATGGCCTGATTGACGCCAGCGCGCAAAAACCAGAATTGATCATTGATGCTGCCACGTTGACTGGCGCGGCGAAAACGGCACTGGGCAACGATTACCACGCGCTGTTTAGCTTTGATGACCAACTGGCTACCCGTCTGCTGGCAAGTGCGGCGCAAGAAAACGAGCCGTTCTGGCGTCTGCCGCTGGCAGAGTTCCACCGTAGCCAGCTGCCGTCTAACTTTGCCGAGCTGAATAATACCGGCAGCGCGGCTTATCCGGCGGGTGCCAGCACTGCGGCGGGCTTCCTGTCCCATTTCGTGGAAAACTATCAGCAGGGCTGGCTGCACATCGACTGCTCTGCAACCTATCGCAAAGCGCCGGTTGAGCAGTGGTCTGCGGGCGCAACCGGTCTGGGTGTGCGCACGATTGCCAACCTGCTGACCGCGTAATTTATGACTGTATGGCCGGATAGCGTTTCGCGCATTCGGCCTACACGTACTCATCCAATTTGTGGTTCTTATGTCTGAAACAAAAAACGAATTAGAAACCCTGCTGGAGCAAGCGGCGACAGAGCCTGCGCATCGTCCGGCATTTTTCCGTACTTTACTGGAGTCTACCGTCTGGGTGCCGGGTACTGCCGCAGAAGGCGAGGCGGTGGTTGAAGACAGCGCCCTCGATCTTCAGCACTGGGAAAAAGAAGACGGCACCACCGTGATCCCGTTCTTCACCTCCCTGGAAGCTCTGCAGCAGGCGGTTGAAGATGAGCTGGCATTTGTCGTCATGCCAGTGCGTACATTGTTTGAAATGACGCTCGGCGAAACGCTGTTTCTCAACGCGAAACTGCCGACCGGCAAAGAATTTATGCCGCGTGAAATCAGCCTGCTGATGGGGGAAGAGGGGAATCCGCTCAGCACTCAGGAAGTACTGGAAGGCGGTGAATCGCTGATCCTCTCTGAAGTCGCTGAACCTCCGGCGCAGATGATTGACTCGCTGACTACGCTGTTTAAAACCATTAAGCCGGTAAAACGCGCGTTTCTCTGCTCGATCAAAGAAAGTCCGGATGCCCAACCCAACCTGCTGATTGGCATTGAAGCCGATGGCGATATTGAAGAGATTATTCATGCCACGGGGAGTGTTGCAACGGATACGTTACCGGGTGATGAACCGATTGATATCTGCCAGGTGGTGAAAGGTGAGAAAGGGGTCAGCCACTTTATTACCGAACACATCGCGCCTTTCTACGAGCGCCGCTGGGGCGGCTTCCTGAGGGATTTCAAACAGAACAGGATTATCTGAGTAAAGGAAAGCCGCCCCGTAGGGCGGCTACCTGGCTTACTTGCCCTGGGCGCTGAGCGTCACGCGTGCAAAATTACCTGAGTAACTCTGGTCCCCGTGAAGACACAACGCGCCAGATACAACAAGCACGATACAGAAGTACCGTATTTTCATTGCGCGGTCCATGCGAAGACCGCATCACGACAGCACCACTGGCGATCATGCCGTGATAGCAAGCACTGAGGTGCGCCTGCGTATACGGCCATACAATGACCTTCCCTAAAGCCAGTGCCCGTTTGCGAGACAGCGGAAAGGGCCGCTCAGAATAATACATTAAATGTTGAATAGTTTCCCTGTTAATTAACTTGACTTTTATTCTCTTAAACCGGAATATTTAGCTCCTGAGGTGTGCCTGCGTTGCTATGGCAACACAGCCTGCTGGAAAGGCCGCGAACCGGACCAGCACAAAAAAACCGCTCATTTGAGCGGTTTTTTTGTGGACGAAAAAGATGAATAAATCAGGTTTTATTTAGCCTCAGATGGTTCTACCGGTAAATCGTTGCGAGCACCCCACTCGCTCCATGCGCCGTCATACAATGCGACGTTAGAAACGCCCAGCGTCGCAAGCGCCAGCACCACCACGGCCGCCGTTACGCCGGATCCGCAACTGGCGATTATCGGTCTGTCAAAGCTCACGCCGTGGCTGAAGAAAATAGCATCCAGCTCATCGGTGGTTTTCAGTTCGCCGTCACGAACCAACTCTGTCCACGGTACGTTCAGCGCACCGGGAACATGGCCGCGCTTGAGGCCTGGTCGGGGTTCGTCAACTTCTGCGTTAAAACGCGCAGCCGGGCGCGCATCGACAATCTGTGCGGTTTTTTCATGGCTGGCCAGCAGGACATCGGTCACCCGCACGACGGCCTCTGGCGTAAACACGGCGTCAAATTCACCTTCGGGCAAGTCAACATTTCCTGTCTGCAAGGGGAGCTCATCACGCTGCCAGCTCGCAAAACCGCCTGCCAAAATGGAGACATTTTCGACGCCAAATGTGCGCAGCATCCACCAGGCACGCGGGGCGGAAAACAGATTGCCATCGTCGTAGATGACCAGGTGTTTATCCTGATGTACGCCCAGCTCGCGCATGGCGACGGCGAAAGCCTCCGGACGTGGCAGCATATGCGGTAACGCAGAAGTATGGTCGGAGAGCGCTTCGATATCAAAAAAGACCGCACCAGGAATATGGCCGGCGCGATACTCCTCGCCAACATCGCGATCTTCCTGGCCTGGAGGTGCCATCCGGGCATCAAGAATTTGTATTTCCGGGTCGTCAATATGTTCGACAAGCCAGTCGGCAGCGACAAAGAAGGCGGTAGTCATAGGCATCTCCATTTTTACCAGGTTTCGGCAAATTGTCGGATGTTTGGTGCAAAGCGACAAGTAAAAGAGGCTGATTTGTCAGGTGGACCCACATTAATCACGAAAATTCAGACAACAACATCTTATTACTGACTTCCACCTGTTGAAATCTGACGCATAATAGTTGTTCTACGTTGCTAACGGGCCACTCAGGCCAGGGATGAAAAATGAAACATTTACGCGTAGTGGCCTGTATGCTGATGTTGGCGCTGGCGGGGTGCGATAATAACGATAAGCCGTCGACGACGGCAAAAAATGATACGCCCGCCCCACAGACCACACCGGTAAAAGATCCGGCGCAATTACAAAAGCTGATGCAGCAAAGCCAGGGCAAGCCGTTGACGCTGCTGGATGCCTCAGAAGTCCAGTTGGATGGTGCGGCGACGCTGGTGCTGACTTTTTCTATTCCTCTCGATCCTGAACAAGATTTTTCTCGCGTACTGCACGTTGTCGATAAAAAAAGCGGCAAAGTGGATGGGGCCTGGGAGTTGGCGCCAAACCTGAAAGAGCTACGCTTACGCCATCTCGAACCCAACCGCGAACTGGTGGTGACCATTGAGCGTGATTTGCTGGCGCTGAATAAAGCGACGTTCGCTATCGACTATGAAAAAAATATTACCACCCGCGACGTCCAGCCAAGCGTAGGCTTCGCCAGTCGCGGCTCGCTGCTGCCGGGAAAAGTGATTGAAGGGCTGCCAGTGATGGCCCTTAACGTCAACAGCGTGGATGTGAACTTCTTTCGCGTGAAGCCCGAGTCGCTCGGTGCATTTGTCAGCCAGTGGGAATATCGTAATTCGCTGTCAAACTGGGAGTCAGACAATCTGTTGAAAATGGCGGAACTGGTTTATACCGGGCGCTTTGACCTTAATCCTGCGCGCAATACCCGCGAGAAACTGCTGCTGCCGCTTAGCGATATTAAGCCGCTACAGCAGGCGGGCGTTTACATTGCGGTGATGAACCAGGCCGGGCAGTACAACTATAGCAATGCCGCCACGCTGTTCACGCTCAGCGATATTGGCGTGTCTGCGCACCGTTATCATAACCAGTTGGATGTCTTTACGCAGAGTCTGGAAAATGGCGCTGCGCAGCAGGGTATTGAGGTCACCTTACTCAATGAGAAAGGGCAGACGCTGGCGCAGGCGACCAGCGATGCGCA
The DNA here is from genome assembly GCF_030332245.1 of Citrobacter sp. Cy070. Lineage (NCBI taxonomy): Bacteria > Pseudomonadati > Pseudomonadota > Gammaproteobacteria > Enterobacterales > Enterobacteriaceae > Citrobacter > Citrobacter sp. Cy070. The sequence goes on from NZ_JAOWIG010000038.1 coordinate 78,458, forward strand.
GGGACACGTGAAGCTCGAGACGGATAAAGATGCCGCCTTATTGTTGGCCCGCAAAGATGGGCAAACCACGCTGCTGGACCTGAAGCTCCCGGCGTTGGATCTGGCTGAATTTGATATTGCCGGTGCACCGGGATACAGCAAACAGTTCTTTATGTTCGGTCCTCGTGACCTCTACCGTCCTGGCGAAACGGTGATCCTCAACGGATTACTGCGTGACAGCGACGGCAAAACATTGCCCGACCAACCGGTGAAGCTGGAAGTCGTGAAACCCGACGGACAGGTATTACGCTCGGTAGTTAGCCAACCGGAAAACGGCCTGTACAGTTTTAGCTGGCCGCTGGACAGCAGCGCGCCAACCGGCATGTGGCATATTCGTGCCAATACTGGCGACAACCAGTCGCGGATGTGGGATTTCCACGTCGAAGATTTTATGCCGGAGCGGATGGCGCTTAACCTCGCCGCTAGTAAGATGCCGGTGGCGCCAACTGATGAAGTGAAGTTCTCGGTGGTGGGCTACTACCTGTACGGCGCGCCCGCCAACGGCAATGCGCTGCAAGGCCAGCTTTACCTGCGTCCATTGCGGGATGCGGTACAGGCGTTACCGGGCTTCCAGTTTGGGAATATCGCCGAAGAAAACCTTTCCCGCAGCCTCGATGAAGTTCAGCTCACGCTGGATGACCACGGTCGCGGCGAAGTGACCGCCAACAGCCAGTGGCAGGAGACGCATTCCCCGTTACAGGTCATTCTGCAAGCCAGCCTGCTGGAGTCGGGCGGTCGTCCGGTGACGCGTCGGGTTGAACAAGCCATCTGGCCTGCAGATACGCTGCCGGGCATTCGTCCGCAGTTTGCGGCGAAAGCCGTTTATGACTACCGCACCGATACCACCGTGAATCAGCCTATCGTTGATGAAAACAGCAACGCCGCTTTCGACATTGTGTATGCCGATGCGCAAGGCGAGAAAAAAGCGGTGTCCGGTTTGCAGGTGCGTTTGATCCGCGAGCGACGAGATTATTACTGGAACTGGTCTGAAGGCGAGGGCTGGCAATCACAGTTCGATCAAAAGGATCTGGTTGAAGGTGAGCAGACTCTGGATCTTAAGGCCGATGAAACCGGTAAAGTCAGCTTCCCGGTTGAGTGGGGCGCCTATCGTCTGGAAGTGAAAGCCCCTAATGATGCGGTGAGCAGCGTACGCTTCTGGGCCGGTTATAGCTGGCAGGATAATAGCGACGGCAGTGGGGCTGTGCGTCCCGATCGCGTGACGCTGAAACTGGACAAACCCAGCTATCGTCCCGGTGATACCATGAAGCTGCACGTTGCCGCTCCCGCTGCTGGCAAAGGTTATGCGATGGTGGAATCCAGCGAAGGCCCGCTGTGGTGGCAAGAAATAGACGTACCGGCGGATGGTCTCGATATCTCCATCCCAATCGATAAAACCTGGAATCGCCACGATTTGTATCTTAGTGCGCTGGTGGTTCGTCCTGGCGACAAGTCCCGTTCGGCAACGCCAAAACGTGCGGTCGGTTTACTGCATTTGCCGTTAGGTGACGAAAACCGTCGTCTGGCGCTGGCGCTGGAAAACCCGGCGAAAATACGTCCAAACCAGCCGTTGACCGTCAAGATTAAAGCCAGCGTCAAAAATGGCGACGTACCAAAACAGGTTAACGTGCTGGTCTCTGCCGTTGACAGCGGAGTGCTGAATATTACCGATTACGCCACGCCGGATCCGTGGCAGGCGTTTTTCGGGCAAAAACGCTATGGCGCGGATATTTATGATATTTACGGCCAGGTGATCGAAGGGCAAGGACGCCTGGCGGCGCTGCGTTTTGGTGGTGATGGCGATGAATTAAAACGCGGTGGTAAGCCACCGGTTAATCACGTCAATATCGTGGCGCAACAGGCGCTGCCGGTCACGCTTAATGAGCAGGGCGAAGGTACGGTGACGTTACCTATCGGTGATTTTAACGGCGAGCTGCGGGTGATGGCGCAAGCCTGGACGGCGGATGACTTTGGCAGCAGCGAAAGCAAGGTGATTGTTGCCGCGCCAGTAATTGCTGAACTGAATATGCCGCGTTTTCTGGCGGGAGGCGATACCTCGCGCCTGACGCTGGACGTGACTAACCTGACTGACAAACCGCAAACGCTGAATATTAAGCTCGCGGCCAATGGTTTACTGGAGCTGATGGGGCAAGATCCCGCGCCGGTAAATCTGGCGCCAGGCGTAAGGACTACGCTGTTTATTCCGGTGCGCGCGCGGGAGGGGTTTGGCGATGGCGAAATTCAGGCGCAGATTAGCGGTCTGACTTTACCGGGTGAAACGCTGCCTGTTCAGCATAAACAGTGGAAGATTGGCGTGCGTCCGGCGTTCCCGGCGCAAACCGTTAATAACGGTGTCGCACTTCAGCCGGGCGCAACCTGGCAGCTTCCGGGCGAAGAACTGACCAATTTCTCCCCTGTGACGATGCAGGGGCAACTGCTGTTCAGCGGTAAGCCGCCGCTAAATCTGGCGCGCTATATCCGCGAACTGAAAGCTTACCCCTACGGTTGTCTGGAGCAAACGGCGAGCGGGTTGTTCCCATCCTTATACACCAACGCTGCGCAATTGAAGGCGTTAGGTATTGTAGGCGACAGCGATGAAAAACGTCGCGCGGCAGTCGATATTGGGATTTCCCGTTTAGTGCAGATGCAGCGTGATAACGGCGGTTTCGCGCTGTGGGATAAAAACGGGTCGGAAGAGTACTGGCTGACCGCGTATGTCATGGATTTCCTCGTCCGGGCAAATGAACAGGGCTACAGTGTCCCGGTAGAGGTGATTAACCGGGGCAACGAGCGGCTACTGCGCTATTTGCAGGATCCGGGCATGATGTCGATTCGCTATACCGACGACGCATCCGCGAGCCGCTTTGCCGTCCAGGCTTACGCCGCGTTGGTTCTGGCGCATCAGCAAAAAGCTCCGCTCGGCGCATTGCGTGAGATCTGGGAGCGTCGTGCGCAAGCAGCCTCTGGTTTACCGCTGTTACAACTGGGGATCGCGCTGAAAAACATGGGCGATGCTAACCGCAGTGAACAAGCGTTAACGCTGGCGTTGAATACGCCACGCCGCGATGCGCAGCAGTGGATGGCGGATTACGGCAGTCAGTTGCGCGACAACGCGCTGATGCTGGCCTTGCTGGAAGAAAACAAACTTAAACCTGAAGTACAGAATACGCTGCTGAACACCTTGTCAGAACAGGCCTTTGGACAGCGCTGGCTCTCTACTCAGGAAAATAATGCGCTGTTCCTTGCCGCGCGTACGTTACAGGACTTGCCTGGCTCGTGGCAGGCGCAAACGTCATTCTCTGAACAACCGTTAGCCGCAGAGAAATCACAGACACGTAATCTGGATGCCGACGCGCTGTCTACGCTGAGCGTGACCAATACCGGTAATCTGCCGCTGTGGCTGCGTCTGGATGTGAGCGGTTACCCGCAAACCTCGCCAACGCCTGTCAGCAACGTTCTGCATATTGAGCGTCAGATCCTGGGGCTCGACGGGAACAGCAAATCGCTGGATTCTCTGCGCAGCGGCGAACTGGTGCTGGTCTGGCTGGAGGTGAAAGCCAGCCAGAACGTACCGGATGCGTTGGTGGTCGACTTACTGCCAGCGGGCCTGGAACTGGAAAACCAGAATCTGGCCAACGGCAGCGCCAGCCTGCAGGACAGCGGCAGCGAAGTGGCGAATCTGCTCAATCAGATGCAGCAGGCGGATATCCAGCACGTTGAGTTCCGTGACGATCGCTTTGTCGCCGCAGTGGCGGTCAACGAAGGACAGCCGGTGACGCTGGTGTATCTGGCGCGGGCGGTAACGCCGGGGACCTATCAGGTTCCTGTGCCGCAGGTGGAGTCCATGTACGTTCCGCAGTGGCGCGCGACCGGTGCGACAGAGGGACTGTTGATTGTCAGACCGTAAATGATGCGCGGGTTGGGTAAACGCGGCTGCTGGCTCTGGCTGGCAGCCGTTGCACTACTGCTTGCGGCGGCGGTTTGGGTGGCAGATAAAATCTGGCCGCTGCCGCTTCACGAAGTCGATCCGGCGCGTGTCGTGGTGGCCTATGATGGTACGCCGCTCTGGCGCTTCGCCGATGCGGATGGTATCTGGCGGTATCCGGTAACGATTGATGAGGTGTCGCCCCGCTACCTTGAGGCGTTAATTAACTACGAAGACCGCTGGTTCTGGAAACATCCTGGTGTTAATCCTTTTTCAGTACTGCGCGCGGCATGGCAAGACCTCTCCTCTGGGCGTGTGGTTTCGGGCGGCAGTACGCTCACCATGCAGGTCGCACGATTACTCGATCCCCATCCGCGAACCTTCGGCGGCAAGTTTCGCCAGCTCTGGCGCGCATTGCAGCTGGAATGGCATCTCTCCAAACGCGACATCCTGACACTGTATCTCAACCGTGCGCCGTTCGGCGGTACGCTGCAGGGCGTGGGGGCGGCAAGCTGGGCTTATCTTGGTAAATCACCCGCGCAATTGAGTTATTCCGATGCCGCGCTGCTGGCCGTGCTGCCGCAGGCACCGAGCCGCCTGCGCCCGGATCGCTGGCCGGACCGCGCTGAAGCGGCGCGTAATAAAGTGCTCGAACGTATGGCGACCCAGGGCATTTGGCCTGCCAGACAGGTGCAGGAGTCGCGTGAAGAACCGGTCTGGCTGGCGCCCCGGCAAATGCCGCAGTTAGCACCGTTATTCTCGCGCATGATGCTGGGAAAAAGCCGAAGCGATAAAATCGTGACTACCCTTGATGCCGGATTGCAGCGTCAACTGGAAGAGCTGGCGCAAAACTGGAAAGGGCGCTTACCTGCGCGCAGTTCGCTGGCGATGATTGTGGTCGATCACACCGATATGAGCGTGCGTGGCTGGGTCGGCTCGGTAGATATGAATGACGACTCCCGTTTTGGTCATGTGGATATGGTGAATGCGATCCGTTCGCCGGGCTCGGTGCTAAAGCCGTTTGTTTATGGTCTCGCGCTGGATGACGGACTCATTCATCCGGCTTCATTGTTGCAGGATGTACCGCGTCGAACCGGGGATTATCGACCAGGGAATTTTGACAGCGGTTTTCATGGCCCGGTGAGCATGAGCGAAGCGCTGGTGCGCTCGCTGAATTTACCCGCCGTGCAGGTACTCGAAGTCTATGGCCCGAAGCGTTTTGCCGCATCGTTACGTAACGTCGGCTTACCGCTGTATCTTCCCGCAGGGGCCGCACCGAATCTGTCGCTGATTTTGGGCGGTGCGGGGGCAAGGCTTGAGGATATGGCGGCGGCGTACAGCGCCTTTGCCCGCCAGGGGAAAGCGGGAAAACTGCGTCTGCAGCCAGACGATCCACTGCTGGAACGTCCGTTGATGTCGGCCGGCGCGGCGTGGATTATTCGCCGCATTATGGCTGACGAAGCGCAACCGCTGCCGGATAACGCGCTGAGCCGCGTGGTGCCGTTGGCGTGGAAAACGGGAACCAGCTATGGCTATCGCGATGCGTGGGCGATTGGTGTTAACGCCCGTTATGTGATTGGCATCTGGACCGGCAGGCCAGACGGTACGCCGGTGGTGGGACAGTTTGGTTTTGCCAGCGCCGTGCCGTTGCTCAATCAGGTCAACAATCTTTTGCTCTCTCGCGGGACAAATCAGCCGGAAGATCCACGCCCTGAATCCGTGAGTCGCGGTGTGGTGTGCTGGCCGGGCGGGCAATCTCTTGCCCCCAGTGACAGCAACTGCCGTCGCCGTCTGGCAACCTGGTTACTGGATGGCAGTCAGCCGCCAACGTTATTATTGCCCGAGCAGGAAGGGGTTAATGGAATTCGTTTTCCTGTCTGGCTGGATGATGAAGGCAAGCGTGTGGCGGCGGATTGCCCCCAGGCGCACGAGCAAACGTTAATCGTCTGGCCTTTGCCGCTGGAGCCATGGTTACCGGAGTCAGAGCGCCGTGGGGCAAGGCTACCGCCGGTTTCTGTCACGTGTCCGCCGCTGGGACAGGATGCTTCCCTGCCGTTGCAGTTGACAGGCGTTCGCGATGGCGCGATTGTGAGACGTTTACCCGGTTCTGCTCAAGCCTCATTGCCGGTGCAAACCAGCGGTGGGAGCGGTGAACGCTGGTGGTTTCTTAACGGTGAAAGGCTGGATGAACGCGGACGTCGTCTTACGCTACGGCTGGCGACTAAAGGGGATTATCAACTGCTGGTGATGGATGACGCCGGACAGGTGGCGGCGGTGAGATTTTCGTTGCAGTAGACCAGTTGGTCACTGTTTGTTGCTAAAATTCATCTTATTTTAAAGAAATGTTATCTTCGTCAATAGTCAATTGCCGGGATGCTCTTTATAATCCGCGCCAGGTAAACCACAACAAAACATCTTTTTCAGAGGTAATCATGGCTATTGAACGTACTTTTTCCATCATCAAACCAAACGCGGTGGCAAAAAACGTTATTGGGAGCATCTTTGCGCGCTTTGAAGCAGCAGGGTTCAAAATTGTCGGCACTAAAATGCTGCACCTGACCGTTGAGCAGGCACGCGGCTTCTACGCCGAGCATGATGGCAAGCCGTTCTTTGACGGTCTGGTTGAATTCATGACCTCTGGTCCGATCGTTGTTTCTGTGCTGGAAAGCGAAAATGCCGTACAGCGCCACCGCGATCTGCTGGGTGCAACCAACCCGGCAAATGCGCTGGCAGGTACGCTGCGCGCAGATTACGCTGACAGTTTTACTGAGAACGGCACCCATGGTTCTGACTCCGTTGAATCTGCGGCGCGTGAAATCGCCTATTTCTTTGGGGAAGGCGAGGTTTGCCCTCGTACTCGCTAATCTCCCGCGTCTTTCACGTTGCAGATGCGTTGGCTGCATTCGTTTACCCCGGTCACATAGTTTTCTATGCTCCCGGGGATGCTCGAACTTGCCGCCTTCCTGCGACGCGAAATCCTTTGGAGATGAATTAGCGATTTACATATTATTTTCGCTAATGCTTCGTGCAAACGTGGCATCCCTGCGCCAGACTTTGTACAATGCAACGCCCCGGAAGAGCAGATCGCTTGCCGGGGCGTTTCTTTTTAACCCTCCACGGGCCACAACGTGTAACAACGAGGCCGGAAAAAATTATGTCTGAATTAGTTAACACCTCTGAAGTCGTCATTCCTGCGGTTCCAAATAAAAATGGAAAAATTAACCTGCTGGATCTGAACCGTCAGCAAATGCGCGAATTCTTCAAAGAGATGGGCGAAAAACCGTTTCGTGCCGATCAGGTCATGAAGTGGATGTACCACTATTGCAGCGACAACTTTGATGACATGACTGACATCAATAAGGTGCTGCGTAACAAGCTGAAAGAAGTGGCTGAAATTCGCGCCCCGGAAGTGGTGGAAGAGCAGCGCTCCTCTGACGGTACGATCAAATGGGCCATCGCGGTTGGCGATCAGCGCGTAGAAACCGTGTATATCCCGGAAGACGATCGCGCCACCCTGTGTGTTTCTTCACAGGTCGGTTGCGCATTAGAGTGTAAATTCTGCTCTACGGCGCAGCAGGGCTTTAACCGTAACCTGCGAGTGTCGGAGATCATTGGTCAGGTCTGGCGTGCGGCGAAAATCGTCGGCGCGGTGAAAGCAACGGGCGTGCGTCCTATCACCAACGTGGTGATGATGGGGATGGGCGAGCCGCTGCTTAACCTGACCAACGTCGTTCCGGCGATGGAAATCATGCTGGACGACTTTGGTTTTGGGCTGTCCAAGCGTCGCGTTACGCTGTCCACTTCGGGCGTTGTCCCTGCGCTGGATAAACTGGGCGATATGATCGACGTCGCGCTGGCGATTTCTTTGCATGCGCCAAATGATGAAATTCGTGACGAAATTGTACCTATCAACAAAAAGTACAATATCGAAACGTTCCTCGGGGCTGTGCGCCGTTATCTGGAGAAATCCAATGCGAATCAGGGTCGTGTAACCATTGAATATGTGATGTTAGATCACATCAATGACGGCACTGAACACGCGCATCAGTTGGCCGAGCTGCTGAAAGATACGCCGTGTAAGATCAACCTGATCCCGTGGAACCCGTTCCCGGGCGCGCCGTATGGCCGCAGTTCCAACAGCCGTATCGATCGTTTCTCCAAAGTGTTGATGAGCTATGGTTTCACCACCATCGTGCGTAAAACACGAGGCGATGACATCGATGCAGCCTGCGGTCAGCTGGCGGGCGACGTTATTGACCGTACCAAGCGTACTCTGCGTAAGCGTATGCAGGGTGATGCTATCGACATCAAGACCGTTTGATGTTGAGTGCACTACGGTATAATTAATGTACCGTAGTGCAACGTAAACCAGATGAGGTTCTTTGTTGTTGTCGTCAGGTCAATAATAACGGTGCGTTTTTGTCGACTTTAAGGCAGTATGTAACGGCGCAACAAGCGTTTAGCCCTCAGGTTTACGCTGTTTTGTCATTGATGGTCTGACGGTTTTATACTGTCTGACAAAGGTTAACTGACCAGATGTTTCGCGGTGTGGGTGAGCATTGTGGCTCGCCGGCATCAGAACCCAAATATTACGCAGCTGTAGCGAATGAATACTGAAGCCACGCACGACAAAAATGAAGCACTCTCCACCGGCGTTCGTCTGCGCAATGCCCGTGAACAACTCGGATTCAGCCAACAGGTGGTCGCGGAACGACTCTGCCTGAAGGTTTCCACGGTACGCGATATTGAAGAAGATAAGGCACCAGCCGATCTCGCTTCAACATTCCTGCGCGGGTATATCCGTTCTTATGCGCGTCTGGTGCATATTCCTGAAGAAGAACTGTTGCCAGGGCTGGAAAAACAGGCTCCGATTCGTCCTGCCAACGTCGCACCGATGCAAAGTTTTTCGCTCGGTAAGCGTCGTAAGAAACGCGACGGCTGGCTAATGACCTTTACCTGGCTGGTACTGTTTGTCGTTGTCGGACTGACCGGTGCCTGGTGGTGGCAGAACCATAAAGCGCAGCAGGAAGAGATCACCACCATGGCCGATCAATCCACTGCTGAGCTGAATGCTGGTAAAGATAACGCACAGAGTGTGCCGCTGGATACCAGCGCCTCTGCAAGCCAGGACAGTACACCGGCTCCGGATGATGCCGCTCAAACGCCGGATACCGCAGCGACTCCGGCTCCTGGCGCAGATCAAAACGCCGTTGTGGCTCCGTCTCAGGCCAATGTTGATACTGCAGCGACCACACCCACTGCACCGGCGACAGCGGCACCGCTGCCGACTGACCAGGCTGGCGTCACTACACCGGCTGGCGATCCTAACGCGCTGGTGATGAATTTCACCGCTGATTGCTGGCTGGAAGTGACCGACGCAACCGGTAAAAAACTGTTCAGCGGCATGCAGCGTAAAGATGGCAATCTGAATCTGGTCGGTCAGGCGCCATATAAACTGAAAATTGGCGCTCCGGCGGCAGTGCAGATTCAGTTCCAGGGTAAACCTGTCGATCTGAGTCGTTTTATCAGAACTAACCAGGTTGCGCGTCTGACCGTTAATGCCGAACAATCACCGGCTCAGTAACAGACGGCAATGCGGGAGATTTTTTAATGCATAACCAGGCTCCAATTCAACGTAGAAAATCGACACGCATTTACGTTGGGAACGTGCCGATCGGCGATGGCGCGCCCATCGCCGTACAGTCGATGACCAATACGCGTACCACGGATGTGGAAGCGACGGTTAATCAGATTAAAGCGCTGGAACGCGTAGGCGCAGACATTGTTCGTGTCTCTGTACCGACAATGGATGCCGCAGAAGCGTTCAAGCTTATCAAACAGCAGGTTAACGTCCCGCTGGTTGCCGATATTCACTTCGACTATCGTATCGCGCTGAAGGTGGCGGAATACGGCGTTGATTGCCTGCGTATTAACCCAGGTAATATCGGCAGTGAAGAGCGTATTCGCATGGTGGTGGATTGCGCTCGTGATAAAAATATTCCTATCCGTATCGGCGTCAACGCCGGATCGCTGGAAAAAGATCTGCAGGAAAAATACGGTGAACCGACGCCGCAGGCGCTGCTGGAATCCGCTATGCGCCACGTGGATCACCTCGATCGTCTGAACTTCGATCAATTCAAAGTTAGTGTTAAAGCGTCTGACGTTTTCCTTGCCGTAGAATCCTATCGCCTGCTGGCGAAACAGATCGATCAACCGCTGCATCTGGGGATCACCGAAGCTGGTGGCCTGCGTAGTGGTTCGGTGAAGTCCGCGATCGGCCTTGGCCTGCTGTTATCTGAAGGGATCGGCGATACGCTGCGTGTTTCTCTGGCGGCCGATCCGGTGGAAGAGATCAAAGTTGGTTTCGATATCCTGAAATCGCTGCGCATTCGCGCGCGCGGGATCAACTTCATCGCTTGCCCAACCTGTTCGCGTCAGGAGTTTGACGTTATCGGTACGGTTAACGCGCTGGAGCAACGCCTGGAAGATATCATTACGCCAATGGACGTTTCGATCATCGGCTGCGTAGTAAACGGCCCTGGTGAAGCGCTGGTTTCTACGCTGGGCGTGACGGGCGGTAACAAGAAAAGCGGCCTGTATGAAGACGGCGTGCGTAAGGACCGACTCGATAACGACGACATGATCACGCAGCTCGAAGCCCGTATTCGCGCCAAAGCGAGTATCCTCGACGAAGCGCGACGCATTGACGTGCAGCAGCTTGAAAAATAATAACGTGATGGGAAGCGGCGTGCTTCCCGTGTATGATTGAACCCGCATGGCGCCCGTATTATCCGGGTTAGCGCTGAGGGTTCATTTTTATATCCATAAAGAGAATAAACGTGGCAAAAAACATTCAAGCCATTCGCGGCATGAACGATTATCTGCCTGGCGAAACCGCCATCTGGCAGCGCATTGAAGGCACTCTTAAAAACGTGCTCGGCAGCTACGGTTACAGTGAAATCCGCTTGCCGATTGTAGAGCAGACCCCGTTATTCAAACGCGCGATCGGTGAAGTCACCGACGTCGTTGAAAAAGAGATGTATACCTTTGAGGACCGCAATGGCGATAGCCTGACCCTGCGCCCTGAAGGCACTGCGGGCTGCGTACGCGCCGGCATCGAACATGGTCTCCTGTACAATCAGGAACAGCGTCTGTGGTATATCGGGCCGATGTTCCGCCACGAACGTCCGCAAAAAGGACGCTATCGTCAATTCCATCAGTTGGGTTGCGAAGTGTTTGGCCTGCAAGGCCCGGACATCGATGCTGAACTCATTCTGCTGACCGCCCGCTGGTGGCGTGCGTTGGGGATTTCTCAGCATGTCAGCCTTGAGCTGAACTCCATTGGGTCGCTTGAAGCCCGTGCGAACTACCGTGATGCGCTGGTCGCTTATCTGGAACAGTATAAAGATAAACTGGACGAAGACTGTAAGCGGCGCATGTACACCAACCCGCTGCGCGTGCTCGACTCCAAAAACCCGGAAGTACAGGCGCTGTTGAACGACGCGCCTGCGCTGGGCGACTATCTGGATGACGACTCGCGCGAGCATTTTGCGGGCTTGTGCAAACTGCTGGAGTCCGCAGGTATTGCCTACACCGTCAATCAGCGTCTGGTTCGTGGTCTTGATTACTACAACCGCACCGTATTTGAGTGGGTCACTACCAGCCTGGGCTCACAGGGTACCGTCTGTGCAGGTGGCCGTTATGACGGTCTGGTAGAGCAACTTGGCGGCCGCGCAACGCCGGCCGTAGGCTTTGCCATGGGCCTGGAACGACTTGTTTTGTTAGTTCAGGCAGTTAATCCGGAATTTAACGCCGATCCTGTTGTCGATATATACTTGGTCGCTTCGGGGGCAGACACGCAGTCGGCGGCAATGCGGCTTGCAGAACGTCTGCGCGATGAAGTTCCTGGTGTGAAACTGATGACAAACCACGGCGGCGGCAACTTTAAGAAACAGTTTGCCCGCGCCGATAAGTGGGGCGCCCGCGTTGCACTGGTACTGGGTGAGTCCGAAGTGGCTGACGGTACCGTTGTAGTGAAGGATTTGCGCTCTGGTGAGCAAACGGCAGTAGCGCAGGATAGCGTTGCCACGCATTTGCGCACTCTACTGGGCTAAGGAGAAGGACAGCGTGGAAATTTACGAGAACGAACACGACCAGGTTGATGCGGTAAAACGCTTCTTTGCTGAAAACGGCAAAGCGCTGGTTGTTGGGGTAATTTTAGGGGTTGGCGCGCTGGTCGGCTGGCGTTACTGGACCAGTCATCAGACGGAGTCCGCACGCTCTGCTTCTCTGGCGTATCAAAATACGGTGACTGCGGTTAGCGCAGGTAAGCCTGATAGCATTCCTGCCGCAGAGAAATTTGCCGCAGAGAACAAAAATACTTACGGCGCATTAGCGTCAATGGAACTGGCACAGCAGTTTGTTGACCAAAACGAACTAGAGAAAGCCGCGGCCCAGTTACAACAAGGCCTGGCTGCCACCAGCGATGAGAATCTCAAAGCGGTGCTTAATCTGCGTCTTGCTCGTGTTCAGGTTCAGCTTAAGCAGGCTGATACCGCGCTGAAAACACTCGATACCATTAAAGGTGAAGGGTGGGCGGCAATTGTGGCCGATCTGCGTGGTGAAGCGTTGCTGAGCAAAGGCGACAAACAAGGTGCGCGTAGCGCATGGGAAGCGGGTGTGAAAAGCGATGCCTCTCCTGCTCTGAGCGAAATGATGCAGATGAAAATCAATAATTTGTCCATCTGAGAGGGACCCGATGCAATTGCGTAAATTACTTCTGCCAGGGCTGCTTTCCGTTACCCTATTGAGCGGCTGTTCACTGTTTAGTGGCGAAGAAGATGTCGTTAAGATGTCCCCGTTACCGGTGGTTGAAAACCAGTTTACTCCGTCTACTGCCTGGAGCACTTCTGTAGGCAACGGTATTGGTGATTTCTACTCCAACCTTCATCCTGCACTGGCGGATAACGTGGTCTATGCTGCCTCTCGCGCCGGTGTGGTGAAAGCGCTGAACGCAGACGACGGCAAAGAAGTCTGGTCTGTTAATCTGGGTGAGAAAGACGGCTGGTTCTCCCGTGCATCTGCTCAGCTTTCTGGCGGAGTCACCGTGTCCGGCGGCCATGTTTATATTGGCAGCGAAAAAGCACAGGTTTATGCGCTGAACACCAGCGACGGCACAACCGCATGGCAGACGAAAGTTGCCGGGGAAGCGCTGTCTCGCCCGGTGGTGAGCGATGGCATGGTGTTAATCCACACCAGCAACGGCCAGTTGCAGGCCTTGAACGAAGCTGATGGCGCCATCAAATGGACCGTTAACCTCGATATGCCTTCTCTGTCACTGCGCGGCGAATCTGCTCCAGCGACCGCCTTTGGCGCAGCTATTGTGGGTGGCGATAATGGTCGCGTAAGTGCCGTACTGATGCAGCAGGGCCAGATGATTTGGCAGCAGCGTATCTCTCAGGCCACTGGCCCAACCGAAATCGATCGTCTGAGTGATGTCGATACCACGCCGGTTATCGTCAATGGCGTAGTTTACGCACTGGCTTATAATGGTAACCTGACGGCGCTGGATCTGCGCAGTGGCCAGATCATGTGGAAACGTGAGCTCGGCTCGGTGAATGATTTCATCGTCGATGGTAATCGTATCTATCTGGTTGATCAGAATGACCGTGTGCTGGCGCTGACCACCGACGGCGGCGTGACGCTGTGGACGCAAAGCGATCTGCTGCACCGTCTGCTGACGTCTCCGGCTCTGTATAACGGTAACCTGGTCGTAGGCGATAGCGAAGGCTACCTGCACTGGATTAACGTTGAAGATGGTCGCTTTGTCGCTCAGCAGAAAGTCGATAGCTCAGGTTTCCTGACCGAGCCGGTCGCTGCTGATGGTAAACTGCTGATCCAGGCGAAAGACGGTACGCTGTACTCCATTACGCGTTAATCGTCCTGGCCGCTCGCTTTGAAAAACGGCTCCTGGTGCAGGGGCCGTTTTACTGTTTTTAACAATGGCGCAAAAATAGCGTCCGTTGTCTGATGATTTTTTAAATGAGGCTTTAAACATGGTACCTGTGGTCGCGCTTGTCGGGCGCCCTAACGTTGGCAAATCCACGTTATTTAACCGTCTAACTCGCACCCGAGATGCGCTGGTTGCGGATTTCCCGGGTCTGACTCGTGACCGTAAGTACGGTCGTGCGGAAATTGAAGGCCGCGAGTTTATCTGCATTGATACTGGTGGTATTGATGGCACCGAAGACGGTGTTGAAACCCGAATGGCTGAGCAGTCGTTGCTGGCTATCGAAGAAGCGGACGTTGTGCTGTTTATGGTGGATGCGCGTGCTGGCCTGATGCCGGCAGATGAAGCCATTGCCAAGCATCTGCGTGCGCGCCAGAAACCAACCTTCCTTGTTGCCAACAAAACTGACGGACTCGATCCGGATCAGGCTGTTGTCGATTTCTATTCACTGGGGCTGGGCGAAATTTACCCCATCGCGGCGTCCCATGGTCGCGGCGTCCTCAGCCTGCTGGAGCATGTTCTGCTGCCGTGGATGGATGATATCGCACCGCAGGAAGAAGTGGATGAAGATGCGGAATACTGGGCGAAACTGGAAGCCGAGGAAAACGGCGAAGAAGAGCCTGAAGACGACTTCAATCCGCAGGATCTGCCGATCAAACTGGCGATTGTCGGGCGTCCGAACGTAGGTAAGTCTACACTGACTAACCGTATTCTTGGCGAAGACCGCGTGGTGGTTTACGACATGCCGGGGACCACGCGTGACAGTATTTATATCCCAATGCAGCGTGATGAGCGCGAATATGTGCTGATTGACACTGCGGGTGTACGTAAGCGCGGTAAAATTACCGAAGCGGTAGAAAAATTCTCCGTAATCAAAACGTTGCAGGCAATTGAAGATGCCAACGTGGTGATGCTGGTGATTGACGCTCGCGAAGGGATCTCCGATCAGGACCTCTCGCTGTTGGGCTTTATCCTCAATAGTGGGCGCTCACTTGTTATCGTCGTCAACAAGTGGGATGGCCTGACGCAGGAAGTGAAAGAACAGGTAAAAGAGACACTGGACTTCCGTCTGGGCTTTATCGACTTTGCCCGTGTTCACTTTATCTCCGCGCTGCACGGCAGCGGTGTAGGTAACCTGTTCGAATCCGTGCGCGAAGCGTATGACAGCTCAACCCGTCGCGTCAGCACCGCGATGCTGACTCGCATCATGACCATGGCAGTAGAAGATCATCAGCCGCCGCTGGTGCGTGGTCGCCGTGTGAAGCTTAAGTACGCACACGCCGGTGGTTATAACCCGCCGATTGTGGTGATCCACGGTAACCAGGTGAAAGACCTGCCGGATTCATACAAGCGCTATCTGATGAACTACTTCCGCAAATCACTGGAAGTCATGGGTACACCAATCCGTATTCAGTTCAAGGAAGGGGAAAACCCGTTTGCCAACAAACGTAATACACTGACGCCAACGCAGATGCGTAAGCGTAAGCGTTTGATTAAGCACATCAAAAAAAGCAAGTAACCTTGCTGATGGCGATAGAGGCCCGCGTAAATCGCGGGCTTTTTTTTCTCCTGTACCTGTCTGTTTGCTGTCAATGACTATTCGCTTTTTACCAAGTTTAAATCTAAGAAAGTAGACAATTGTCGAATTTTCATCTTAAAGTCACCCGGTTGGTACTAGACAAAACTACTGTCAGGTTATCAAATGGTTAAATAACTCTTCGCCGTATGTAAAAAATCGACCAGCTACGTAACTGGCCGGCGTACATCACGGTGTTTACAAGCACACGACATATCTTTTCGGGAGAATTATGCAATCCTCTGTTAATCAAAAAGAAAGCCGAACTTTCTTCGGTCATCCTTATCCGCTCGGCTCATTGTTCTTTACTGAGATGTGGGAGCGTTTTTCGTTTTATGGCATTCGTCCGTTACTGATCCTGTTTATGGCGGCTACCGTTTATGACGGCGGTATGGGGCTGGCGCGTGAAAATGCCTCGGCGATTGTCGGTATCTTTGCCGGTACGATGTATCTTGCCGCGTTGCCGGGTGGCTGGCTGGCGGATAACTGGCTCGGCCAACAAAAGGCGGTATGGTATGGCTCCATCCTGATTGCGCTTGGTCACCTGTCGATTGCGCTCTCGGCCATCATGGGTGACAACCTGTTCTTTATCGGCCTGATGTTTATCGTGCTCGGCTCTGGTCTGTTCAAGACCTGTATCTCGGTGATGGTCGGCACGCTGTATAAAAAAGGCGATGCGCGTCGTGATGGCGGTTTCTCGCTGTTCTATATGGGCATCAACATGGGCTCCTTCATCGCGCCGTTGATCTCCGGGTGGCTGATTAAATCTCATGGCTGGCATTGGGGTTTTGGAATCGGTGGCATCGGGATGTTGGTCGCGTTAATTATCTTCCGCGTATTTGCTGTTCCGGCGATGAAACGCTACGACAGCGAAGTCGGGCTGGACTCTACCTGGAACAGCCCGGTTGTGAAGCGTAACGGTGTGGGCACGTGGCTGCTGGCGCTGGCAGTTGGTGTAGCAATTGTTGTTACCCTGATTGCGCAGGGCGTGATTGTGATTAACCCGGTCGCGGTAGCCAGCGTGCTGGTGTATGTGATTGCGGCATCCGTAGCCCTCTACTTCATCTACCTGTTTGTCTTTGCGGGGCTGAACCGTAAAGAGCGCGCCAGACTGTTGGTCTGCTTTATTCTGCTGGTTTCCGCGGCCTTCTTCTGGTCGGCATTTGAGCAAAAACCAACGTCGTTTAACCTGTTCGCTAACGACTACACTAATCGTATGATCGGCGATTTTGAAATCCCGGCAGTGTGGTTCCAGTCGATTAACGCGCTGTTTATCATCCTGCTGGCCCCAGTCTTTAGCTGGGCATGGCCGAAGCTTGCCAGCATGAACATTCGCCCGAGCAGTATCACCAAGTTCGTTATCGGTATTCTGTGTGCCGCAGCGGGTTTTGGCCTGATGATGCTGGCAGCGCAAAACGTGCTGAATAATGGTGGTGCAGGCGTTTCGCCATTCTGGCTGGTGGGTAGTATTCTGATGCTGACGCTTGGCGAACTGTGTCTGAGCCCGATTGGTCTGGCAACCATGACGCTGCTGGCGCCGGAAAGAATGCGTGGACAGATGATGGGTCTGTGGTTCTGCGCCAGTGCGCTGGGTAACCTGGCCGCGGGTCTGATTGGTGGCCATGTGAAGGCTGACCAACTGGATATGCTGCCGGATCTCTTCGCGCGCTGTTCGATTGCGCTGCTGATCTGCGCTGCAGTACTGATCGTCCTCATTGTTCCGATTCGTCGCATGCTGGAGAATACACAAACTAAACCGGTGACCAGCGCCTGATAACACTTCGATTGTGCCGGGGCAGACGTTATGTCCCGGCCATTTAATTTTCGAGGTAAGAACATGCTGTTTGGGTTTGTTGGACTTGGCGCAGTCGTTGAAACGGCATACTTGCCTGCATTACGTAACATGTTCGGTGATTCACTACGCTGCGTGGGATTTGACGTTCAACCCACAAAACAGCCAGCAGGCGTGACGCGTTGTACGTCGCTCGAAGAGCTGCTTACTCAGCCTCTGGATACTTTGTTTATCACGACCGCATCCCTACATCATCTTGAGGTGCTTGAACAGGCCCTGGCCTCTCCCATTGCACGTATCGTGGTTGAAAAACCTATTGTCGCCACGCTTTCCCAAATTGAAAAACTGAAAATGCTGCTGGTTCAACCCGGCGTTGCTGATCGCGTGCTGGCGCTAGACCACTGGATGGCGCGCATCGAAACGGTGAAGCGAGGGTTGGTCAGCACTTTTGCCGAGATTGTGAAAATCGAAGGTTTCTTGCAGGAGCCAAGCGGGTTTAACACCGCAGGGGAGCCGATAGCGCTTAACTTTGCCACCGGTGAACCGGACACGCGTGAACTTCGCCACCCGGATGGCGTGATTCTGGATATCGGTACGCACGTGTTAGCAATGCTGCGGGAAACGGTACGGTATCTGGGAGGGAATAATGAGATGGTGCTGCGGTTAGTGAGTGCTAAAGACCGTCTGGGGCGTGATATCCCCCAGAGTGACCTGACCACGGCAGAGGGTGAAGCTCATCTTCAGGGGCAGATTAGCGGCATTCCGCTGGATATCTGGCTGAATAAGTACGCGGGTCCAACTGGTGGGCAAAAATGTTTGCGTCTGTATCTGAGCGATGGTCGTATTATCAGCCATGACCGGCGCGGTACAGAAGATGTACTGGAAGTGATTGACGGTGATGCTGTGCGTCGCTGGAAGCTTCCTGGCACGATTTATGCCCATTGTCTGGCGGAACATATTCTGGGGGCGCAAAGTCTGTTTGAACGCAACCCACAGGAGGTGAGGCGCACAACGCAGCGCAGACTGGAGGAGGTTGAACGATTACTCACCTTGCAGCAACAGCTGCGTGGCCCACACTAAGCGTATCGTGGTAAAATTAGCGCAGAGCTGAACGCCCTTTATAGGAGTCACCATGTCAATGAACTGCCCGGAATGTCACGCAGAACTGGAACAGCAAAACGGTGTGGCGCACTGTGAAAACTGCAAAAAAGTTATTCCGTTAGAAGCGCGCTGTCCGGAGTGCCATCTGCCACTGCAAGTGTTAAAAGCCTGCGGCGCAGTGGATTATTTCTGTCAGACCGGTCATGGCCTTATCTCGAAAAAACGCGTGGAGTTTGCGCCGGTTTAATCCGGCTTTTTTTTACGCGTTTTCTTTGCCGCCGTTACGCCTTTCACTTCGCTCTCTACCCAGCCATCTGACAGTCGGGTGGTGAGCACATCACCGGCCTTCACTTGTTTGGTTTGCTTCAGCACTTTGCCGTCTGTCGCGGTAGTGACGCTATAACCGCGCGCCAGCGTTGCCAGTGGGCTGACGGCTTCCAGATGCGTGACCGCATTGCCGAAACGCTCGCGTTGCTGGCTGACGCGCGAGCGAATATTTTCCGCCAGTCGGTATTCCAGTTGCTGAATACGTGTTTGCGCGCGGTGAATACGCGGCTGCGGGGTTTGCTGATTCAGACGCTGCAGCATGCGCTGTTGACGCTGATTTGCCTGTTTAATCTTATTCTCAAGAGCGGTGTTCATTCTCTGACGCAGTCGTTCCAGCACGGTCTGCTGACGGGCCAGACGCAATTGAGGGTGCTGCTGTTGCAAGCGGTGATTAAGCAGGGTAAATCGGCGAGTTCGGTTGGCGAGATAGTAATCCATCGCCATTTCCAGACGTTGCTGACCCTGCTGAATTTGACGCAGCAGTTCAAGCTGGTTGCGGCTGACAATTTCGGCCGCCGCAGATGGCGTTGGCGCGCGCAGATCGCCGACGAAGTCAGCGATGGTCACATCGGTTTCATGGCCGACGGCGCTGACGACTGGAATCCGGCTGGCAAAGATCGCCCGCGCTACCCGTTCGTCGTTAAAGCTCCATAAATCTTCCAGCGAGCCGCCGCCGCGCCCGACGATTAATACATCACACTCGCCCCGCGCGTTCGCCAGCGCAATGGCGCGCACAATCTGTCCCGGCGCATCGTCGCCCTGGACGGCGGTTGGGTAGATAATCACGGGCAGGGAAGGGTCACGACGCTTCAGCACGTGGAGAATATCATGCAGCGCGGCGCCGGTTTTCGAGGTGATGACCCCAACGCAGTGCGCAGGTGAGGGGAGCGGCTGTTTGAACTGTTGGTCAAAGAGGCCTTCGGCCTGGAGCTTCGCCTTCAGTTGCTCGTATTTCTGCTGCAACAACCCTTCGCCAGCTGGCTGCATGCTCTCGACGATTATCTGGTAGTCCCCACGCGGCTCATACAATGTAATGTTGGCGCGTACCAGTACCTGCTGCCCGTGCTGTGGGCGGAACGTTACCCGGCGGTTGCTGTTGCGAAACATCGCGCAGCGAACCTGAGCGGTGTCATCTTTGAGCGTGAAGTACCAATGACCCGAGGACGGCTGAGTGAAATTGGAGATTTCACCGCTGATCCACACTTGCCCCATTTCTTGCTCAAGCAGCAAACGAACCGTCTGATTCAGGCGGCTTACGGTAAAAATTGAGGTGGTCTGAGAGGATAACATGTGAGCGGGATCAAATTCTAAATCAGCAGGTTATTCAGTCGAAAGTAACATGCTCACAGAGGAGCGCAAGGTTTTTTTGCAAAAAAGTGTGGATGCAATCGGTTACGCTCTGTATAATGCCGCGGCAATATTTAATAACCTCCCAGGTGAGATATTGCCCATGCTACGTATCGCAAAAGAAGCCCTGACGTTTGACGACGTCCTCCTCGTTCCCGCTCATTCTACCGTTCTGCCGAATACTGCTGATCTTAGCACCCAGTTGACGAAAACCATTCGCCTGAACATTCCTATGCTCTCCGCGGCAATGGACACCGTGACGGAAGCGCGCCTGGCAATTGCCCTGGCCCAGGAAGGCGGCATCGGTTTTATCCACAAAAACATGTCCATCGAGCGCCAGGCCGAAGAAGTTAAACGTGTGAAAAAACACGAATCTGGCGTGGTGACCGACCCGCAGACCGTTCTGCCAACCACCACGCTGCGCGAAGTGAAAGAACTGACCGAGCGTAACGGTTTTGCAGGCTACCCGGTTGTGACTGAAGATAACGAACTGGTCGGCATCATCACCGGTCGTGACGTACGTTTTGTGACCGATCTCAGCCAGCCAGTGAGCGTTTACATGACGCCGAAAGAGCGTCTGGTGACCGTTCGCGAAGGCGAAGCGCGCGATGTCGTGTTTGCCAAAATGCACGAAAAACGCGTTGAGAAAGCGCTGGTTGTTGATGACAGCTTCCACCTGCTCGGCATGATCACGGTTAAAGATTTCCAGAAAGCGGAACGTAAACCTAACGCCTGTAAAGACGAGCATGGTCGTCTGCGCGTTGGCGCTGCTGTCGGTGCGGGTGCAGGTAACGAAGAGCGCGTTGATGCGCTGGTTGCCGCGGGCGTTGACGTACTGCTGATTGACTCCTCTCACGGTCACTCTGAAGGCGTACTGCAGCGTATTCGTGAAACTCGCGCTAAATATCCTGATCTGCAGATCATCGGTGGTAACGTGGCAACTGGCGCTGGTGCTCGCGCACTGGCGGAAGCCGGCTGCAGCGCGGTGAAAGTCGGTATCGGCCCAGGCTCCATCTGTACGACTCGTATCGTAACTGGCGTAGGTGTACCGCAGATCACCGCTGTTTCTGACGCGGTTGCAGCGCTGGAAGGCACCGGTATTCCGGTTATCGCCGATGGTGGTATTCGTTTCTCCGGCGACATCGCGAAAGCGATTGCTGCAGGTGCTGC
This sequence comes from Citrobacter sp. Cy070, assembly GCF_030332245.1. Classification (NCBI taxonomy): domain Bacteria; kingdom Pseudomonadati; phylum Pseudomonadota; class Gammaproteobacteria; order Enterobacterales; family Enterobacteriaceae; genus Citrobacter; species Citrobacter sp. Cy070. The sequence goes on from NZ_JAOWIG010000038.1 coordinate 99,741, forward strand.
TGCAGTCATGGTTGGCTCCATGCTGGCGGGTACCGAAGAATCCCCGGGTGAAATCGAACTGTACCAGGGCCGTTCTTACAAATCATACCGCGGTATGGGCTCTCTGGGCGCGATGTCCAAAGGCTCCTCCGACCGTTACTTCCAGAGCGATAACGCCGCCGACAAACTGGTCCCGGAAGGTATCGAAGGCCGCGTGGCGTATAAAGGTCGCCTGAAAGAGATCATTCACCAGCAGATGGGCGGGCTGCGCTCCTGTATGGGGCTGACCGGCTGTGGTACTATCGACGCGCTGCGTACTCAGGCTGAATTTGTCCGTATCAGCGGTGCGGGTATTCAGGAAAGTCACGTTCACGATGTGACCATCACCAAAGAGTCCCCTAACTACCGCATGGGCTCCTGATAAGTTTCCGCGCCCGGCTCTGTGCCGGGCGAATTTGTTTCACTTGCCTCGGAATTAGCGTCAATGACAGACAATATTCATAAACATCGCATTCTCATCCTCGATTTCGGATCGCAGTACACTCAGCTGGTCGCACGCCGCGTACGTGAGCTGGGCGTCTACTGTGAACTGTGGGCATGGGATGTTACGGAAGCACAAATTCGCGAATTCAACCCAAGCGGTATTATTCTTTCCGGTGGTCCGGAAAGTACCACCGAAGCAAACAGCCCGCGTGCGCCAGAGTACGTGTTCAATGCCGGCGTGCCGGTGTTCGGCGTGTGCTACGGCATGCAGACCATGGCAATGCAGCTCGGTGGTCATGTTGAAGGTTCTAACGAACGTGAATTCGGCTATGCGCAGGTTGAAGTTCAGACCGACAGCGCGCTTGTCCGCGGTATTGAAGACTCCCTGACCGCAGACGGCAAACCGTTGCTGGATGTGTGGATGAGCCACGGCGACAAAGTGACCGCCATTCCGGAAGGTTTCGTGACCGTTGCCAGCACCGACAGCTGCCCGTTTGCTATCATGGCGCACGAAGAAAAACGCTTCTACGGCGTGCAATTCCACCCGGAAGTGACCCACACCCGTCAGGGCATGCGCATGCTGGAGCGTTTTGTGCGCGACATCTGCCAGTGTGAAGCGCTGTGGACGCCGGCAAAAATTATCGATGACGCCGTTGCCCGCATTCGTGAGCAGGTTGGCAATGATAAAGTTATCCTCGGTCTGTCCGGTGGCGTTGACTCCTCTGTGACTGCGATGCTGCTGCACCGTGCAATCGGAAAAAACCTGACCTGCGTGTTCGTCGACAACGGTCTGCTGCGCCTGAACGAAGCCCAGCAGGTAATGGATATGTTTGGTGACCATTTCGGCCTGAACATCGTTCACGTTGAAGGCGAACAGCGTTTCCTCGACGCGCTGAAAGGCGAGAACGATCCTGAAGCGAAACGTAAGATCATCGGCCGCGTATTCGTTGAAGTGTTCGACGAAGAAGCGCTGAAGCTGGAAGACGTTAAGTGGCTGGCACAGGGCACCATCTACCCTGACGTGATCGAATCGGCCGCTTCCGCTACCGGTAAAGCGCACGTCATCAAATCTCACCATAACGTCGGCGGCCTGCCGAAAGAGATGAAGATGGGGCTGGTTGAACCGCTGCGTGAGCTGTTCAAAGACGAAGTGCGTAAGATTGGTCTGGAGCTGGGCCTGCCGTACGACATGCTGTACCGTCACCCGTTCCCGGGACCGGGGCTGGGCGTACGTGTGCTGGGCGAAGTGAAGAAAGAGTACTGCGACCTGCTGCGTCGCGCGGATGCTATCTTCATTGAAGAACTGCACAAAGCTGATCTGTACAACAAGGTAAGCCAGGCGTTCACCGTATTCCTGCCGGTACGTTCCGTTGGTGTCATGGGCGATGGCCGTAAGTACGACTGGGTTGTTTCCCTGCGAGCAGTAGAAACCATCGACTTTATGACCGCACATTGGGCGCACCTGCCGTATGACTTCTTAGGCCGCGTTTCCAACCGCATCATCAACGAAGTTAACGGTATCTCCCGCGTGGTGTATGACATCAGCGGTAAGCCGCCAGCGACGATTGAGTGGGAATAAGCCGATAACCCTTTCTGAGTTTTCATGAACAGGTAAAAATGCAATCAACCCTCTGTTTTTACAGAGGGTTTTTATTTATGTGTATTCATTAATTTTCTATGTGGCCGTATCGCCCACCGGACCTCGCTTGCTGCGAAGAAACGTGATGGTAAAATCTGATCAGAAATGCGGAAACTTTCACAAATTTTACCTTCAATAATATGCGACGAATGGTCTGCATTTTATTGCATGAGGCTGGGGATCCATCAGGCTGGGCAGAAAAGTGCCTCGCGCATGAGCAAAAAGGGTTAAGGGAATCTTGTTGAAATGTTTGCGCTTTCTGTTTCATCAACGCCTAAGTTTAAGCTGAGGTAGCCAAAATTCAGGAGGTATGAGTTGGCATTCCCAATGCTTCCCATTCTGCCCCTCTGTTAGTGCGTAGTGCCCATGTTCTTGGGAAAGATAAAGATAAAGTTTTATTGATAGCCGTTCGTGCAGCATCCCAAGTCGAGTCATAAAGAAAATCATTTAATAATAATGAATATCCATATTGATTACTTCTGGGAGTCCATGCTCTGCTTATTATTTGAACAAGGTCTTGCGCTCCAAATATTGCATATGAATCCGATGTTGAACTATCTTTTGCTGAAATCCACAATAGTCTTTCGCCGGGAAACAATGTTTCTCTTCAGTTAATAAAACCATTTTGGGCAAAATATTCACGGTTAAGGAATGGGATAGGATTAAAAGTTGAATAAGGATCGTTATTACTAAAACTGGATATATTCTTGCAGAATTTATAGCGTATGTTTCAAGTTGATCGCCATTAGAATGGGATTGCCAAATATCAATAACTTGTGGATATCACCGCCAGCACGCCTTCATCCTCTTGGTTGGCGAGATGCCGCTGCTCCAGCCGCGACATCTCGTATTGTATAGCCAATTCTTGACGTTTAGTTAGCGTCGGTATGCTAACGCAAAAAGCGACCTCTCAGCACCTTATTATCCACAATCTCTAACAATACCTGCGGTGATTGGGCTGCCTGGATGCGTTCGCCGAGTTGTGTAAGTAAAACGTTATCAGTATTAAGTAGGCTATCCGTTTGATTTAGCTTGCGTTCTACCTGTAAGGCATTTGCCTGGGTGCTGCTTGTTCGTTCAAATAATGGCTTCATCTTGCTTAGATGATGGGCGACTTTACGTTTTATTTTTTCCCATTGCTGAAATATGCCGTTGCTGGCATTCAGTTCTTTTAAATATAATTCGCTTGTCAGGACAAACTCTTGGTTGCCGTCATGCTTGATGAACAGGATGAGATTAGCAACTAACAAACATTGCATACCCGTCAGATACTCACGCTGCAACCGTTCAACATTGCTGATTTTCAGTTTGAGCGCTTCCCGGAGATCGTCAGATCCAAACCAACTGGTCGGTTCAAATTGTTCAATTTCTCGATATGCCTGAGTGATATCCTTTTCAAGATGCTTAACCTGCGAGCGCACTTCCTGCGCGCTTTTGGCGAGGTTCAGTAGTGACTCTTTGGTGATAATTTCATTACGGCTCAGTAATAAACCAATAATATTGAGATGTTCATGGAAAGTCTGGATATTCGCGAGGCGCGATTGTTCAAGATGGCCTTTAATCGAATCGATCTTTTGTTCGATGATCCGCAGTCTCTCATTAATATCGGCAAGATGTTTTTGGGCCAGAAGTTGTGACGCGATATTAAAAACCAGGCTGGCATTGACCAGCGACTTCAGATTTTCAGCTTCGTGAAATCGGGCTTGTGCGCCAATTTTGTTGGTGTCTGGATTAAGTACCGCACCGATTGCTCCGCTGCCATCTTTCGCCTGTACCAGTTGGCTGTATTCGAAAGAACAGGTCATTAATTGTGTCGCGTTACCTGCAATGGCAGTGGCGACGGTGGGGACGCTACTGAGCCAGTGATTAAAGAGTGAAATGCTGCTGGGATCCAGTTCCGTCTGTGAGTCCTGTTGCGCAAGATCTTGCCAGTATCCAGGCTGGCTGTGTATTTTCACCAGGGCATTATTTTGCGCGTCGACGATGTCCACTTCGAAGGCCGCTTCTTGCTCAGGTATCTGATTGTTATTCGCTAAAGTTGACATAGGGTGAATTCTGCTCGATTAGTTACGGTATTTTTACTGCGCTATTTTGGGCGAGTGAAGCATGTTGAGCATCGCGATATGAGCAATGAACGGAATTGTCACCCGGTATGCCTCCCCAAGCGTTTGGTTAGCAAGGCTGACCGTACTGACGATAGCAGTGACGGGATGTAAGCGGAGCGCGGTAAATGCCGCTACGCTTGCCGCAGCTGACAGGCCGATAACAACCCCTTTATCGTTTATGCGCAGATTATCCTGCATCTTGAAAAAACCGGAGATAACTTTCGTTTCTGTGCAGCGCTCCCAACGTTCATGATCGGCTAATGACTGCCAGTCATCACCAAACAAACTTAGGACGATTTCCCGTTCTTTTGTGGCGTTATTTTTTTTCTTGCTGTCTTTGCCATTGAGCTTTTTATGAACATCGGTTAATAACTCAGAATAAGGCAATGGCTCACTGCGGAAAATATTAACGAGCGAGTGTCCGCCATATTCCTGCAATTCATGTAGCAGATGCCGCAGCCCACGCTCGCTGTAGTCCCGTTCTGCCTTCTCTTCGAGTAGTAAGTCCTTAACGGACGATGATAATGCTACCCGGCCTTTACCGTTGTCTGTCAGAACGTCGACCAGATAGTCAATGTGATTGAGGGAGGTTTTTTTCAGTAACGACAGGATATGTGGGTCACATTTGACCGGTTGTTCCATTTTATGGATTCCTTCATCATGAATAAAGCATAGAAAACGATAGAGAGTATTGTACAGATATGTTGGGGAGGGGAGGAGGTTGTTTTTTGTAGCCTGTAATGTGAGACATGGAAACATGTAACGATGATGATATTTACGGTTTCTTTTTTAGCATTTAATTTTTAAATTTTATCTAAGGATGGGTGTTTAAGCGATTAGTCAACGCTAATGCGGCCCAGCAGATGGAATAAATATTTTAATCGACAATCTGCAGGTGAGGCTGTGATTGTGATGGGGCGTTTTGAGCACGGCTATCCATCTGCGGATAGGGCAAGTCGATATGGTTGGCATCCATCGCTTCTTTGATGTTTTCCAGCAGATCGTAATAGGTATTCCAGTATTCGCCGTTACGCACCCAAACGCGAACATAGAAGTTAAGCGATGAGGCGGCAAGTTCGCCCAGATGCACGGTCATACCGCGACTCCGATCAACGCGTTCATCCTGCTCGATGATATGCGTAATGACGCGTTTCACTTCCGCAATCCGACTCTGGTAGCCTATGCCAATGATGGCGATAATGAATTTTTGGGGAAAAATGAAAAACTACTCATAGTATTATCCTGTTTGTGTTCAAAAATGGTAACGATTCAAATAAGTATTTAATTCTCATGCAAAACATTGATGTATACGTCAGTGATATATGCTGGCGATATTAATTAGCGTCTGTTTGAACTGTATTTGTCTTTTTTATGTCCAGTAAACAAGAACGTAAAAATGAGCGCAAATGGTGCGGTGAAGTGGGATTAAAAGATTGTGCATTTGTGCGAAAAACACGGTCTTTTATCCGATAACTCAGTGCGTGTGGTGGGTAAGACAGCGTCTTGTTTCATCGCTCAAATCCCTTACCGGATGGTTAAATGTCAGGCGATTAGCCATCCGGTAAGGAATCTTAAGACAGGGGATCACAGATACGAGCGTTCAGCGTTCGTCAGTTTGAGCAGGAGAAGTCTGTTGCGGCAAGGTGGTCTGCTGGGATTCTTTCTTGTCCTGGTGGTGGTGCCACGCACCGATAGCAGAGTAGACGAAGCGTCCGAAGAAGAAGATGAAGCTGATAAGCAGTACGATCCGGATCATGCGACTGTTAAATCGGTGTCGTTTGCGTAGGCTGGTAACCTGGCTCACAAAAGGTTCCTTAAAGTGTACCCAACCAGTGGGCGATACTTACATTAAGGCACACTAAGAGGGAATGGTCAATTCTTCGTTATGTAAAATTGCATCAACGGTTTTATCCACTTATGTTATGGAAATTAATATTATTATTTGCATTAATAATGAATAAACGATCATAAATAAAGAAAAAGGTAATAATTGATTAATGGGGGATATTTTTTTTGACATATATCAAACCCCGTTGGTTATCCGTAACTAAAATTGATGAGTCATTGTGATGTGTATTACATCATAGTTTTAAAGTCAGGTGGGATGCCTGTCTGAATGCCCTTCACAGAAAATACCCCTACATGATGTGAGGGATTCTACTGAGCATCTATGAAACTCAATAAAAACTATATAAATATTAGAGATAAATGGTGGGCGCTGCCCCTCATCTTACCATCTTTACTGTTGCCGTTATTGAGCACTGCCAATACCTACGCACATATTAGTACCGGTACAGTCATCCTTTTTTACCTGCCTTTAGCGCTGATGATTAGCCTGATGTTGTTTTTTAGTTGGGCGGCACTGCCAGGAATAATCATTGCTATCGGTTGGTACAAATATCCGCAGGTTGGGTTATTTGAAACGCTGTCAATTATTACGCACTTTATAGTTACAGTGGTGCTTAGTTGGGGCGGATATAAAGTTTTGCTCCCCGGAGAAACAACGTGGCGCACGGCGACTCCCATCTGATGTTTCAGCGAATATTTTGGCAGGTTTTCTGTCCGGCAACGCTATTCCTGATTCTCTTCCAGTTCGCTGCGTTTGTTGGCGTATACGAGAGCAAATCAGGTATGGTGGGCGTCATGCCCTTTAATACCGGAACGTTGATCAACTACCAGGCTATGCTGGTAGGGAACCTTGTTGGTATACCTCTATGCTATTTTATCATCCGAACCATTCGAAACCCGCTGCATATACGGGGCTATTTTTCGCAATTAAAGCAGCAATTTGACACCAAAGTAACGCGAACAGAGTTTGCTGTCTGGTTGATAATATTGACTTTATTGATGGCTCTGTTGTGTATGCCGTTAAATGAACAGAGTTCGATATTCAGCACAAATTATACCTTATCTCTGTTACTGCCCGTCATGTTATGGGGCGCAATGCGTTACGGTTACCGATTTATTTCAATGATATGGACAGTCGTGTTGATAACTGCCATTCATTATTATCAGCGCTATATGCCCTGGTATTCGGGTTACGATACACAACTTGCAATTACCTCTTCGAGTTACCTCGTTTTTTCTTTCATCGTAAATTACATTGCCGTGCTGGCAACGCGTCAGCGATTTGTCACCCGACGCACACATCGTCTGGCATATTTTGATCCGATGGTGCATTTGCCAAACCTGCGGGCATTGAACCGAACGCTGAAAAAAGCGCCATGGTCAGTGCTTTGTTTTCTGCGTATACCGGGCATGGAACTGTTGGTGAAAAACTACGGTATTATGTTGCGTATCCAGTACAAGCAAAAACTCTCACATTGGATAGCGCCGTTGCTGGAACAAGATGAATATGTTTTTCAATTATCTGGTAATGATTTAATACTGCGTTTTAATACTGAGTCACATCAGCAGCGTATTGAAGCGCTGGACAAACATATCAGGCAATTCCGTTTTGTCTGGGATGGCATGCCCCTGCAACCGCAGGTTGGGATCAGTTTTTGCTATGTTCGCTCACCCGTTAACCACATTTATCTGTTACTGGGGGAGTTAAGCACCATCGCCGAGCTCTCGCTGGCAACCAATATGCCGGAGAGTTTGCTGCGACGTGGCGTAATGCACCTGCAGCGGGATCTGAAAGATAAAGTGGCAATGATGAATCGTTTGCAGCAGGCACTGGAGCATGATCGCTTCTTCCTGATGGCACAGCCGATTTCTGGCGTACGCGGCGATGTTTATCATGAAATCCTGCTGCGTCTTCAGGGCGATGAAGGTGAAACGATTGCTCCTGATAATTTCTTACCGGTAGCCCATGAGTTTGGCTTGTCATCCAGCATTGATCTGTGGGTCATTGAAAATACGCTGAAATTTATGGTGCAGAATCGGGAGAAAATGCCCGCTCATCGGTTTGCCATTAACTTGTCACCCACGTCGATATGTCGCGCCCGACTTCCGCATGACATCAACCAGCTACTGGTTAAGTACAAGGTTGAAGCGTGGCAGTTGATTTTTGAAGTCACGGAAAGCAACGCCTTAACCAATGCGGAACAGGCACAGGCAACGTTACTGCAGCTGCAATCATTGGGTTGTCAGATTGCAATCGATGATTTTGGTACCGGCTATGCCAGCTATGCACGGTTGAAAAATGTGAGTGCCGACATCCTGAAGATTGACGGAAGCTTTATCCGTAGCATTATCTCAAATAGTCTCGACTACCAAATCGTGGCCTCGATTTGTCACCTGGCGCGGATGAAAAAAATGTTGGTGGTCGCGGAGTATGTTGAAAGCGAAGAAATACGCAGTGCGGTGATTTCTCTGGGGATTGATTATTTGCAGGGCTATCTGATTGGTGAGCCGCGACCGCTGCATAAAACTCTGGAAGAACAGGTGCCAGTCACGCTGGCACCTGTCGATCACTCACGCAGCGATATCGGGTGAGTTTTCTTCCTCAATTTTAAGGCACCAGCCTGTGACGGCTTCCCAGTATTGCTGCTCTTTTTCCAGATCGAGCAGCACCAGCGCGTTCTGGCTAAACCAGTCGTGCGGGAAGCGTAGCGTCCAGTGGTTATCGTCGGTAATCAACGTGAGCGTCGGCGGCGTAGTGGTTGCCTGGCGCTGGTTGTTGAGCAATACCCCAAGTCGCAACAGCTGAATTAGCGGCAGGAACTGCTTTTTCTTGAACAGCGTAAAGCGGGGTAAATCATCCAGCTTAACCGCTTTACGATGATAGCGAACCAGGGTCGCCATCATCAGCTGTTGCTCCTGGTTGAAACCTGGCAGGTCGCTGTTTTGCAGAATATAAGCCGAGTGGCGATGCAGTCCGCTGTGGTTGATGTTCAGCCCAACCTCATGCAGCATCGCTGCCCAGCGCAGTAACGCTTCCAGTTGAGGATTGGCCAGTTTGGGCTGTTGTGTATGCCACTGGTCGTACATTTGCATGGTCGTTTCCAGCACGCGCCGGGCCTGTTCGCTGTCGATGTTGTACTGGTTTGCCAGGCTGCTGGCGGTACGACTACGAACGTCCTGGTGGCGAAAACGGCCTTCCATCTCATACAGTACACCTTCACGCAGCGCGCCATCGGAAAGCCGGAGTTCACGAATAGCGAGGGCATCAAAAACACCGCACAGTATTGCCAGACCGGGAACAAAAACCGCCTTTCGTTCTTCTGACAGCCCCGGCATGCTGAGTGCCTCAAATGACGTATGCTTCAGGACTTCTGTTGTCAGCTTGTCCAGACGTTCAGGGGTGATAAAACCATCTTTCTCACCCATTTCCAGCAGCACTTCATGGGCTGCTTTGATGGTGCCTGAAGCTCCCAGTGCAACGTTCCAGCCCTGGATTCGAAATTGCCAGGTGAGCGTTTCCAGCTTTTGCGCTGCCGCCATACGGGCGCGCTGGAAGTTTTCCCGGCTGATCGCACCACCCGGAAAGTACATCTGGGCAAAACTGACGCAACCCATACGGCGACTTTCGACCAGTTTAGGCTCGAAATCTTCGCCGATCACCAGTTCTGTTGAGCCGCCGCCGATATCAATAACCAGCTTGCGACCTTTTTCCGGCTGGGTGTGCTCCACGCCCATAAAAATCAGTCGGGCTTCTTCGTTACCGGAAATAATCTCAATCGGGTAGGGGATGACTTTTTCCGCTCGCTTGAGAAAATCTGGCGCATTCAGCGCCTGACGCAAAGTATGGGTTCCCACGATGCATACGCTTGACGGGGGAAAGCCTTGCAGACGTTCGGCGAACAGCGACAGGCAGCTTAATCCGCGTTCCATCGCTTCTTCGCTTAGCTTGTTATCCGCGCCAAGGCCGTCCGCCAGATGTACGCGTTGTTTCAGTCGCCCGATAATTTGCATTGCGCCATCAACCACGCGGGCAATGACCATATGGAAACTGTTTGAACCAAGGTCGACCGCAGCAAATTCCTGCGGTCGTGGAGACTTGTCGTGTATTGGCATAGAGTTAGTCAGGTTGCTCGAGTGATTTGATGTAGTCGTAAATCGCTAATTGTGACTGAACCTTACGGCGGTTTCCGCGCGGTACGTAGCGATTACTCAGTTCTTTATCAATAAAGCGGGCTTTCACCGTGTCGCTGAACAGGATATCGATAATATCCAGCACGCGCTGCTTAAGGCGTGGGTCAAGAAGCGGTGTGGCAACTTCAATTCGATAATCGATGTTCCTGGTCATCCAGTCAGCAGAGGAGAGATACACCTGCTTATCGCCCCCGTTCTCGAAGATATAGACCCGGTCATGTTCGAGATAGCGGTCAACAATGCTGATGACGCGAATATTGTCACTGATGCCTTCCAGATTCGGGATCAGTGAGCACATACCGCGGATCAATAAATTAACGGGGACACCTGAACATGAAGCCGCATACAGGCGGTCAACCAGCCCTTTATCGACCAGATTATTCAGCTTCAGGGTAATGCCAGAAGGCAACCCTTGCTGTGCATTAGCGATCTCTTTGTCGATCATGCTGTACAGCAGGCGCCGTGAGTTCTGCGGGGAAACCAGCAGATAATCGAACGTTACCGGGCGATACGGGTTTTCGATGAAGTTAAACACCCGACGGACTTCGTTGGTAATGCGTGAATCGGCGGTCAGCAACGAGTAGTCGGTATACAGGCGCGCTGTTTTTTCGTTGAAGTTCCCGGTGCCGATATGTGCATAGCGCACGACCTCATCGCCTTCTTTACGCGAAATCAGGAACAACTTGGCGTGAATTTTCAGTCCTGGTGCGGAGAAGATGACGTGAACGCCCGCTTCGGTCAAACGCTTGGCCCAATGAATGTTGGCTTCTTCATCAAAGCGCGCCTGCAGTTCCACCACCACGGTCACTTTTTTACCGTTATGCGCAGCATGGATCATCGAGTCGATGATGCGCGAATCTTTTGCCACACGGTAAATGTTGATTTTTATCGCCAGCACACTCGGGTCGAATGAGGCCTGGCGCAGCAGTTCAAGAACGTGTTCAAAGGTGTGATACGGATAATAAAGCAACACATCGCGTTCACGTACGGCATCAAAGCCGTTACGAAACTTCTCTTTATCGAACCAGATATGGCGCAGACGCGGCAGGGGTTTGTTCACCAGGTTAGCTTTGCCAACGTTGGGAAAGTTAATAAAGTCTTTGAAGTTATGATAACGCCCGCCGGGGACAATGGAGTCGTAGCGAGAGATCGTCAGCTTTTCACGCAGTACTTCAACCAGCGCATTGGGCATATCGCGCTGATAAACAAAACGTACAGGCTCTGCGGTCAGACGTTGTTTCAGGCTGGATGACATCAGTTCCATCAGGCTCGATTCCATCTCGTGCACCAAATCGTATTCGGCATCACGGGTCATTTTCATCGAATAGGCGTTCAGCGCATCGTAATCAAAGAAACCTTTGAAAATGTCGTCAAGGCAGTAACGTAAGATGTTGTCCAGCAGGATCATCGGTTTGCGGCGACGCGGGGTTTCCGGCGGCAGATTCACAAAACGGGGAACCTTGTCAGAAGGGATTTCCAGCAACGCGTAGCGGATTGTATCGCCGCGGATAATTTCCACCGCCAGATAGGTGTAGTCATCTTTCAGAAACTGGACTAAATCCGTCTCGCGGTTAATCAGGATCGGCGTAATGTGCTGACGCAGATATTGCTTGAAGTAGTGGCGTAACCAGCTCTGTTGATTGGCTGATAGCTGACGTTCGTTGATGAGGAAAATCTGGTTGCGCGCCATCTCCAGCAGCAGCTCGTTGTACAGGCCGTCAAATTCCTGATCGGCTTTTAATACCCGAGCCTGGATTTTGCCTAACAGATGGCGGGAGTGAGAGTTTGAACCCTGTTCTTCGCTAATAATGATTCGGCGCTTCAGTTCAGCAAAACGCACCTTGTAAAATTCGTCGAGGTTGTTGGAATAGATGCCTAAGAAACGCATCCGTTCGATCAACGGGTTTGACTTATCAGCAGCTTCCTGGAGTACGCGTTCGTTGAACGCTAACCAGCTGAGTTCTTTCTCGATGTATAGCTTTTCCTGACCCATTACCACTTTTACTCCGTTTCATTCACGGGACACTACCGGTTAATTATGGCGAGCATTGCTCTCAGATGTCCAACTGTGCCAGAAAAATATGACAATAAACCGTCTGATAGCAAAGAGAAAGGGGGAGCGTAGATGAATACCGGAGATGTTAACCGGAAAAGGTATTTATGCCTGTAAGCCGGATGGTGATATTCGGCTTACAGGTTGGATTTTATTATTCGTCGGCGGCGTAGCCTTGTGGCGGCAGACGAACGCCATCCAGCCATGCAGCGTTATCACGCATCTTCAGACGGCCATCGGTAAACCAGCTTACCACCAACGGGTAAATGGTATGTTCCTGGGCCTGAACCCGCGCCGTGACGTCATCTTCGCTATCGCCTTCAAATACCGGAACCTTGGCCTGGAGAATAACCGGTCCGCCGTCCAGTTCATCAGTGACGAAGTGGACGGAGGTACCATGCTCTTCATCGCCGTTTTCCAGTACCTGGCGGTGCGTATGCAGGCCGGGATATTTTGGCAATAAAGACGGGTGGATATTCAGCAATCGTTCAGAATAGTGCGCGACAAACGCCGGGCTGAGGATGCGCATATAACCGGCCAGCACCACGACATCCGGCGCCCAGGCGTCAATTTCTTGCATCAGTTGGCGGTCGAAGGCTTCGCGACTGGCAAACTGGGCGGCTTCCAGCGAGTACGCTGGAATATTCGCTTCGCGTGCGCGTTCAAGGCCGAACGCATCGGCCTTGTTACTGAATACTGCACGTATGGTGCCATTGATTTTTTTCTGTTCGCAGGCGTCAATTATCGCCTGCAAATTGCTTCCGTTACCGGAAATGAGCACCACAATGTTTTTCATTCAATGACCACACGCTGTTCGGAATCAGAAGCTTTGATGATACCGATTTTCCATGCGTTTTCACCTTTCTCATTGAGCAAAGCCAGGGCTTTGTCCACTTCCGGAGCTGGCAGGGCGATAACCATACCTACGCCGCAGTTAAAGGTGCGATACATCTCATGCTGGCTGACGTTACCTGCCGTTTGCAGCCAGTTGAAGACGGCTGGCCACTGCCATGAAGACTCGTCGATCACGGCCTGCGTGTTGTCTGGCAGAACGCGTGGAATATTTTCCCAGAAGCCGCCGCCGGTCAGGTGCGCAATGGCGTGCACATCAACCTTCTCGATCAGTTCCAGAATGGATTTTACGTAAATGCGGGTCGGAGCCAGCAAGTGATCGGCCAGCGACTTGCCTTCAAGCTCGGTGGTTTCTGGGTCACAACCGCTGACTTCTACAATTTTACGCACCAGAGAGTAGCCGTTAGAGTGCGGACCGCTGGAGCCGAGCGCAATCAGTACGTCACCGTCGGCCACTTTTGAACCGTCGATAATCTCTGATTTTTCGACGACGCCAACGCAGAAACCTGCCACGTCGTAATCTTCGCCGTGGTACATCCCCGGCATTTCAGCTGTTTCCCCACCGACCAGCGCACAGCCAGACTGCAGGCAGCCTTCGGCAATCCCGTTAATGACGCTGGCTGCGGTGTCCACATCCAGTTTGCCGGTTGCATAGTAGTCGAGGAAGAACAGCGGCTCAGCGCCCTGAACCACGAGGTCGTTGACGCACATTGCGACGAGGTCAATGCCGATAGTGTCGTGGCGTTTCAGATCCATCGCCAGACGCAGTTTTGTACCAACACCATCAGTGCCGGAAACCAGTACCGGTTCACGATATTTTTGCGGCAATGCGCACAGCGCACCGAAGCCACCCAGACCACCCATAACTTCCGGACGACGCGTTTTCTTTACTACGCCTTTGATTCGATCAACCAGAGCATTACCTGCATCAATATCAACACCGGCATCTTTGTAGCTAAGAGAGGTTTTATCGGTCACTGCCTGCTTCCCCACATGTTTACTTGCAGTAAAAGTTAAATTCGGCGCAATTCTAACAGGGAAAGCAAACGTTTGCGAGCCTGCTCTGCATCAAGTTTTATCTGCTGGTTTTTTCAGCATTTTACAATCATTTATCTATTTGTTTGAACTGCGCCACGAAAATGAAACCGGGTACAGTCTTGTGCTTGAAACCTGCCAGCCGAATGCACAGTATCATACTGAAACCGGTTTCAGTTTTCTGTCGCAGGCCTCATTTATACCCTAAATAATTCGAGTTGCAGGAAGGCGGCGACGCAGCGAATCTCCAGGAGCGTACATAAGTACGTGACTGGAGTGAGCGAGAAAAGCCAACGCACATGCAGCTTGAAGTATGACGGGTATAGAGCGTTTTGCGCAGACTCATCACGATAGGGGAAGGGGATGTCAGGATTTAAAGCAGATTTCATGTGGGGTGGCGCTGTCGCCGCTCATCAACTGGAAGGTGGCTGGCAGGAGGGCGGTAAAGGCATTAGCGTTGCCGATGTCATGACGGCGGGGGCGCATGGTGTGGCGCGTGAAATTACTGACGGTGTGATTGCCGGTAAAAACTACCCTAACCACGATGCCATCGATTTTTATCATCGCTATAAAGACGACATCAAGCTGTTTGCCGAAATGGGGTTTAAATGCTTTCGCACTTCTATTGCCTGGACGCGGATTTTCCCTTTAGGTGATGAAGCGCAACCTAATGAAGCTGGCCTGCAGTTCTATGATGACCTGTTTGACGAATGTCTGAAATATGGCATTGAACCGGTGATTACGTTGTCGCACTTCGAGATGCCCTACCATCTGGTGACGGAATATGGCGGCTGGCGCAACCGTAAACTTATCGATTTCTTTGTCCGTTTTGCCCGGGTGGTTTTCACTCGTTACCAGCACAAAGTGAAGTACTGGATGACGTTTAATGAGATTAACAATCAGGCAAATTATCACGAAGACTTTGCGCCCTTTACAAACTCTGGCCTGAAATACCAGTCCGGCGAAGACCGCGAGCCGGTCATGTATCAGGCGGCGCACTACGAGCTGGTGGCCAGCGCGCTGGCGGTAAAGGTCGCGCGTGAAATTAACCCGACGCTGCAAATTGGCTGCATGATTGCGATGTGCCCAATTTATCCGCTGACCTGTGCGCCGAACGACATGATGATGGCGATGAACGCTATGCACCGGCGTTACTGGTTTACTGACGTCCATGTGCGCGGCAAATACCCGCAGCATCTTCTCAATTACTTTACCCGTCGTGGCTTTGAACTGGATATCACCGAGGAAGACCGTCAGGCGCTGACCGAGGGCTGCGTTGATTACATCGGCTTTAGCTATTATATGTCTTTCGCGACCCAGGCAACGGCGGACAACCCACAGCTGGATTACGACGAGTCGAAAAGCCTGGTTTCCAACCCGTATGTGCAGAAATCGGACTGGGGCTGGCAGATTGATCCGGTTGGCCTGCGCTATTCGCTGAACTGGTTCTGGGATCATTATCAGTTGCCGCTGTTTATTGTAGAAAACGGCTTTGGCGCGATTGACGTGCAGCAGGCTGACGGCTCGGTGGATGATTCCTATCGTATTGACTATATGGCCGCGCATATCCGCGAAATGAAAAAAGCGGTGGTGGAAGATGGCGTGGATCTGATGGGCTATACCCCGTGGGGCTGTATTGATTTAGTCTCGGCCGGGACGGGGGAGATGAAAAAACGCTACGGCTTTATCTATGTTGATAAAAATAATGACGGGAGTGGGACATTAGCACGCTCGCCGAAGAAATCTTTTTCCTGGTATAGAAACGTCATCCAGAACAATGCTGAAAATCTATAAAATTCATGATGTTGATAATAAGCTCCGCACTCAAAGCGGGGCTTGTTTTATACTCATCATCCAGACGCAAACGATTTTGGTTGATCCATGTCAAGCGTATGCAGTGTTGCGCCAGAGACGAAAAGCGGTATAATCCGGCGATTTTTTTTGTGGTTGCCACTCGTCTGAGGAAAGGAGAAGAGTATGAAGATCGTGGAAGTCAAACACCCACTCGTCAAACACAAGCTGGGACTGATGCGTGAAAACGACATCAGCACTAAACGCTTTCGTGAACTCGCCTCGGAAGTTGGCAGCCTGCTGACTTATGAAGCAACCGCTGGTCTGGAAACCGAAAAGGTGACCATCGAAGGCTGGAACGGTCCGGTTGAAGTTGACCAAATCAAAGGTAAAAAAATCACCGTTGTGCCAATCCTGCGTGCGGGCCTGGGCATGATGGAAGGCGTACTGGAAAACGTTCCGAGCGCGCGTATCAGCGTGGTGGGGATGTACCGTAATGAAGAGACGCTGGAGCCGGTTCCGTACTTCCAGAAGCTGGTTTCTAACATCGATGAGCGTATGGCGCTGATCGTTGACCCGATGCTGGCAACCGGTGGTTCCGTTATCGCGACCATCGACCTGCTGAAAAAAGCAGGCTGCAGCAGCATTAAAGTCCTGGTGCTGGTTGCGGCGCCGGAAGGTATCGCGGCGCTGGAAAAAGCACACCCGGATGTCGAGCTGTACACCGCCTCCATCGATCAGGGACTGAACGAGCACGGATACATTATTCCGGGGCTCGGCGATGCCGGCGATAAGATTTTTGGTACCAAGTAAACGAATAAGTGAAAAGAAGCCGACTTTAAGAGTCGGCTTTTTTTTGAATAAAACAACCCAATCGCTAATAACAAACAACACTCAGAGGAAAACACTATGACGCGCCGTGCTATCGGGGTGAGTGAAAGACCGCCGCTTTTACAGACAATCCCGCTTAGTTTACAGCACCTGTTCGCCATGTTTGGCGCAACGGTACTGGTGCCAGTCCTGTTTCATATCAACCCAGCTACCGTTCTGCTGTTTAACGGCATTGGTACGTTACTGTATCTCTTTATTTGCAAAGGAAAAATTCCGGCTTACCTCGGTTCAAGCTTTGCGTTCATTTCCCCGGTTCTGCTGCTGCTGCCGCTAGGGTATGAAGTGGCGCTGGGCGGTTTCATTATGTGTGGCATCCTGTTCTGCCTGGTTTCGTTCATCGTTAAGAAAGCCGGTACTGGCTGGCTGGATGTGATGTTCCCGCCTGCGGCGATGGGCGCAATCGTTGCCGTCATCGGTCTGGAGCTGGCGGGTGTCGCTGCGGGTATGGCGGGATTACTGCCTGCGGAAGGACAAGCGCCAGACTCAACAACCATCATCATCTCAATGGTGACGCTGGCGGTGACGGTATTTGGTTCCGTACTGTTCCGTGGCTTTATGGCGATTATCCCGATTTTGATTGGGGTGCTGGCCGGGTACGCGCTCTCCTTCGTGATGGGCGTCGTGGACACTACGCCGATAGCGCAGGCCCACTGGTTTGCTCTGCCAACGTTTTACACGCCGCGCTTTGAATGGGTCGCTATTCTGACCATTCTGCCTGCGGCGCTGGTGGTTATTGCTGAACACGTCGGCCACCTGGTGGTAACGGCGAATATCGTGAAAAAAGATCTGATTCGCGATCCTGGCCTGCATCGTTCTATGTTTGCTAACGGCCTGTCGACGGTGATCTCCGGCTTCTTCGGTTCGACGCCGAACACCACCTACGGCGAAAACATCGGTGTCATGGCGATTACCCGCGTTTACAGTACCTGGGTTATTGGCGGTGCGGCGATTTTCGCCATTCTGCTCTCCTGCGTGGGTAAACTGGCTGCGGCGATCCAAATCATTCCACTGCCGGTCATGGGCGGTGTATCTCTGCTGCTGTACGGCGTGATTGGCGCTTCCGGTATTCGCGTACTGATCGAGTCAAAAGTTGACTACAACAAAGCACAGAACCTGATCCTGACCTCGGTCATTTTGATCATCGGCGTCAGCGGCGCGAAAGTTCACATCGGTGCTGCTGAGCTGAAAGGCATGGCGCTGGCGACCATTGTGGGTGTCTGTCTGAGTCTGATTTTCAAAGTTATCAGCCTGCTGCGTCCGGAAGAAGTGGTGCTCGACGCCAAAGATGCCGACACTGAGCAACAGTAAACCTTTGACCGGGCGGCGATGCTGCCCGGTTCTATCGCGACGCATTTCTGTGTTAAACTCAACGCGATTTTATGAAATCCTGGGTTGAGGTATCTCTGAACACACCGGCACAGCTCTCTTTGCCACTTTATCTTCCTGACGACGAAACTTTCGCAAGTTTCTGGCCGGGGGATAACTCCTCTTTACTGGCTGCACTGCAAAACGTGCTGCGTCAGGAACATAGCGGGTATATTTATCTCTGGTCGCGTGAAGGCGCTGGCCGTAGCCATTTGCTGCATGCAGCCTGTGCGGAACTGTCCGCGCGCGGCGATGCGGTAGGCTATGTGCCGCTCGACAAACGCACCTGGTTCGTCCCCGAGGTGCTCGACGGGATGGAGCATTTATCGCTGGTCTGCATCGACAACATCGAATGTGTGGCCGGTGATTCGCTGTGGGAAATGGCGATCTTTGATCTCTACAACCGTATCCTGGAGTCGGGGAAAACACGCCTGCTGATCACCGGCGATCGCCCGCCAAGACAGCTAAATCTGGGATTGCCGGATCTCGCCTCGCGTCTGGACTGGGGACAAATCTACAAGCTACAGCCGCTTTCTGATGAAGATAAACTGCAGGCGTTGCAATTACGCGCCAGGCTACGTGGGTTTGAACTGCCGGAAGATGTGGGACGCTTCCTGCTTAAGCGTCTGGATCGGGAAATGCGTACGCTGTTTATGACGCTGGATCAGCTTGATCACGCATCGATCACCGCCCAGCGAAAGCTGACGATCCCCTTCGTAAAAGAAATTCTGAAGCTGTAAGCGCCGCAGCCGGAAAACTGCGGCAGTCTTAAGATTAACCGACGATTTCCAGTACCTGCTCCGGCGGACGTCCAATTCGCGCTTGGCCTTTGGCAACCACAATTGGGCGCTCCATCAGTTTCGGGTTTTCTACCATTGCCTGAATCAGCGCATCTTCACTCAGGTTTTTGTCCGCCAGGTTAAGCGACTTATAGAGATCTTCTTTCTGGCGCATCAGCTCACGCGCGCTGGACATACCCAGCATCTGCAGAAGTTCACGCAGAGTCGCGGCGTCAGCCGGGGTTTCCAGATACAGCACCACTTCCGGGTCCACGCCGTTGGACTTCAGTAATTCCAGCGTTTCACGGCTCTTGGAGCAGCGTGGGTTATGGTAGATTTTAATCGCGTCTGACATTTTTCTTTCCTGTTACATCTTGGTGTACGGTTTAAAGCGCTCTTGCAGCTGGCGTAGCTGGTCGATACGGGCATCGTATCTGGCCTGCTGCTGGCTGCCCAGTTTCACCTGAGAGCTTGCGCTGCTGAGCATTGAAATCGCCTGATCCAGACGTCCGGCGAGGGCATACCCTTCCGCGCGCGCCGCCAGCTCCTGATCGCGGTTATTCAGATTGGCTTCCGTTTGCGCTAACAAATCCCAGCCGTTAGGGTCGTCCTTATGGTTAAACGTATAGCGATTCAGGATGGTCGCCGCCTCTTTGGCTTGTCCACCCTGTAAATACGCATTCGCCAGGTTAAGCTGCAGTACCGGGTTGGTACGCAGGTCGCGGGCGTTTTTCAGGCGGTTAATGGCATCACTGGTTTTCTTCTGGCCGAGATCAATATCCGTTGCCAGGTCGAGATACCAGGCATTGTTAGCATCCGCCGCCAGCAGCGGCTGTAGCGCTTTACGTGCTTCGTCATATTTGCTGGCTTCCATCGCCTGCAATGCCCGGCCATACTGGGCTGCACGTTGTTCACGTACGTTGCCTTTCGACCAGTTATCCAGTAGATCGCTGGTTAACTGGTTGCGGCCTGAATTGTACATGCCTAAGGTTCGCGCCTTGGCCAGATAAAAATCTTCCGACGACTGGACGACCACCGGACGCATCTGGTTGGCGCGGTTACGGGCATCCGCCAGACGGCTTTCAGGCAGGGGGTGAGTCAGCAAAATTTCCGGCGGACGCGAAGAGTAACGGGCCTGATCGAGCAGTTTTTCGAGGAACGTTGGCATGGCCTGAGGATCAAAGCCCGAACGTTGCAGTACCTGAATACCGATGCGGTCTGCTTCCTGTTCATTTTGTTGCGTAAAGCTAATCATCCCCTGACGAGTACCCGCCAGCGTACCGGTTAACGCCGCCATCCCTGCCTGCGGGCTGGCCATTGCTAATAAAATCGAGCCTAATGCGCCAACCCATGTCAGCGGTGCGCTACGTTTCTGATCTTCCATCGCGCGCGCCAGGTGGCGCTGAGTGACGTGGGAGATTTCGTGCGCCATGACCGACGCCAGTTGGCTTTCGTTATCGGAATAGCGGAATAGCGCGGAGTGCAAAACAACGTTGCCGCCAAAGAAAGCAAAGGCGTTGATTTCATCGTTGTTAATCAAAAAGAAGGTGAAGGGCGTTTTGACCGAGTCGGCGTGCGAAACCAGACGCATACCCAGAGAATTAATGTATTGGGTCAGCAGCGGATCGTTAATTAATGGCGCACTACCGCGCAACTGGCGTACGTAATAATCGCCCATCTGCATTTCCTGTCCTATGGAAAGCGTACTCCCTGCCGAGGTTCCCATATCAGGCAGGGTGTCCGCGGTGTCTGCAAATGCGGGCGCGACCTGACCGATGGTCAGTGCGGCAATGAGGGTAGCAACCAGGTTTTTTTTCAACTGCCTGAACATAACCTCTGTCCTGTATTCTTTTTTGAGATAGCCATTTGACCAATGCCGTGAAGTATCGTTCACACTCCGCAAGCTTAGGGAGTGTAACTGTGAAACCTGATGATGAACACCCAGGAAAAATGTCTTTTCACTTTGCGTAATCAGTCATAAAAAGCGAAGTCTTTTTTGTGACATTTCGATACAATTCGGGATCGCAATCCCGCTATTGAGGTTCAGGGAAGGTTTTATGCTCGAAATGTTGACGCAATGGTATCGCCGCCGCTTTAGCGACCCAGAGGCTATTGCCTTGCTGATTATTCTGGTTGCCGGTTTTGGCATCCTGTTCTTCTTTAGTGGTCTGTTGGCGCCGCTGCTGGTCGCGATTGTGCTGGCTTATCTGCTGGAATGGCCTACCGCCCGGCTGGAAAATATCGGTTGCTCGCGGCGCTGGGCGACGTCAATTGTGCTGGTGGTGTTTGTCGGTATTTTACTGCTGATGGCGTTTGTGGTAATGCCTGTTGCATGGCAGCAAGGCATCTATCTGATACGCGATATGCCTGGCATGCTCAACAAGTTGTCTGACTTTGCCGCCACCTTACCGCGACGTTATCCGGCGCTTATGGATGCGGGCATCATTGATGCGATGGCGGAAAATATGCGTTCCCGGATGCTCACCATGGGCGATTCAGTGGTGAAATATTCGCTGGCTTCTCTGGTTGGGTTGTTGACGCTGGCGGTCTATCTGGTGCTTGTCCCACTGATGGTATTCTTTTTGGTGAAGGATAAAAGCCAGATGTTGAATGCTGTGCGCCGGGTGCTGCCGCGAAATCGTGGACTGGCAGGACAGGTCTGGAAAGAAATGAACCAGCAAATCACCAACTATATCCGCGGTAAAGTACTGGAGATGGTGGTGGTCGGTGTTGCAACCTGGCTGGGTTTCCTGATGTTTGGCCTTAACTACTCTCTGCTGCTGGCGGTGCTGGTGGGGTTCTCTGTGCTGATCCCGTATATCGGCGCGTTTGTGGTGACGATTCCGGTTGTTGGTGTGGCGTTATTCCAGTTCGGTCTCGGTACCGAGTTCTGGAGCTGTTTCGCCGTGTACCTGATAATCCAGGCGCTGGACGGCAATCTGCTGGTTCCCGTACTCTTCTCCGAAGCCGTAAATTTGCATCCGCTGGTCATTATTCTCTCAGTCGTAATATTCGGCGGCCTGTGGGGATTCTGGGGCGTTTTCTTTGCCATTCCGCTGGCGACGCTAATCAAAGCCGTGGTGCATGCCTGGCCGGATGGTCAGACGGTTGACGATCGCTAATCCGTCAGTTCCGACGGCATAACGCCGTCGGAACTGAACTTATCTGACTTCTATCCACACTTTCTGAGTAATTTCCTCCGGTATCGTTTTTCTCCGTGTTTGTCTTTAATTTGGTCCTCCTGATGTTTTTTTCGTTACGCAAGGAATAAGACCAGCAGGAGAATTAAATGGGCCACAACACACACGCGCAACAAAAAGTGGGATGGGGCGGCGTCGGCGTTTGTGCCAGTCTGGTTGTTGCTGGTACGCTTTCGGGACATGATGCGACTGTATTGCTACCGGCTATCTACCTGATGGGCAATCCGGTGCAAAATGTGGGACGCTGCCTGGGAACTGCGGGGGTCCATCCCCGTTACTACCCGCAGATTATAGCGGTATGCGTCATTAATGCGCTGCTCTCTATTTGGGTTATGCAGGTAATTGCCTGACAAGGAAGGTTATGAACTGTTCCATTCTTAATTTGACGTTGTTCCAGCAGGGACACGTATACGCACCTGAAGATTTAGGCCGACAGGATATTCTGATTTCTGGCGGTAAAATTGTCGCCATCGCCCCGTCTATCGCAGCAGAAGATTTTCCCGGTTGTGAGTGCATCAACCTTGATGGGGCAATTGTTTGTCCCGGCTTTATCGATCAGCACGTCCATCTGATTGGCGGTGGCGGAGAGGCAGGGCCACATACCCGCACGCCGGAAGTGCGCTTGTCACGACTGGTGGAAGCTGGCGTCACCTCGGTGGTGGGATTGCTGGGTACCGATGGCATCACCCGTCACCCGGAATCGCTGCTGGCGAAAACACGTGCGCTGGAGTTTGAAGGCATCAGCGCATGGATGCTGACCGGGGCCTATTCTCTGCCATCGCCGACCATCACCGGCAGTATCGATCGCGACGTGGCGCTGATCGATAAAGTCATTGGCGTGAAATGTGCGGTTTCGGACCATCGTTCCTCCGCCCCGGACACCTCGGCGCTGGCGAACATGGCGGCTCAGTCGCGGGTAGGTGGATTGTTAGGGCGCAAACCGGGGGTAAGCGTTTTCCACATGGGTGACAGCCCGCGCATGCTGGAGCCGTTGTACAACATCCTCGAGTGCTGTGATGTCCCGATTACCAAACTGTTGCCAACGCATGTTAATCGTGCGGAACCGCTGTTCCAGGCGGCGCTGGAGTATGCCCGCCAGGGCGGTTATATCGATATCACCAGCAGCATTGATGAGCCTGTTGATCCGGCAATGGCGATTGCTACAGCGTTGCGCCAGAACGTGCCACTGTCGCGCATTACCCTGAGCTCGGATGGCAACGGCAGCCAGCCGGAATTTGATGAGTTAGGTAATCTCACCGGTATCGGTGTCGCGGGGTTTGAATCACTGGCGGAAACGGTGCGCCAGTTGGTGAAAGTTCATGCCATACCGCTGGAACAGGCGCTCTGTCCGCTGACGCGTACGGTCGCAGAATTTTTGGGACTAGAGCATAAAGGGCGTTTGGCGGTGGGATGCGATGCGGACATTCTGGTGCTGAACGACGCGCTGGAAGTGAATTACCTTTGGGCAAAGGGGAAAGCCATGGTGAAAGAGAAGCAAGCGTGTGTAAAAGGAACGTTTGAATAAACGACCTTTATGCCGGGGGGCGGCTATGCCTTACCCGGCCTACAAGTTTCGCAATATTAATAAGCTGCGTAGGCCTGATAAGCGAAGCGCCATCAGGCTTTTTCCAGCAAAACGTAAATCAGGCGTTCTCTTTCAGCCAGTTCAGTACCACGTCGTGGTGATTGCTGGTTTTGAAATCATCAAACACATGTTCAATTTTGCCTTCGGCATCAATAAGGAAGCTAATGCGGTGGATGCCATCGTAGGTCTTACCCATAAATGACTTTTCACCCCAGACGCCAAATTGCTCGCAAACCTGATGATCTTCATCAGACAGGAGCGTGAAGTTAAGCACTTCTTTCTCCGCAAATCGGGAAAGCTTCTCTGGTTTATCGGTGCTTATCCCCAGCACTTCAACACCGGCTTTTTTTAACTGATCCATGTTATCGCGCAAGCCACAGGCCTGTACGGTACAGCCGGGCGTCATGGCTTTCGGGTAGAAATAAACCAGAACACGCTGTCCCTGGAAGTCGGTTAAATTTACTTGTTCTCCGTCTTGATCCGGCAAGCTAAATTTCGGTGCGATATCACCGGCTTTCAGTGGGTTCATTACTTAACTCCATCCTGTTCATCATGCTGTGAGTAATTGACGACGTTAATACTGCCTTGCGCATTGAGTTCTGTACAGAGTGCTTTAAACGCATCCTCAATATTTGCCGAATCATGTGACGCAGGACTATGTGCGGTAATTTGAATAAACAACTGTGCAGTCTTGCCGTTTTCAGCCGGCTGTGTGCGCGAAACCAGTTCCGCAATATTCATTTGATGGCTGTCAAAAAGGGCGGTAAAGCGCTCAATCAAATGAGGCGAGTCGGGGACATCGACCTGTACCCATACCGTGGCGGGCATCGCCGGACGGGGACGCGCGGTCGTACGCTTCATCACAATCAATAAATCCAGCTCTGCGCCTTTCAACGGCAAGGTTGATTCAATCAGGGTGATGGCATTCCAGGTTCCGGATAACAGCATGATAAACGTAAACTCGTCACCCAGCATGGCCAGTCGGCTGTCTTCGATATTACAGCCACAACTGCTGACATGACGGGTGATAGTGTTCACAATTCCCGGGCGATCAGCACCCAGCGCAGTAATGACCAGATAGTGTTGCGATGGCGATGTCAAACCTGTTCTTCCTTTGAGCGGTGAGGTAATCATAAGGAAAGCATAAAAAAAACATGCATACAACAATCAGAAGGGCTATGGTCGCTTGCTTTTATTGTCGTACCAAACGTACCATTGAGACACTTGTTTGCACAGAGGATGGCCCATGTTCACGGGAAGTATTGTCGCGCTTATTACGCCGATGGATGAGAAAGGTAAAGTCTGCCGGTCGAGCCTGAAAAAACTGATTGATTATCATGTCGCCAGCGGCACCTCGGCGATCGTTTCGGTTGGCACCACCGGTGAGTCCGCTACCCTGAGTCATGATGAACATGGCGATGTGGTAATGATGACGCTGGAGCTGGCCGATGGGCGTATTCCGGTTATTGCCGGAACGGGCGCCAATGCGACCGCAGAAGGCATTAGTCTGACGCAGCGTTTTAACGACAGCGGTGTTGTCGGCTGCCTGACGGTGACGCCTTACTACAACCGCCCAACTCAGGAAGGTTTGTTCCAGCATTTCAAAGCCATCGCTGAACATACTGACCTGCCGCAAATTCTGTATAATGTGCCGTCCCGTACTGGCTGCGATATGCTGCCGGAAACCGTGGGTCGCCTGGCGAAGGTAAAAAATATTGTCGCTATCAAAGAGGCCACAGGGAACTTAAGTCGTGTTCACCAGATCAAAGAGCTGGTTTCAGACGATTTTATTCTGCTTAGCGGTGATGATGCGACCGGACTGGACTTCATGCAGCTTGGTGGTCATGGCGTGATTTCCGTAACGGCTAACGTTGCGGCACGCGATATGGCCGAAATGTGCAAACTGGCGGCAGAAGGGCATTTTGCCGAGGCGCGGGTGATCAACCAACGTCTGATGCCGTTACACAACAAACTATTTGTCGAACCCAATCCTATCCCAGTGAAATGGGCATGTAAGGAGTTGGGACTTGTGGCGACCGATACGCTACGTTTGCCGATGACGCCAATCACGGACAATGCTCGTGATATCGTCAAAGCGGCGCTTAAGCATGCCGGTTTGCTGTAAAGTTTAGGGAGATTTGATGGCTTACTCAGTACAAAAGTCGCGCCTGGCCAAGGTTGCGGGTGTTTCGCTTGTTATGTTGCTCGCGGCCTGTAGTTCTGACTCGCGCTATAAGCGCCAGGTGAGCGGTGATGAATCCTATCTGGAGGCCGCACCGCTTGCTGAGCTTCACGCGCCAGCTGGGATGATTCTGCCGGTTATGACCGGCGACTATAACATCCCGGTAACCAACGGCAGCGGTGCCGTGGGTAAAGCGCTGGATATTCGCCCACCGGCTCAGCCGTTAGCATTAGTTACTGGCGCCCGTACTCAGATCGCGGGCGATACAGCGACATTGCTGGTGGAAAATGGTCGTGGCAACACGCTGTGGCCGCAGGTCGTGAGCGTTGTTCAGTCTAAAAACTACACCATCGCCAAACGTGATGATGCCAGCCAGACGCTGACTACCGATTGGGTTGACTGGAACCGTCTGGATGAAGACGAACAGTACCGTGGGCGTTATCAAATCTCGGTTAAACCGCAGGGCTATCAGCAAGCGGTGACGGTGAAACTGATTAACCTCGAGCAGGCAGGTAAACCGGTAGCCGATGCGGCATCAATGCAGCGTTACAGCGCTGAGATGATGAACGTTATCTCTGCTGGTCTGGATAAGAACGCCACCGACGCCGCGAATGCCGCGCAGAACCGTTCTGCCGCGACTATGGACGTTCAGAGTGCTGCAGATGACACCGGTTTACCGATGCTGGTGGTACGTGGACCGTTCAACGTGGTATGGCAGCGTCTGCCGGCAGCGCTGGAAAAAGTGGGGATGAAAGTGACCGACAGCACCCGTTCTCAGGGCAGCATCGCTGTGACTTACAAACCACTGTCAGACAGTAACTGGCAGGAGCTGGGCGCGAGCGATCCGGGTCTGGTATCCGGCGACTACAAACTGCAGGTCGGTGATTTAGACAACCGCAGTAGTTTGCAGTTTATCGATCCTAAGGGGCATACCCTGACGCAAAGCCAGAACGACGCGCTGGTCGCCGTCTTCCAGGCAGCGTTCAGTAAGTAAAAATAAAGGGCTGGATAACTCCAGCCCTTTTTTTCTGATATGATACGCAAACGTGTGCGTCGGCAGAAAAACGCAATATTTATCGTTAATTCACACCCAGGAGTAATAAAGATGCAAAAGCAAGCTGAGTTGTATCGTGGTAAAGCGAAGACCGTATACAGCACGGAAAACCCGGACCTGTTGGTGCTCGAATTCCGCAATGATACGTCAGCAGGGGATGGCGCGCGCATTGAACAGTTTGACCGTAAAGGTATGGTGAATAACAAATTCAACCATTTCATTATGACCAAACTGCAAGAAGCAGGCATTCCTACCCAGATGGAGCGACTGCTATCCGATACTGAATGTCTGGTGAAAAAACTGGAGATGGTACCGGTTGAATGTGTGGTACGTAACCGCGCGGCAGGCTCACTGGTTAAGCGTTTAGGCGTTGAGGAAGGTATTGAACTGAATCCGCCGTTGTTTGATCTGTTCCTGAAAAACGATGCTATGCACGATCCAATGATTAACGATTCCTATTGCGAAACTTTTGGTTGGGTGAGCAAAGAGAATCTGGCACGTATGAAAGAGCTGACTTACAAAGCCAACGACGTGCTGAAAAAGATGTTTGATGATGCTGGTCTGATTCTGGTCGACTTCAAACTTGAGTTTGGCTTGTACAAAGGCGAAGTCGTGCTGGGCGACGAATTCTCACCGGACGGTAGCCGTCTGTGGGACAAAGAAACGCTGGATAAAATGGACAAAGATCGCTTCCGCCAGAGTCTGGGCGGCCTGATCGAAGCCTATGAAGCTGTCGCGCATCGTCTGGGTGTGAAGTTAGACTAACGCCCCCCTGAGCCGGCGATCGCTCTCCGGCTCATCAATCCCGCCGATTTTGATTACTGTTTCTTATGGTAATCCTGTTCCGAACCGCCTACGATCATCATCATAATGAATAAAAAGTTGAGGTGATTATGCGCTGGCAAGGGCGTCGTGAAAGTGACAATGTGGAAGACAGACGAAACAGCGCCGGCGGCGGCCCTTCTATGGGCGGACCGGGTTTTCGTTTGCCCAGTGGTAAAGGCGGCATCATCCTGCTGATTGTGGTGCTTGTCGCGGGCTATTATGGCGTGGATCTTACCGGATTAATGACCGGCCAACCTGTATCCCAACAGCAATCATCACACTCCATTAGCCCAAATGATGATGAAGCGGCAAAATTCACCTCGGTGATACTGGCAACGACCGAAGATACCTGGGGGCAGCAGTTTGAAAAAATGGGCCGGACCTACCAACAGCCGAAGCTGGTGATGTATCGTGGCGCGACGCGTACCGGCTGCGGTGCGGGCCAGTCCGTGATGGGGCCGTTTTATTGCCCGGCGGATGGTACGGTGTATATCGACCTCTCATTCTATGATGACATGAAAAACAAGCTGGGCGCTGATGGCGATTTTGCTCAGGGCTATGTCATCGCGCACGAAGTAGGCCACCATGTGCAAAAACTACTGGGCATTGAACCGAAAGTTCGTCAGATGCAGCAAAATGCCTCTCAGGCCGAAGTGAATCGCCTTTCCGTTCGTATGGAGCTGCAGGCAGATTGCTTTGCCGGTGTCTGGGGTCACAGTATGCAGCAGCAGGGTGTACTTGAATCTGGCGATCTGGAAGAGGCGCTAAACGCCGCTCAGGCCATTGGTGATGATCGTTTGCAACAGCAGGGGCAAGGGCGCGTTGTGCCCGATAGTTTTACTCACGGCACCTCGCAGCAACGTTACACCTGGTTTAAACGCGGCTTTGACAGTGGCGATCCGGGACAATGTAATACTTTTGGCAAAGGCATTTAAGATATTGAGGCAGGGATGTCTGACAATGCAGCACTGAGTGCGCTCACTGAACGCATGGCCAGAGAAGGAATCCGTCGTCTGCTGGTCATCAGCGGCGAAGAAAACTGGTGCCAGGCGCAAGCGTTAGCGCTACGCAAAACATTGCCCGGCGACTGGCTGTGGGTAGGGGCAACAGCCCCCGCAGAGCCAGGTTGCACACCACAGGCGCTGCAAACGTTACTGGGGCGCGAGTTTCGTCATGCGGTTTTCGACGCCGGACAGGGATTTGACGCGGCGGCGTTTGCCGCACTCAGCGGCACGCTCCGCGCCGGGAGTTGGCTGGTGTTGCTGACCCCACCCTGGCAGGCCTGGCAAACGTCTCCGGACATGGATTCCCTGCGCTGGAGCGACTGCGCCGAACCTATCCCAACACCGCACTTTGTTGAACACTTCAGGCGAGCCGTGACTCGTGAAGGGGAAACGTTGCACTGGCAACAGCATCAGGCGAAATCCTATCCGCACTTTCCTGTACGGGCAGACTGGCAGGCGGCAAACGGCGATCCCCTGCCGGAACAGGCGAAGATTTTACATCATTTGCTGGATATGCCTCCGGGTGTGGTTGCGGTGACCGCCGCGCGTGGCCGGGGTAAATCTGCGCTGGCAGGACAGTTGATTTCGCGCATGACGGGGACGGCTATTGTTACCGCTCCGGCGAAAGCGGCAACGGATGTACTGGCGCAATTTGCTGGGGAACGCTACTGCTTTATGGCCCCGGATGCGCTGTTAAGCAGTACTGCAACTGCAGACTGGCTGATCGTGGATGAAGCCGCCGCGATCCCCGCGCCGCTGCTACACCAACTGGTGGCGCGTTTTCCCCGAACAATGTTAACCACCACCGTTCAGGGCTATGAAGGAACTGGCAGAGGGTTTTTGTTGAAATTCTGCGCTCGCTTCCCCTATCTGCGGCGCTATGAACTGCAGCAGCCCATCAGGTGGGCTCTGGGGTGCCCGCTGGAAAAAATCGTCAGCGAGGCACTGGTGTTCGACGACGAAACCTTTTCGCATCCCCCTCAGGGCAATATCCACTTCTCTGCCTTTGAGTCGACCGCCTGGCATCGCAATCCGCATCTGCCTCTGGCGGTCTACCAACTGCTTTCCGGGGCGCATTACCGTACCTCACCGCTGGACCTGCGACGCATGATGGATGCACCAGGTCAGCATTTTCTGCATGCTTCGGCTGCGGGCTCGGTCGCGGGAGCCGTCTGGTTGGTCGATGAAGGGGGATTATCCGCAGAATTAAGCCAGGCCGTTTGGGCAGGATATCGCCGGCCAAGAGGCAATCTGGTTGCGCAGTCACTGGCGGCGCATGGCAGCGATCCTCTGGCCGCAACGCTGGTTGGCCGGCGGGTTAGCCGTATTGCGGTTCATCCCGCTCGCCAGCGGGAAGGTATCGGGCAGCAACTGATTATGCAGGCCCATCAGTATTCCTCGCAGTGTGACTATCTTTCCGTCAGTTTTGGTTATACGGCCGAATTGTGGCGTTTTTGGCAGCGATGCGGTTTTGTCATGGTGCGAATGGGGAATCATCGTGAAGCCAGCAGCGGGTGCTATACGGCAATGGCGTTGCTTCCCATCAGTGATGCCGGGCAGCGTCTGGCTGAGCGGGAGCATCAGCGATTGCGTCGCGATGCGGCGATCCTCGCACAATGGAATGATGAGTGTATCCCGGTCGTCCCACTGAAAGAGTCTACGCTTAATGATGATGACTGGGATGAGCTGGCAGGGTTTGCCTTCGCGCATCGGCCGTTACTCACCTCACTCGGTTGCTTAAGCCGTCTTCTCCAGCACTGTGAACAGCCTCTTCCGGCGCTGCGTGGGCGTTTACAGGAAAAATGCAGTGACGCAGAACTGTGCAAGCGGCTGAAGGTCTCGGGGCGCAAAGCATTGCTGCTGGTTCAGCGTGAGGAGGCGGCACAGGCGTTAGCGCAGTTGGATACCGAACGTCAGCAACGGTTACGTAATCGCATTATGCAATGGCAATTTTTTCACTAACTTCTTCAATTTCCTGGCATGGTCATTGCGGTTAAGCGGCGTAGAATAATTCTCATCAGTTAAGGAGATCGCCATGAAACATGACCATTTTGTTGTTCAAAGTCCCGATAAACCCGCTCAACAGCTACTGTTGCTGTTTCATGGCGTCGGCGATAACCCGGTTGCCATGGGCGAAATTGGTTCCTGGTTTGCACCACTGTTTCCGGACGCGCTGATTGTCAGTATTGGTGGCGCTGAGCCTTATAGCGCTGCCGGTGGGCGTCAATGGTTTTCTGTTCAGGGTGTAACAGAAGAGAACCGTCAGGCGCGTATTGATGCCATCATGCCGGTGTTTATCGAAACCGTTCGCTATTGGCAGAAACAGAGTGGTGTGTCACCTCAGGCCACCGCGCTGATTGGCTTTTCGCAAGGGGCGATTATGTCGCTTGAGAGCATCAAAGCCGAGCCAGGGCTGGCGTCGCGGGTCATTGCCTTTAATGGTCGTTACGCCACCTTGCCGGAAGCCGCTACCACCGCTACCACAGTGCATTTGATTCACGGCGGTGAAGATCGGGTGATTGAGTTATCTCATGCGGTTGCTGCGCAGGAAGCGTTAATTCGTGCAGGTGGGGATGTGACTCTGGATATCGTCGAAAATCTGGGGCACGCCATTGATGAACACAGCATGCAGTTCGCGCTTGATCATCTGCGCTTTACCGTACCGAAGCACTACTTTGATGAAGCGCTGAGCGGTGGTAAGCCTCACGATGATGATGTGATTGAAATGATATAACGTGTAGGCCGGATAAGGCGAAGCCGCCATCCGGCATGACAGTCAGTGATAGTGCCGGATAGCAACGTGATATGTGTTATCCGGCCTACAAATTATTTCTTCGGCTGATCCTTATTCGGCCAATCGTCGTCATCGTCCCATTTATCGTTAAAATCACGATGCGGGGGAAGTTCCGGCTTATTGGCGAGAAACTTCTTGTGGTCGACACGCTTAAGATCTTTGATCACATTCAGCAGTACCCCCACCAGAAACACCAGCACTAAAATCCACCAATATTTTGCCAGCCAGTCCATGCTCATTTCCTCTTGCAGGAACACTCATCAGGCGACGAGTTGTTCCATGATACGTTGATACATACGGGCAAGCAGCTGCAGGTCGGCGGCATTGACGCATTCATTTATTTTATGAATGGTGGCATTGACCGGCCCAAGTTCCACCACCTGTGCCCCCATGCGGGCAATAAAGCGCCCGTCGGATGTCCCGCCTGTCGTCAGTAACTGCGGTTTAATCTCATTATAGTGCTCAATGGCGTTCACCACTGCATCCACCAGTTTACCGCGTTCGGTCAGGAACGGTTGACCGGAAAGCCACCAGTCTACTGTGTAACGCAGTTGGTGCTTGTCCAACAGTTCCAATACCCGCGACTTAATCATTTCGTCGTTTAATTCGGTGCTGAAACGGAAGTTGAACTGGATAAACAGTTCGCCGGGGATAACGTTGTTGCTGCCCGTGCCCGCCTGAATATTGGCAATCTGCATGCTGGTTGCCGGGAAGAACTCATTGCCTTGATCCCACTCAATCGCCACCAGCTCATTGAGCATTGGCGCAGCCCGGTGCACCGGGTTATCGGCCAGATGTGGGTAGGCTACGTGGCCCTGCACGCCATGAATGGTCAGGTTGCAGGTCAGTGAACCACGACGTCCATTTTTCACCACGTCACCGACGATTTCGGTGCTGGACGGCTCACCGACCAGGCAATAATCCAGCCGCTCATTACGCGCCATCAGCGTTTCAACCACCTTCACGGTGCCGTTTTTAGCGCTGGCTTCTTCGTCAGAGGTTATCAAAAACGCCAGACGACCCTGATGGTCTGGATGCTGTGCGACAAAACGCTCTGCGGCCACGACCATTGCCGCCAGCGAACCTTTCATATCGGCCGCACCGCGTCCGAACAGCATGCCGTCGCGAATGGTCGGTTCAAACGGCGGATTGATCCACCGATCAACATCGCCTGCGGGCACTACGTCGGTGTGACCGGCAAATGCCAGGGTCTCACCTTTTCCGCGCCATGCCCAAAAATTCTGTGTGTCACCAAAATCCATTCGCTCAACGGTAAAACCTACCGCACGCAGGCGTTCAATCATTAACGCCTGGCACCCGGCATCATCCGGGCTCAGAGATGGACGGCGAATAAGCTGCTGTGTCAGCTCAATAACCGGGCACGACATAGATTACACCTCATTAAAAAACTGCGTATAACTGGATTCGCTGAAACCAAGCAGCATAGGCTTACCCGGCGCGCAGAGCAATGGGCGTTTGATAATTGCAGGCATTTCAATCATCAATGAGGCGGCAGCAGTGGCATTAGTGATTTGATTACGCGTTGCTTCATCCAGTTTGCGCCAGGTGGTTCCCCGCGTATTGAGCAGCGCCTCCCAGCCTAACTCGTTGATAAAGGACTGTAACAGCGTGTTGTCCAGACCGTCGACACGATAATCATGGAAGCGGTAGTCAATACCCTGCGTTTCCAGCCAGCGTCGGGCCTTTTTAATTGTATCGCAATTCTTAATGCCGTAGAGGGTGATCATGTGAATCCTTATTAACGTATTTTGAATACTTATTCTTGTATTCTCGCGTTTCTGATAATACATATTGTCATTCATTCGTTATAGAAAAATATAACATTGTTGAACAACGGTGAATAATGATTCCTGAAAGTTCCAAAATTTCACGTCGATCGGTATTTCAGAATTAACCTGTTTGCATCAGTCTGTTTTTCCATCAAAATTGTCAAAGTCGTAGATTATGTGTGAATATTTCAAAATATTGCAGTGAGTCACATAAAATTTATGGGTATAGCGCATAGTGATGACATGACCCCAAGCACTGGAGGATGTAATCACAACCATCGGTTAAATTATCTTCTTTTAATGAGGATGATTTCGTAGAATGCTCATAATAATAAGAGAGGTTGTTATGATTGAACGTGAACTGGGGAACTGGAAAGACTTTATCGAAGTGATGCTTCGTAAATAATTTTCTGGAAGAAATTCATATCCTGCAAAGGATGAAAAAGGCGACTCATCGTAAGTCGCCTTTTTTGTGCCCGATTATTCCGGGCGTGGTTTCAACGGGAAGCGTCTGCGTACCAGCACAAAGAACAGAGGCACGAAGTAAATCGCCAGGATCGTGGCTGAAATCATCCCGCCCATTACGCCAGTCCCCACCGCATGCTGGCCGCCGGAGCCAGCACCACTGCTGATTGTCATCGGCAGTACCCCGAAGATAAACGCCAGCGACGTCATCAGAATCGGACGCAAGCGCTGGCGACAGGCATGCAGTGTGGCATCGAGCAGATCGTGTCCTTTTTCGTTCATCTCATTGGCGAATTCAACAATCAATATCGCGTTCTTTGCCGAAAGCCCGATAACGGTGAGTAACCCGACCTGGAAGTACACATCGTTTTCCAGACCACGCATCCAGGTCGCCAACAGCGCGCCAATGACACCCAACGGTACGACCAGCATAACGGAGAAGGGAACCGACCAGCTCTCGTATAGCGCAGCCAGACACAGGAACACGACCAACAGTGAAATAGCGTACAGGGCAGGAGCCTGAGATCCCGATAACCGTTCCTGATAAGACATCGCTGTCCATTCGAGGCCGAATCCGGTCGGCAACTGATGGACCAGCGATTCCATGATGTCCATCGCAGTACCAGTGCTGACGCCGGGGGCTGCTTCGCCGACGATCTCGACGGCGGAGTAGCCGTTATAGCGTTCCAGACGCGGTGAACCGGTTTCCCAGCGCGATGTGGCAAAGGCCGAGAAAGGCACCATGCCGCCGCTATTGTTGCGCACGTACCACAGGTTTATATCGTCCGGGAGCATGCGGTATTTTGCCGCAGCCTGGACGTAAACCTTCTTCACGCGGCCCCTGTCCATAAAGTCGTTTACGTAACTGGAGCCCCACGCCGTTTGCAATGTGTCGTTGATGTCATCAATGGAAACGCCCAGCGCCTGAGCTTTACGCTGATCGATATCAATTTGCAGTTGCGGACTGTCATCCAGGCCGTTATGACGAACACGGGTCAGTGAAGAGTCGTTCCCGGCAAGCTCAATTAATTTGTCGCGTGCGGCCATTAACGCGTCATGTCCCGCACCAGCGTGATCCTGCAGCTCCATATCGAAACCGGCAGAGCTTCCGAGGCCACTGATAGCCGGAGGGCTACTGGCGAAGACGCGGGCTTCTTTAATCTTATTGAAGGCTTTGGTTGCACGCTCGATAATGGCAAAGGAGGTACCGGTAGTGGTATCTCGCTCATCCCAGTCTTTTAAGCGGACAAACATACGCGCCACGTTTTGACCGTTCCCGCCAGGGCCGGAACCGACCGTGGAGAAGACGGACATAATGTTGTCTTTCTCATGGGTGAAGTAATACTTCTCCACTTCCTCAACCACTTTCAACGTTTGCTGCTGCGTGGAGCCGCTCGGCAACTGTACCGAGGTGGTAAACATCCCGCGGTCTTCTAACGGCAAGAAGGACGTTGGCAGGCGCAGGAACAGGAACACCATGCCGCCAAGCAGCAGTCCGTAGATCAGTATCCAGCGCAGGCTGCGATGCAGGATCCGCGCAACGCCTTTTTCGTAACGCTCAGCGTTGCGGTTAAACATCCGATTAAACCAGCCGAAGAAGCCTGTTTGACCATGATGCTCACCTTTATGCAGCGGTTTAAGTAGCGTAGCGCACAGGGCAGGGGTCAGGATCATCGCCACCAGAACAGACAGCACCATTGCGGAGACGATAGTAATTGAGAACTGGCGGTAAATAGCCCCTGTCGTGCCACCGAAGAAGGCCATCGGGATAAACACCGCCGACAGCACCATGGCGATACCGACCAGCGCTCCCTGGATTTGCCCCATCGATTTTCGCGTCGCTTCACGCGGTGAGAGGCCTTCCTCACTCATAATACGCTCGACGTTTTCCACCACCACGATGGCATCATCGACCAGCAGGCCAATTGCCAGCACCATTGCAAACATTGTTAAGGTGTTGACGCTGTAGCCAAAACCATAAAGCACGGAGAAGGTGCCCATCAGGACGACGGGAACGGCGATGGTCGGGATAAGCGTGGCGCGGAAGTTTTGCAGAAACAGATACATCACGAGGAATACCAGCGCGATGGCTTCCAGCAGCGTTTTCACCACGTCGATAATTGAGGCTTTAACAAAGGAGGTGGTTTCATACGCGACCTTGTATTCCAGCCCGTGCGGGAAATACTGTGACAGTTCGTCAAGGCGGTTAAGCACCAGCTCTGCCGTTGCCATTTCATTGGCGCCGGAGGCCAGTTTAACCCCCAGACCGGAAGCCGGGTTGCCATTAAACCGGCTGAGGTAGTCGTACTTTTCCGCACCCATTTCAACCGTGGCGACGTCGCCCAGTTTAACTTCAGACCCGTCCTGGTTAACGCGAAGCGTAATTGCACGGAATTCATCCGGCGTTTGCAGCAGGGACTGGGCGTTGATCGTCGCATTTAGCGCCTGTTTGTCCACCGAAGGCGTACCGCCAAGTTGCCCAACCGCAATTTGCGCATTCTGTGATTCAATAGCGTCAGTCACATCTTTGGCGGTCATCTGAAAGCTGTTAAGTTTGGCCGGGTCGAGCCAGATACGCATCGAGTACTGTGAACTGTAAGCATCAATATCCCCTACACCGTTAATACGGCTAAGCGGGTCCTGAATATTACTCGCCACGTAGTCGGCGATGTCCTGCTTATCCATTGAGCCATCGGTGGAGACGAAGGCGATTGTCAGAATATTGGTGTCCCCGGTCTTACGCACCGTGACCCCCTGATCCTGTACCGCCTGCGGCAGCTTACGCATTGCCGATTGCAGCTGGTTTTGCACCTGCTGGACGGCCTCGTCAGGATCGGTTCCGGCAACGAAGCTAAGCGTCACCGTAGCCTGGCCTGTCCCGCTGCTCTGCGACGACATATACATCAGGTTATCGAGACCGGTCATGTTCTGCTCGATCACCTGGGTGACGGTGTTTTCCAGAGTCTGAGCCGATGCGCCAGGATAGTTGGCGGTGACCCGCACGTTTGGCGGTGCCAGGTCGGGATATTGCTCAACGGGCAGCGAAAAAATAGCCAGGGCTCCTGTCAGGCACAACAGGATAGCTAACACCCAGGCAAAAATGGGGCGATCGATGAAAAAATTCGCCATTAAAAGAGGACCTCGTGTTTCTGCGTATCGTTATGGGTATGGCTTGCTTCACTTTAGCGGCAAGGTACGGGTCAAACGTGGAGAAAAAAAGAAGATAATGTAAATTATCATGCCCGTTTACAGCATACCTTTCGTGCCAACGCCATCAGGCCTGGATCCAGACCCGACGGCGCTTTGCGGTTCTTTACGTTAGCTCACTGTCTGATTCAGCTGAACGGAAACTGATACTCACCAGCGTTCCCCCGCCGGAAGGTTGCGAGAAGGTCAGCATACCGCTGAGTCTCTCTGCACGCTCACGCATGATATTCAGACCGTAGTGCCCCGTAGGCTCATGAGGCTCACCGATACCGACACCGTTATCACGGATATAAACGGTATGATTACCATCCGGCGCGGTAACACAGCTGACAGCAATTTCGCTGGCATTGGCATGCTTAATGGCATTCAGCACCGCTTCACGGACGATTTGTAACAGATGCACCTGCATTTGCGCGTCCAGTGCCAGTGTTGGCAGTCGACAATCGAGAGTCAGTTTAGCCGATGTTTGATTTTGCAACGTTTCCAGCATTTCATGCAGGGCAGAAGGCAAATCGGCCTGCTGTAAGGTCAGGCGGAAGGTGGTAAGCAGTTCGCGCAATTGGCGATAAGCATCATTCAGCGCCTGGGAGAAGTCCGCCATGATGCTTTGCGCCGGAACGTTATCCTGCGGAATAGCACGTTTCAGTAGCGTAAGCTGAATACGTAAATAAGAGAGCACCTGCGCCAGCGAGTCGTGCAGCTCGCGGGCGATAGTTGCTCGCTCTTCCATTAGCAGCAGTTGCTGAAAATGCTTTTGCGCCTGGTTGAAGTACAGCCCGCGCCCGAGCATAGTTGATACGCTGTTGAGCAGTGGTGTGGAAGCATTCACATTCGGGCTTTGCCAGTGCAGTTCACCGTAAACTGTATCTTGCATCGTGACGGGCAGGATCTGCATTGGCAGTTCAGGGCTTGCCGTTCCTTCGCTGATTCGCCAGTTATCACCGACGGTGAGCTCCAGGAAATACGCGGCGTCATGTTCGCGGACAATCTGTAAAATATGGCGGAAGCAGTACACATCAATCTGGCTGGTATTCAGTGCCTGGGAACATTGATATAACACTTCCAGGCGGCGATTGGCTTCGTGGAGATCGTGGGTTTTCTCGGCGACGGAGGCTTCCAGTGAACGGTACAGCTTATGCAACTCACTCGACATCTGGCTAAACGTTTTTGCCAGTAATCCCAGTTCGTTGGGGAGTTGTGTATCCAGCGGTGAGATATCAAACCGACCGTGTTCAATATGCTGGCTGGCCATCACCAGCTTATTCAGCGGACGCCCCACCTGCTGGCGAATACGCCGTAGCGTAAAGAAGACGAGGGTGAAGATGCCGATCCCCCCCGCCAGCGATATGCCAAAAACCAACATCACCTTGCGTTCGGCATAATGCTGAAGTGCCAGCACGAAGAGATCGATTTGATCGACATAGCTATTGATATTGGCCTGGTACCATTTTAAATCGCCATCGATCAGACGGGCGTTCATTTCCAGCCAGTTGGCATGCAGGCGGCCATAGCGGCTTTTTACCGCTTGCGGGACATACCATGCGTTCAGATTTTGTAATGCGGGCGAGTTTAACGCCTGCTGGAAAAGCTGGCGGTGAGCGTTGAGCTGTGGGCTTTGGCTTTGCAGATCGTAACCCAAACGGTAGCTTTGCATGCGCAATGAGCCCGCAACGTTGATGGCCTCAGCATCCCGCAAGCTGCTGGTCAGCGTAAGCAGTGCAATACCCGTTGAGAGAATCGACAGCAACACTATATAGAAAAAAGCCTTAGCCAGGCTGGCTGAGACCGGACGCTTTACCGTCACTTGCGCACCCTCACACAATTCACGCCCCGCTCCGACTCAACCTGAACGATTCAGCGTATTTGATAAATGTTAAAAAAAGTAATCATGAAACTGATTGTTAAATGAAACACAATTTCATATTCGATGAAATAAATTGATCTGCCACAGGTTCTGGATAAATAGTTGTGCTTCCTGGGCAAATGAACATTGCCGCCCTCTTCAGGGTCGGTTAATAACAACAGTCATATAAAGAATAAGGTTTTCGCAACCAAAAAAGAAGGAAGCCATGAATCGTTTTATTATGGTCAATAGCCAACAGTGCCTGGGATGCCACGCCTGTGAGGTCGCCTGTGTCATGGCCCACAACGGCGAGCAGCATGTCCTGAGCCAACGGCATTTTCAGCCCCGAATTACTGTCATCAAGCATCAGCAACAACGCAGTGCAGTCACCTGCCACCACTGTGAAGATGCCCCCTGCGCCAGAAGTTGCCCGAATGGGGCCATTAGTCATGAGTACGACAGCGTTCAGGTAAATGCGCAAAAGTGTATTGGCTGCAAATCGTGCGTCGTGGCCTGTCCTTTTGGTACGATGCAGATCGTACTCACTCCGGTCGCTAAAGGAAAGGTAAAAGCAACGGCGCACAAATGCGACCTGTGTCATGGGCGTGAAGAGGGCCCGGCTTGCGTGGAGAACTGTCCGGCGCAGGCGTTGCAACTGGTGACGGAGAATTCGCTTACCGGTCTGTCAAAAGCGCGCAGGTTGCGTACCGCCAGTCTGGAAAGCCAGCCATGGCATACCAGCGCTACCGATTTTGTTCCACATATCATCACCAAACGTGAGCAAATGCAGGCGACGCCTGCGCGTGGCGAGCCTGATAAACTGCCGATTGAGGCGCGTAAAACCAGTTTTGAAGAGATCTATCTGCCGTTTCGCACAGTGCAGGCTGAACGGGAAGCGTCCCGCTGCCTGAAATGCGGCGACCACAGTATTTGCGAATGGACCTGCCCGCTGCATAACCACATCCCGCAGTGGATTGAACTGGTAAAAGCCGGGAATATCGATGCGGCGGTTGAGCTTTCTCACCAGACCAACTGCTTACCCGAAGTGACCGGGCGCGTGTGCCCGCAGGACCGACTCTGCGAAGGAGCCTGTACCGTGCGTAACGAGCATGGCGCGGTGACTATCGGTAATATTGAGCGTTACATCTCCGATCGGGCGCTGAGCAAAGGATGGCGACCCGACTTAAGCCATGTGCAGAAAGTCGATAAACGCGTTGCCATCATCGGCGCAGGTCCGGCGGGCCTGGCCTGCGCGGATGTGCTGGCGCGTAGCGGTATCAGCGCTACCGTGTACGATCGCCACCCCGAAATCGGCGGTTTGCTGACGTTCGGCATTCCGGCCTTCAAACTGGACAAATCGCTGCTGACGCGTCGCCGTGAAATCTTCAGCGCCATGGGTATTCATTTCGAACTTAACTGTGAAGTGGGTAAGGACGTCGCACTTGAAAAGTTGCTGGAGGATTACGATGCCGTGTTCGTGGGGGTGGGAACCTATCGTTCCATGAAGGCGGACCTGCCAAATGAAGACGCGCCTGGCGTGTATGACGCGCTGCCGTTCCTGATTGCCAATACCAAGCAGGTGATGGGGCTGGACGAGTTGCCTGAAGAGCCGTTTATCGACACCGCAGGGCTGAACGTGGTCGTGCTGGGCGGCGGTGATACGGCGATGGATTGTGTACGTACCGCGCTGCGTCACGGTGCAAGCCAGGTGACCTGCGCCTATCGTCGTGATGAAGCCAACATGCCGGGTTCGAAAAAAGAGGTGAAGAACGCGCGTGAAGAGGGGGCCAATTTCGAGTTTAACGTCCAGCCGGTGGAGCTGGTGCTGAATGCCGACGGTCGCGTCAGCGGCGTGCGTTTCTTACGAACCCAGCTCGGTGAGCCTGATGCGCAGGGGCGTCGTCGCCCGGTTCCCATCGCCGGGAGTGAGTTTGTCATGCCAGCAGATGCGGTGATCATGGCGTTTGGTTTTCACCCGCATGGCATGCCGTGGCTCGAGAGTCAGGGTGTGAAGGTCGATAACTGGGGACGTATTGCCGCCGATGTTGAAAGCGCATACCGTTATCAAACCAGCAACCCGAAAATCTTTGCCGGTGGTGATGCGGTTCGCGGTGCGGATCTGGTTGTTACAGCGATGGCGGAAGGGCGGCATGCCGCACAAGGCATCATTGATTGGCTGGGTGTAAAATCAGTCAAATCTCACTAATCAGCGTCCAGGCCGGATAAAACGCGTTAGCGTTGCCATCCGGCAATGTGCCGGATGAATGCCTGATGGCGCTTTGCTTATCAGGCATTCATAGTTCCAGGACAAACCCGGTTTCACGGCGTAGTATTATTTCTCACTTCTCACCGTGGAGTCGGTATGTCGCAAAAAATCACCCTCATCAAAGATAAAGTCCTGTCCGATAACTACTTCATCCTGCGCAATATCACCTATGACCTGACCCGCAGCAATGGCGAGGTCATTCGCCACAAACGTGAGGTTTACGATCGCGGTAACGGTGCCACAGTTTTGCTGTATAACCCGGAGAAAAAAACCGTCGTGCTGACCCGTCAGTTTCGTATTGCGACCTGGGTTAACGGCAATGAAAGTGGACAATTGATTGAAGCCTGCGCCGGGTTGCTGGACAACGATGAGCCGGAAGTTTGCATTCGTAAAGAAGCCATTGAAGAGACTGGCTATGAAGTGGGCGAAGCACGGAAACTTTTTGAGTTATATATGTCGCCGGGTGGCGTGACGGAGATAATCCACTTTTTTATCGCGCAATACAGTGACAGTCAGCGCGCAAATGCGGGTGGCGGTATTGAAGATGAGGATATTGAAGTACTGGAATTGCCTTTTGAACAGGCACTGTCGATGATCAAAACGGGCGAGATTCGCGACGGGAAAACGGTGCTGCTACTGAACTACCTGCAATCGTCGCATCTTATGGATTAGCGATCAGGGCTTATATTTCTTTACAAAGATACAGGCCAATCCGACGATTCTTATTGAGCCTCATTAGTCGCGCAAGGAAGATACCGCCTGGGCTGTGTGTTTTGATTTCGGAGTTGTACCGTCCATGCGCTATCGCATTATTTTCGTGTTCCTGCTCGGCCTGCTACCGGCCCATTTGCTGTGGGCGGCGCCTGCGCAACAGGCGTTTGCTGACTGGCAGGTGACGTGCAATAACCAAAACTTCTGCGTTGCGCGAAATACGGGAGATCATCACGGTCTGGTGATGACCCTGAGCCGCAGCGCCGGGGCACATACCGATGCCGTGTTGCGTATTGAACTTGGCGGTATGGATTCTCCTGATGTCAAAGAGGCAGATATTGCGCCGCGCTTGCTGC
The DNA here is from genome assembly GCF_030332245.1 of Citrobacter sp. Cy070. Taxonomy (NCBI): domain Bacteria; kingdom Pseudomonadati; phylum Pseudomonadota; class Gammaproteobacteria; order Enterobacterales; family Enterobacteriaceae; genus Citrobacter; species Citrobacter sp. Cy070. The sequence goes on from NZ_JAOWIG010000038.1 coordinate 142,034, forward strand.
TGGACGGCGCACCACTCCCACTGGCCGGTGAACACTGGCGTCTTACGCCCTGGCATTTGATGACGGATGATCCGGCTACCATCGCTACATTTTTACAAGCCGTGCAGGATGCGAAAGCCATTACCCTGCAAAAAGGTACGCAAACGCTTTCTCTGTCTGGGCTGAAAGCAGCATTGTTGTTTATTGATGCGCAACAAAAGCGCGTCGGTAGCGAAACCGCCTGGATTGAGAAAGGTGACGAGCCGCCGCTCAGCGTTCCGCCAGCTCCCGCTCTGAAAGGTGTGGCGGTGGTTAATTCCACGCCAACGCCACTCACTCAACAGGAGCGTAATGAGCTGTTGGATTATGGCAACTGGCGGATCAATGGCATCCGCTGTTCACTCGATCCCATGCGTCGTGAGATGCGGGTTTTCGCCTTAACGGACGACAAAGCTCTGCTGATGATCGGCTGCGAAGCAGGGGCATACAACACGATCGATCTGGCATGGACCGTTTCTCGTACCACACCGTTTACCTCTCGCGCTGTACGTCTGAGCCTGCCATTTAAAACCGATGCTGACAGTACCGACATGGAGCTGACCAACGCTACGTTTGACGAGAAATCTCGCGAATTGGTCACTCTCGCCAAAGGGCGAGGTTTATCGGACTGCGGGATCCAGACACGCTGGCGGTTTGACGGCCAGCGCTTTCGTTTGGTGCGTTACGCACAAGAGCCAAGCTGTGATAACTGGCATGGACCAGATGCCTGGCCCACGCTGTGGATCACGCGTTAATTTAATGCCGGATGCGACTGCGCCTTATACGGCCTGATGGTGATAGATGTCGTAGGCCTGATAAGACGCGTGAGCGTCGCCATCAGGCGTTCAGCACCTTATGCGCTTTGTCGACGATGTTCTCCACCGTAAAGCCGAAGAACGGGAACAGCTTGTCTGCCGGGGCAGATTCCCCATAACCGGTCATGCCGACAATAGCCCCTTTCAGGCCGACATATTTGTACCAATAGTCGGCAATACCCGCTTCTATCGCCACGCGTGCGCTGACGTTTGCCGGCAGGACCGACTCCCGGTACGCCTCATCCTGGGCGTCGAAGATATCAGTTGAGGGCAGAGAAACTACCCGTACGTTACGGCCTTCACCGGTCAGTTTTTCCGCCGCCAGCAATGTAATTTCCATTTCTGAACCTGTGGCAATCAGGATGACATCCGGCTTACCGCCGCTATCCTTCAGCACATAGCCGCCGCGGGCAATCTGCTGCACCTGCTCAGGCGTGCGTTCAACCTGTGCCAGATTCTGCCTGGAGAGGATCAGCGCCGTAGGGCCGTTATGACGCTCGACTGCCAGCTTCCAACCCACTGCCGCTTCAACCTGATCGCACGGTCGCCAGGTGCTGAAATTCGGCGTCAGTCGCAGGCTGGCGAGCTGTTCGACGGCCTGATGCGTGGGACCGTCTTCCCCCAGACCAATTGAGTCGTGGGTATAAACCATAATTTGTCGGGCTTTCATCAGCGCCGCCATGCGCGCGGCATTACGGGCATATTCAACAAACATCAGGAACGTTGCGGTGTACGGTACGAAGCCACCGTGGTGCGCGATACCGTTGGCAATGGCGGTCATGCCAAATTCACGCACGCCGTAGTGGATGTAGTTTCCTGCGTGATCCTCTTTAAGAGAAGTGGAGCCTTTCCAGATGGTCAGGTTGCTGGGCGCAAGATCCGCCGAGCCGCCAAGCAGTTCGGGTAGTATCGGTCCGTAGGTGTTCAGGGTATTTTGCGAGGCCTTACGGGTGGCGATTTTGGCCGGGTTGGCCTGCAGGTCGGTAATATATTTCCGGGTCGTTTCTTCCCATGCTTCCGGCAGTTCTCCGCTCATCCGGCGGGTAAACTCTGCCGCCAGTTCCGGATGCGCTTGTCGATACGCCGCGAATTTCTCATTCCAGTCCTGTTGCGCTTTTTCGCCTTTCTCACGCGCGTCCCACGCCCGATAAATCTCTTTCGGGATCTCAAAAGCTGGATGATGCCAGCCCAGTTTCTGTCGGGCCAGGGCCACTTCTTCTTCACCTAACGGCGCACCGTGCGCTTCCTCTTTCCCGGCTTTATTCGGTGATCCAAAACCAATCACCGTGCGGCAGATAATCAGCGACGGCTTGTCGGTAACGCTTTGCGCTTCCTGAATCGCTTTTTTCACCGCTTCAGGATCATGACCGTCAATATCGTGTATCACATGCCAGTGGTAGGCTTCAAAGCGTTTCGCGGTATCGTCGGTAAACCAGCCTTTGGTTTCGCCATCAATTGAGATGCCGTTGTGATCGTAGAAGCCGATGAGTTTGCCCAGTCCCAGCGTGCCCGCCAGCGAACAGACTTCGTGGGAAATCCCCTCCATCAGACAACCGTCGCCCATAAAAACCCAGGTGAAGTGGTCGACAATCTCATGGTCCGGCTGGTTAAACTGCGCCGCCAGCGTGCGTTCAGCAATCGCCATTCCGACAGCGTTGGCTAAACCCTGGCCCAGCGGCCCGGTGGTGGTTTCCACGCCCGGTGTGTAGCCAAGCTCAGGGTGGCCGGGCGTTTTTGAATGCAACTGGCGGAAGTTCTTTAATTCTTCCAGCGGCAGGTCATAGCCGGAAAGATGCAGCAGGCTGTAAAGCAGCATTGAGGCGTGGCCGTTGGACAAAATAAACCGATCGCGATCGTACCAGTGAGGATCGCTCGGATTATGGCGGAGAAAATCGTTCCACAGCACTTCGGCGATATCTGCCATCCCCATCGGTGCGCCGGGATGGCCTGAGTTGGCTTTTTGGACGGCATCCATACTCAGCGCACGAATGGCATTGGCAAGCTCTTTACGGGTCATAGGAAATACTCCTTGAAAAGTAAAGCGTTAGAGCGTGTGTTAATTCACACTTTTGGAGAATTTGCAGGCGTTGTCAGCAAAAAGCATAGCAGACAGGCATGGTATTGCTGGCTTAAGCAGGTAACATGGCTGTTATAAATTGATAACAAATTCTTTCTTTGAGTAGTGAGAGTTTGGCGACCTTCAAAGTTTGCGCCGCTGACAGAGGTGATAATGTGCGGCTCAATAGAAGGGTTACCTGCGACACTTTTTTGATCGATACGTGAAAGGAACAACAAGATGGATGACCAGTTAAAACAAAGCGCCCTCGATTTCCACGAATTTCCAGTACCAGGCAAAATTCAGGTTTCTCCGACCAAACCGCTTGCCACTCAACGTGACCTTGCGCTGGCCTATTCACCCGGTGTTGCAGCTCCGTGTCTGGAAATTGAAAAAGACCCGCTGGCCGCCTACAAATACACCGCGCGCGGTAATCTGGTTGCGGTTATTTCCAACGGTACGGCGGTGCTGGGGCTGGGCAACATTGGCGCGCTGGCTGGCAAGCCGGTGATGGAAGGGAAAGGCGTTCTGTTTAAGAAATTCGCCGGGATTGACGTGTTTGACATCGAAGTTGATGAACTCGACCCGGATAAATTTATCAACGTGGTCGCGGCTCTTGAGCCGACGTTTGGCGGTATCAACCTCGAGGATATCAAAGCGCCGGAATGCTTCTACATTGAGCAAAAGCTGCGTGAGCGCATGAATATTCCGGTCTTCCACGACGATCAGCACGGCACGGCAATCATCAGTACCGCCGCCATTCTTAACGGTCTGCGGGTGGTGGAGAAAAATATCTCCGACGTGCGCATGGTGGTGTCTGGCGCAGGTGCTGCGGCGATTGCCTGTATGAACCTGCTGGTGGCGCTGGGCATGCAGAAACACAACATTGTGGTCTGCGACTCCAAAGGCGTGATTTATAAAGATCGTGAACCGAATATGGCCGAAACCAAAGCGGCCTACGCGGTGGTGGATGACGGTAAGCGCACGCTGGACGACGTGATTGATGGCGCAGACATTTTCCTCGGTTGCTCCGGCCCGAAAGTGCTGACCCAGGAAATGGTCAAGAAAATGGCGCGCGCGCCGATGATTCTTGCACTCGCTAACCCGGAACCGGAAATTCTGCCGCCGCTGGCAAAAGAGGTACGTCCCGACGCCATCATCTGCACCGGCCGCTCTGATTATCCGAACCAGGTTAATAACGTACTGTGCTTCCCGTTCATCTTCCGCGGCGCGCTGGACGTCGGTGCAACCGCCATCAACGAAGAGATGAAGCTGGCCGCGGTACATGCCATTGCGGAACTGGCGCATGCCGAGCAGAGCGAAGTTGTGGCCTCTGCCTATGGCGATCAGGACCTGAGCTTTGGCCCGGAATACATTATTCCTAAACCGTTCGACCCGCGCCTGATCGTCAAAATAGCGCCTGCGGTGGCGAAGGCGGCGATGGACTCTGGTGTGGCAACGCGTCCGATTGCCGACTTTGACGCTTACATCGATAAGCTGACTGAATTCGTCTACAAAACCAACCTGTTCATGAAGCCGATTTTCTCCCTGGCACGCAAAGCGCCGAAGCGTGTGGTGCTGACGGAAGGGGAAGAAGCGCGCGTACTGCATGCTACCCAGGAATTGATCACTTTAGGGCTGGCAAAACCAATCCTGATCGGTCGTCCGAGCGTTATTGAAATGCGTATCCAGAAACTGGGGCTGCAGATCAAAGCGGGCGTCGATTTTGAAATAGTCAACAACGAATCCGATCCGCGCTTTAAAGAGTACTGGAGTGAGTATTATCAGATCATGAAGCGCCGTGGGATCACCCAGGAGCAGGCGCAGCGTGCGGTGATTGCCAACACTACGGTGATCGGTGCAATCATGGTGCAGCGTGGCGAAGCGGATGCGATGATCTGCGGTACGATTGGCGACTACCATGAGCACTTCAGCGTGGTGAAAGAGGTGTTTGGTCATCGTGACGGCGTGCATACTGCCGGGGCGATGAACGCCTTGCTGCTGCCAAGTGGTAACACTTTTATCGCCGATACTTACGTCAACGACGATCCTACGCCTGAGCAACTGGCGGAAATCGCCGTGATGGCGGCAGAGACTGTGCGTCGCTTTGGTATTGAACCGAAGGTGGCGTTGCTGTCGCATTCCAACTTTGGCTCATCTAACTGCCCGTCGGCCAGCAAAATGCGCGAAGCGCTGGCGCTGATTAAGGCACGTGCGCCAGAACTGATGATTGACGGTGAAATGCACGGTGACGCCGCGCTGGTGGAAAGTATTCGTAATGACCGGATGCCGGACAGCCCGCTGAAAGGCTCCGCCAATATTCTGGTTATGCCGAATATGGAAGCCGCGCGTATTAGTTACAACTTACTACGAGTTTCAAGTTCCGAGGGCGTAACGGTTGGCCCGGTACTGATGGGCGTAGCGAAACCGGTTCACGTATTAACACCGATCGCCTCTGTTCGTCGTATCGTTAATATGGTGGCGCTGGCGGTCGTTGAAGCACAGACTCAGCCGCTGTAATTTCACTTTAATTAATTCCGGCGCGGGTTTCTCCCGCGCCTTTTTATTTCCCTTTTCTTAGTGATCCACTTCACCTTTTAAACCTGGTTGCCGAATTTTGTTATTTACTCTGACAAAAAATTGCCACGATGGGGGCAGTTTTAGCGGAGGCGGTGAGCAATGGAAAAAGAACGCATTATTCAGGAATTTGTGCCGGGGAAACAGGTCACGCTGGCGCATCTCATTGCGCACCCCGGTGAGGAACTGGCGAAAAAGATCGGCGTTCCCGAAGCGGGCGCTATCGGCATTATGACGCTGACGCCAGGTGAAACCGCAATGATTGCTGGTGACTTAGCCATGAAAGCGGCGGATGTACACATCGGCTTTCTCGATAGATTCAGCGGCGCGCTGGTGATCTACGGCTCGGTTGGCGCGGTAGAAGAAGCGTTATTACAGACGGTAAGCGGTCTGGGGCGATTATTAAATTTCACTTTGTGCAACCTGACAAAAAGTTAATCCGAGGCGGCGATGAAACGTATTGCATTTGTCGGTACGGTGGGGGCGGGGAAAACAACGCTCTTTAATGCGCTACAGGGGAATTATTCCCTCGCCAGAAAAACACAGGCCGTGGAGTTTAATGAAAACGGCGATATCGATACGCCAGGAGAATATTTTAGCCATCCGCGCTGGTATCACGCCTTAATTACCACGCTGCAGGATGTCGATACGTTGATTTATATACATGCGGCAAATGATAAAGAAAGTCGCTTACCTGCCGGGCTGTTGGATATCGGCGCCAGTAAACGACAAATCGCCGTTATCAGCAAAACGGATGTGCCGGATGCCAATGTCGCCGCAACGCGACAATTACTTCGCGGGCTAGGGTTTCAGGAGCCGATTTTTGAGCTCAATAGCCACGACCCAAGCAGTGTGCAGCACCTGGTGGATTATCTGACTGAGCTCAGCCAAAAGGAGGAAAGGGCAGGTGAAAAAACTCATCACAGCTAACGATATTCGTGCGGCCCACGCACGCGGCGAACAGGACGTATCGGTTGTTCTGCGCGCCAGCATCATCACCCCGGAGGCGCGCGAAGTTGCGGCGCTGCTCGGCGTCACTATCACTGAATGCGATGAATCCGCGCCAACTGCCACCGCACCTGCTGCGGTGGATGACGGCAAAACGGAAAGCCAGCGTATTCGTGAAACCATCATTGCACAACTGCCGGAAGGACAGTTTACCGAAAGCCTGGTCGCGCAGCTGATGGACAAAGTGATGAAAGAAAAGCAGTCGCTGGAGCAGGGCGGAATGCAGCCGAGCTTTGCCTCGGTGACCGGTAAAGGCGGCGTGAAAGTTATCGACGGCAGCAGTGTGAAGTTTGGCCGTTTTGATGGCGCGCAACCGCACTGCGTCGGCTTAACCGACTTAGTCACTGACCAGGACGGTAGCAGCATGGCCGCCGGGTTTATGCAGTGGGATAACGCATTTTTCCCATGGACGCTGAACTACGACGAAATCGACATGATTCTGGAAGGCGAGCTGCACGTTCGCCATGAAGGCGAAACCATGATTGCCAAAGCCGGGGACGTGATGTTTATCCCGAAAGGCTCCAGCATCGAATTTGGTACGCCATCAACAGTGAAGTTCCTGTATGTGGCCTGGCCTGCGAACTGGCAGTCCTGCTAAGGCGGATGTATGAAGGATTTCATTACCGAAGCATGGCTCAGAGCGAATCATACGCTCAGCGAAGGGGCTGAAATTCATCTCCCCGCTGATGCCCGCCTGACGCCGTCTGCCCGGGAGCTGCTGGAGAGCCGTCGTCTGCGCATTAAGTATATCGACGAGCAGGGAAGCTTGTTTGTTGACGACGAGGAACAGCAGCCGCAGCCGGTACATGGTTTGACCAGCAGCGATACACATCCGCAGGCAACCTGTGAACTGTGTCATCAACCGGTGGCGAAGAAACCTGACACGCTGACGCATCTGACGGCGGACAAAATGGTCGCCAAAAGTGACCCCAGACTTGGATTTCGCGCCGCGCTGGACAGCACCATTGGTCTGGCCGTGTGGTTGCAAATTGAACTGGCGGAACCCTGGCAGCCGTGGCTGGCGGATATTCGCTCGCGCCTGGGCAACATTATGCGTGCTGATGCTGTGGACGAACCGCTGGCCGCACAGGCCATCGTTGGCTTAAGCGACGAAGATTTACACCGGCTCTCGCACCAGCCGCTGCGTTACCTGGACCACGATCATCTGGTGCCGGAAGCCAGCCACGGACGTGATTGCGCGTTGCTTAATCTGCTGCGTACCAAAGTCCGCGAAACGGAAACGGTGGCCGCTCAGGTGTTTATCACCCGCAGTTTTGACGTTATGCGGCCAGACATTCTGCAGGCGCTCAACCGTCTTTCCAGCACGGTTTACGTGATGATGATTCTGAGCGTAGCGAAGCATCCGCTAAGCGTCAGCCAAATCCAACAGCGACTGGGGGATAAGTCATGATCATTGAACGTGCTCGCCAACTCGCCAAACAAACGCCGGCTCGGGTGGTGTTCCCGGATGCGCTGGATGTACGGGTGCTGAAAGCCGCCAATTACCTGCACCAGCATGGTCTGGCACGCCCCATTCTCGTCGCCAGCCCGTTTGCGCTGCGTCAGTTTGCGCTCAGCCATCGCGTAGCCATGGACGGTATTCAGGTTATTGATCCACAAAGCAATGTACAGATGCGTGAAGAGTTTGCTCTGCGCTGGCTGGCCCGCGCGGGCGAAAAAACGCCGCCGGATGCGCGAGAGAAGCTCAACGATCCGCTGATGTTTGCCGCCGCGATGGTCAGCGCCGGTAAAGCCGATGTGTGTATTGCGGGCAACCTGTCGTCAACGGCAAATGTGCTGCGTGCAGGATTGCGCATTATTGGATTACAACCTGGTTGCAAAACGCTGTCGTCAATTTTCCTGATGCTGCCGCAGTATCTCGGGCCGTCATTAGGGTTTGCAGATTGTAGCGTTGTGCCGCAGCCCACCGCTGCACAGCTGGCGGACATCGCCATCGCCAGTGCTGAAACCTGGAAAGCGATTACCGGTGAAGAACCGCGTGTCGCCATGCTGTCGTTTTCCAGCAACGGCAGTGCTCGTCATCCCAATGTCGCTAACGTGCAGCAGGCGACCGAGATCGTTCGTGAGCGCGCTCCACAGCTTACCGTGGATGGGGAACTGCAGTTTGATGCTGCCTTTGTGCCGGATGTCGCCGCGCAAAAAGCGCCCGCCAGTCCGTTAAAGGGCAATGCCAATGTGATGGTTTTCCCATCGCTGGAGGCAGGCAATATTGGTTATAAAATCGCCCAGCGTTTGGGAGGGTATCGTGCCGTTGGCCCCTTGATTCAGGGACTTGCCGCACCACTCCACGACCTCTCTCGCGGCTGTAGCGTACAGGAAATTATCGAACTGGCGTTGGTGGCAGCTGTGCCGCGCCAGACTGACGTGAGCCGTGAAAGCGTCTCGCAAACACTGGTTGAATGAACGGTCCCGTTCTGGACCCCTTTGATTAAGAGGAAAGCACAATGGAAGCATTAGGAATGATTGAAACCCGGGGCCTGGTTGCACTGATTGAGGCTTCTGACGCGATGGTTAAAGCGGCACGCGTGAAACTGGTTGGCGTGAAGCAGATCGGTGGCGGCCTGTGTACTGCCATGGTTCGTGGTGATGTTGCAGCCTGCAAAGCGGCTACGGATGCCGGTGCTGCTGCCGCGCAGCGTATCGGTGAACTGGTTTCTGTACACGTTATCCCGCGTCCGCATGGCGATCTGGAAGAAGTGTTCCCGATCAGCTTCAAAGGCGACAGCAACGATATGTAAGTCGTCCATGTGACGCCACTGGATCGTTAAGAGAAAGCTGGCGTCACCCTCTCTCCTTTTCACATTACCTTCTGCGGAGGGTAGGGGGAGGTTTTACCTGAAATATGCCACGGAGGCGGGTATGAAACTGGCAATCGTCACAGGACAAATTGTTTGTACCGTTCGCCATCAGGGGCTCGCGCACGACAAGTTGCTGATGGTGGAAATGATTGATGCCCAGGGAAATCCCGACGGGCAGTGCGCTGTTGCGATAGACAGCATCGGGGCGGGAACCGGAGAGTGGGTGCTGCTGGTCAGTGGAAGCTCAGCCCGCCAGGCGCACCATAACGACTCATCGCCTGTCGATCTGTGCGTGATTGGCATCGTCGATGAAGTGGTGGCAGGTGGGAAAGTGGTATTTCACAAATAAGGCAGAAAATCATGAATCAACAGGATATTGAACAGGTCGTGAAAGCGGTGCTGCTGAAAATGAAAGACAGCAGTCAACCCGTCAGTGCCGTTCAAGAAATGGGCGTCTTTGCCTCCCTGGATGACGCAGTGGCGGCAGCAAAACTGGCCCAGCAGGGGCTGAAAAGCGTCGCTATGCGCCAACTGGCCATTCACGCCATTCGTGAAGCGGGCGAAAAACACGCCAGAGAATTAGCGGAATTTGCCGTCAGTGAAACCGGCATGGGACGCGTTGAAGATAAATTTGCCAAAAACGTGGCGCAGGCTCGCGGTACCCCGGGCGTGGAATGCCTGTCTCCACAGGTATTGACCGGCGATAACGGCCTGACGCTGATTGAAAACGCACCGTGGGGCGTGGTGGCTTCGGTAACGCCGTCCACCAACCCGGCGGCGACCGTCATTAACAACGCCATCAGCCTGATTGCCGCGGGTAACAGCGTCGTCTTTGCGCCGCATCCGGCAGCAAAAGGCGTTTCTCAGCGCGCGATCGGCCTGCTTAACCAGGCGGTAGTCGCCGCAGGTGGTCCCGCAAACCTACTGGTTACCGTTGCTAACCCGGATATCGAAACCGCACAGCGTCTGTTCAAGTACCCGGGCATCGGACTGCTGGTCGTCACCGGTGGTGAAGCGGTGGTGGAGTCTGCGCGTAAGCATACCAACAAGCGTCTGATTGCCGCAGGTGCCGGTAACCCGCCGGTTGTGGTGGATGAAACGGCCGATTTGACCCGCGCCGCGCAGTCCATCGTCAAAGGCGCGTCGTTTGATAACAACATTATCTGTGCCGATGAAAAAGTGCTGATTGTCGTGGATAGCGTTGCTGATGAGCTGATGCGTCTGATGGAAGGCCAGCACGCGGTCAAACTGACGACCGCCCAGGCTGAACAGCTGCAACCGGTACTGCTGAAAAATGTCGATGAGCGCGGTAAAGGCACGGTCAGCCGTGACTGGGTCGGGCGCGATGCGGCAAAAATCGCCGCGGCGATCGGCCTGAATGTTCCGGAGCAAACCCGCTTGTTGTTCGTCGAAACCTCCGCGACGCATCCGTTTGCCGTCACCGAACTGATGATGCCGGTGCTGCCGGTCGTGCGGGTCGCTAACGTCGATGAAGCCATTGAACTGGCGGTCAAGCTTGAAGGCGGTTGCCACCATACGGCGGCGATGCACTCACGCAACATCGACAACATGAACCGTATGGCTAACGCCATTGATACCAGCATCTTCGTTAAGAACGGACCGTGCATTGCCGGCCTTGGGCTTGGCGGCGAAGGCTGGACGACCATGACCATTACCACGCCAACCGGGGAAGGGGTGACCAGTGCGCGCACGTTTGTACGCCTGCGTCGCTGTGTGCTGGTGGATGCGTTTCGCATCGTATAAGGAGTGAAAGAGATGGCGCATGACGAACAACAGTGGCTCACACCCAGACTGCAAAAAGCGGCATCGCTGTGTAACCAGACGCCTGCCGTAAGCGATTCACCGCTGTGGCTGGGCGTTGATTTGGGAACCTGTGATGTAGTGTCGATGGTTGTCGACAGTGAAGGGCAGCCGGTTGCGGTTTGTCTGGACTGGGCTGACGTCGTGCGCGATGGCATCGTCTGGGATTTCTTCGGTGCTGTGACCATTGTTCGTCGCCATCTCGATACGCTCGAGCAACAACTGGGTTGCCGCTTTACTCATGCGGCTACCTCATTCCCGCCGGGCACTGACCCGCGTATCTCCATCAACGTGCTGGAGTCCGCCGGACTTGAAGTTAGTCATGTGCTGGATGAACCGACCGCCGTGGCGGATCTGCTGGCGCTTGATAACGCCGGAGTCGTTGATATTGGCGGTGGTACGACCGGTATCGCCATTGTGAAACAGGGCAAAGTGACTTACTCCGCCGATGAAGCGACCGGTGGGCACCACATTTCTCTGACGCTTGCCGGGAACCGTCGTATTCAACTGGAAGAAGCCGAGCAGTTCAAACGCAGCAACGGCAAAGAAATCTGGCCGGTGGTTAAGCCGGTTTACGAAAAGATGGCGGAAATCGTCGCCCATCATATTGCCGGACAAGGGATAACGGATTTATGGCTGGCTGGTGGGTCCTGTATGCAGCCGGGTGTTGATGAGCTTTTTCGTAAGCGTTTCCCGGAGCTGCAGGTGCATTTGCCGCAGCACAGTCTGTTTATGACCCCGCTGGCGATTGCCAATAGCGGAAAAGTAAAAGCGGAAGGAATCTATGCAAGCTGAATTGCAGACCGCGCTCTTTCAGGCATTCGATGCCCTGAATCTGCAACGCGTAAAAACGTTCAGCGTTCCACCGGTCACATTATGCGGACTGGGAGCGCTCAGCACCTGCGGACAGGAAGCGCAAACGCGCGGACTGACGCATATGTTCATCATGGTTGATAGCTTCCTGCATCAGGCGGGAATGACCGCCGCACTGGAACGCAGCCTGGCGATGAAAGGCGTGGCGATGACGCTGTGGCCATGTCCGGTAGGCGAACCGTGCATCACTGACGTTTGTGCGGCGGTCGCGCAACTGCGCGAATCAAAATGTGACGGCGTGGTGGCCTTTGGCGGCGGCTCGGTACTGGATGCCGCTAAAGCAGTGGCGCTGCTGGTGACCAACCCGACGCAAACGCTGGCTGACATGACCGAGCACAGCGTGCTGCGCCCGCGTCTGCCGCTGATTGCCGTGCCAACCACCGCCGGGACCGGGTCAGAAACCACCAACGTTACGGTGATTATCGACGCCGCCACCGGACTCAAAAAAGTGCTGGCCCACGCAACCCTGATGCCGGACGTCGCCATTCTGGATGCCGCGGTAACGGAAGGCGTTCCGGCGCACGTGACGGCAATGACCGGCATTGACGCGCTGACCCATGCCGTTGAAGCGTACAGCGCGCTGAACGCGACGCCGTTTACCGACAGCCTGGCGATTGGCGCGATTGCGATGATCGGCAAATCGCTGCCGAAAGCGGTGGGCTACGGCCACGATCTGGCGGCGCGTGAAAGCATGTTACTGGCGTCCTGCATGGCGGGAATGGCGTTTTCCAGCGCGGGGCTGGGCCTGTGCCATGCGATGGCGCACCAGCCGGGTGCGACGCTGCACATCCCACACGGACAGGCTAACGCCATGCTGCTACCCACGGTAATGGGGTTCAACCGCATGGTGTGTCGTGAGCGCTTCAGCCATATCGGCAGGGCGTTAACCAATAAGAAATCAGACGATCGTGACGCCATCAGCGCGGTCAGCGAGCTGATCGCCGAAGTGGGCCAGACCAAACGGCTCTCAGACGTTGGGGCAAAACCCGAGCATTACAGCGCATGGGCACACGCCGCGCTGGAGGATATTTGTATTCGCAGTAACCCACGCACCGCCACGCAGGCCGAAATTATCGCGTTGTATGCGGCGGCACAATAAATACACATATGACAGGGAGTGAAGGCTATGGGAATTAACGAAATCATCATGTACATCATGATGTTCTTTATGCTGATTGCCGCCGTGGACAGGATCCTGTCGCAGTTCGGCGGTTCGGCGCGCTTCCTCGGTAAGTTCGGTAAGAGCATTGAGGGATCGGGCGGTCAGTTTGAAGAAGGCTTTATGGCAATGGGCGCGCTGGGCCTGGCGATGGTCGGTATGACCGCGCTGGCGCCGGTACTGGCGCATGTGCTCGGGCCGGTGATTATTCCGCTGTATGAAATGCTGGGCGCGAACCCGTCGATGTTTGCCGGAACGCTGCTGGCGTGCGATATGGGCGGCTTCTTCCTGGCGAAAGAACTGGCGGGCGGCGACGTGGCGGCATGGTTGTACTCTGGCCTGATCCTTGGCGCGATGATGGGACCGACGCTGGTCTTCTCCATTCCGGTTGCGCTGGGAATTATTGAACCGTCTGACCGTCGTTATCTGGCGTTGGGCGTGCTGGCTGGTATCGTCACCATTCCGATTGGCTGTATTGCGGGTGGTCTGGTCGCGATGTACTCCGGCGTGGAAATCAACGGTCAGCCGGTGGAGTTCACCTTTGCGCTGATCCTGATGAACATGATCCCGGTGCTGATCGTGGCCGTGCTGGTGGCGCTGGGACTGAAATTCATCCCGGAAAAAATGATCAACGGCTTCCAGATCTTCGCCAAGTTCCTGGTAGCGCTGATCACCCTCGGTCTGGCTGCGGCAGTCATCAAGTTCCTGCTCGGCTGGGAGCTGATCCCAGGTCTTGATCCTATTTTCATGGCGCCAGGCGACAAGCCGGGTGAAGTGATGCGCGCCATCGAAGTTATCGGTTCTATCTCCTGTGTGCTGCTGGGTGCCTACCCAATGGTGCTGCTGCTGACCCGCTGGTTTGAAAAACCGCTGATGAGCGTCGGCAACCTGTTAAAAGTCAATAACATTGCGGCTGCGGGTATGGTGGCAACGCTTGCCAACAACATCCCAATGTTCGGCATGATGAAAAACATGGATACCCGCGGCAAAGTGATCAACTGCGCGTTCGCGGTCTCAGCGGCCTTCGCGCTGGGTGACCACTTAGGCTTCGCCGCTGCCAACATGAACGCCATGATCTTCCCGATGATTGTCGGCAAGCTGATCGGCGGCGTGACGGCGATTGGCGTGGCTATGCTGTTAGTACCGAAAGACGAAGATGTTCCGGCATCAGCAGAAACCAATCCGGAGGCGCAATCGTGAATACTCGCCAGCTACTCAGCGTCGGTATCGATATCGGCACCACCACCACTCAGGTGATCTTCTCCCGCCTTGAGCTGGTTAACCGTGCGGCAGTGTCGCAGGTGCCGCGCTACGAATTCATCAAACGCGAAATTAGCTGGCAAAGCCCGGTGTTCTTTACCCCCGTTGATAAGCAGGGCGGGTTGAAAGAGGCCGAACTGAAAGCCCTGATCCTCGCCCAGTATCAGGCGGCGGGGATTGCGCCAGAGACCGTCGATTCCGGCGCGATCATCATTACCGGGGAAAGTGCCAAAACGCGCAACGCGCGCCCGGCGGTGATGGCGCTCTCCCAGTCGCTGGGGGATTTCGTGGTTGCCAGCGCCGGTCCGCATCTGGAATCGGTGATTGCCGGTCACGGTGCGGGGGCACAAACCCTGTCCGAGCAGAAGTTGTGCCGCGTACTGAATATCGACATCGGCGGCGGTACGTCGAATTACGTCCTGTTCGATGCGGGAAAAGTCAGCGGCTCGGCCTGCCTGAACGTCGGCGGGCGGCTACTGGAAACGGACGGTCAGGGGCGCGTAGTACATGCGCATCAGCCGGGGCAGATGATTGTTGATGACGTATTTGGTCCAGGCACTGATGCCCGAACCCTCAATGCGGCGCAGCTTGTTCAGGTGGCCCGACGGATGGCGGCGCTGATTGTGGAGGTGATTGACGGCACGCTTTCACCGTTGGCGCAGGCGCTGATGCAAACCGGTCTGCTGCCTGTTGGCGTGAAGCCTGAAGTGATTACGTTGTCCGGCGGGGTGGGCGAGTGCTACCGCAACCAACCTGCCGATCCGTTCTGTTTTTCCGACATTGGGCCGCTGTTAGCAACGGCGCTACATGAACATCCGCGCCTGCGTGAGATGAACGTGCAGTTTCCGGCGCAAACCGTGCGCGCCACGGTGATTGGCGCCGGGGCGCATACGCTGTCGCTTTCAGGCAGCACTATCTGGCTGGAGGGTGTGGCGCTTCCGCTGCGCAATCTGCCGGTGGCGATTCCGGTTGATGAGGCTGATCTGGTGGCGGCCTGGCAGCAGGCGCTGCTGCAGCTCGATCTGGACCCGCAAACGGACGCCTACGTGCTGGCGCTGCCCGGTTCTCTGCCGGTGCGCTACGCCGCGCTGTTAACGGTGATTGATGCGCTGCTGGCCTTTGTCACGCGCTATCCGAATCCGCATCCCCTGCTGGTGGTAGCCGAGCAGGATTTTGGTAAGGCCCTGGGCATGCTGTTACGCCCACAGTTACAGCAACACCCGCTGGCGGTCATCGATGAGGTGGTTGTCCGGGCGGGGGACTATATCGACATTGGTACGCCTCTTTTTGGCGGATCGGTTGTGCCGGTGACGGTGAAATCACTCGCATTTCCTTCCTGAGGGAACGACTTATGAAACTAAAGACCACATTGTTCGGCAATGTTTATCAGTTTAAGGATGTTAAAGAGGTGCTGGCAAAAGCCAACGAACTGCGTTCGGGGGATGTGCTGGCAGGCGTGGCTGCAACCAGTTCGCAAGAGCGCGTGGCGGCTAAGCAGGTATTGTCGGAAATGACGGTGGCGGATATCCGCAACAACCCGGTGATTTCCTATGAAGAGGACTGCGTGACGCGTCTTATTCAGGATGACGTCAACGAAACGGCCTATAACCGCATCAAAAACTGGAGTATCAGCGAGCTGCGCGAGTACGTGCTGAGCGATGAAACCTCTGTTGATGACATTGCGTTTACGCGTAAAGGGTTAACGTCGGAAGTGGTCGCTGCGGTAGCAAAAATCTGCTCTAACGCGGACCTGATCTACGGCGGTAAGAAAATGCCGGTGATCAAAAAGGCTAACACCACCATCGGTCTGCCGGGCACCTTTAGCTGCCGTTTGCAGCCGAACGATACCCGTGACGATGTGCAGAGTATTGCCGCGCAAATCTATGAAGGGCTGTCCTTCGGTGCGGGCGATGCGGTAATTGGCGTCAACCCGGTCACGGATGACGTGGAAAACTTAAGCCGCGTGCTCGATACCGTGTACGGCGTTATCGACAAGTTCAATATTCCGACCCAGGGCTGCGTACTGGCGCACGTCACCACCCAGATTGAAGCAATTCGTCGCGGTGCGCCGGGCGGGCTGATTTTCCAGAGTATCTGCGGTAGCGAAAAAGGCTTAAAAGAGTTTGGCGTTGAGCTGGCGATGCTGGATGAGGCGCGTGCAGTGGGCGCTGAGTTCAACCGTATCGCTGGGGAAAACTGCCTGTACTTTGAAACCGGGCAAGGGTCTGCGCTCTCCGCTGGCGCTAACTTTGGTGCCGATCAGGTGACGATGGAAGCGCGTAACTACGGGCTGGCGCGTCACTACGATCCGTTCCTGGTGAACACCGTGGTGGGCTTTATCGGGCCGGAATATCTCTACAACGACCGTCAGATTATTCGCGCGGGCTTAGAAGATCACTTCATGGGCAAGCTGAGCGGCATCTCAATGGGCTGCGACTGCTGTTACACCAACCATGCTGATGCTGACCAGAACCTCAACGAAAACCTGATGATTCTGCTCGCCACCGCTGGCTGCAACTACATCATGGGCATGCCGCTCGGTGACGACATCATGCTCAACTATCAGACCACCGCCTTCCACGACACCGCGACCGTGCGTCAGTTGCTGAACCTGCGTCCGTCGCCGGAGTTTGAACGCTGGCTGGAAACCATGGGCATTATGGCAAACGGTCGCCTGACCAAACGGGCGGGCGATCCGTCACTGTTCTTCTGATGACGCGGAGATGACATACGATGGATCAAAAACAGATTGAAGAAATTGTACGCAGTGTAATGGCGTCAATGGGGGAGTCACAGCCGCAGGCTCAAGCGCCGTCACCAGAAGCGAAATGCAGCACTACGCAGTGCGCCGCACCAACGGGTGAAAGCTGTGCGATGGACTTAGGTTCAGCCGAAGCGAAAGCGTGGATTGGCGTTGAGAACCCGCACCGTGCCGAAGTGCTGACCGAGCTGCGCCGCAGCACCGCCGCGCGTGTATGTACCGGTCGTGCCGGTCCGCGCCCGCGCACTCAGGCGCTGCTGCGCTTCCTGGCCGACCACTCGCGTTCAAAAGACACAGTGTTGAAAGAAGTCCCGGAAGAGTGGGTGAAAGCGCAAGGCTTGCTGGAAGTACGCTCAGAAATCAGCGACAAAAACCTGTATCTGACGCGCCCGGACATGGGGCGTCGTCTGAGCGCAGAAGCCATTGAAGCGCTGAAATCACAGTGTGTAATGAACCCGGATGTGCAGGTAATTATCTCTGATGGCCTGTCTACCGACGCCATCACCGCTAACTACGAAGAGATCCTGCCGCCGCTGTTGTCAGGCTTAAAACAGGCCGGATTAAAAGTCGGGACACCGTTCTTTGTTCGCTATGGCCGTGTGAAAATCGAAGATCAGATCGGTGAACTGCTCGGCGCGAAAGCGGTGATCCTGCTGGTTGGGGAACGTCCGGGCCTCGGCCAGTCGGAAAGTCTTTCTTGCTATGCCGTCTATTCGCCACGCGTGGCGACAACCGTTGAAGCTGACCGTACCTGTATCTCGAATATTCACCAGGGCGGTACGCCACCGGTTGAAGCGGCGGCGGTGATTGTGGATTTGGCCAAGCGCATGCTGGAGCAAAAAGCATCCGGCATCAATATGACCCGTTAAGGAGGCATCATGCCAGCATTAGATTTGATTAGACCTTCAGTCACCGCAATGCGCGTGATTGCCTCGGTAAATGACGGTTTTGCCCGTGAACTTAAATTACCGCCACATATACGTAGTCTCGGACTCATCACAGCAGATTCTGATGACGTGGCGTATATTGCTGCAGACGAAGCGACAAAACAGGCGATGGTGGAAGTGGTTTATGGCCGCTCGCTGTATGCCGGCGCGGCGCACAGTCCCTCTCCAACCTCGGGCGAAGTGCTGATCATGCTCGGTGGACCTAACCCGGCCGAAGTTCGCGCCGGCCTGGACGCGATGGTCGCCAATATCGAAAGCGGCGCGGCGTTCCAGTGGGCCAATGACGCAGAAGATACCGCCTTCCTTGCGCACGTGGTTTCGCGTACCGGTTCGTATCTCTCGGCGACCGCAGGATGCCGACTTGGCGATCCGATGGCGTATCTGGTGGCTCCGCCGCTGGAAGCAACGTTTGGTATTGATGCTGCGCTCAAATCTGCCGATGTACAGATTGTCACCTACGTGCCGCCGCCGTCAGAAACCAACTACTCAGCGGCGTTTTTAACTGGTAGCCAGGCTGCCTGTAAAGCTGCCTGTAATGCTTTCGCTGATGCTGTTCTGGATATTGCCCGGAATCCGGTACAACGCGCGTAAGAGAGGTTGTGATGATCAATGCACTGGGATTACTGGAAGTGGATGGCATGGTGGCTGCCGTAGACGCGGCAGATGCCATGCTGAAAGCCGCGAACGTGCGTCTGCTCAGTCACCAGGTGCTGGATCCTGGCAGGCTGACTCTGGTGGTGGAAGGCGATCTGGCCGCGTGTCGTGCAGCGCTGGATGCCGGAAGCGCTGCTGCAGCGCGTACAGGACGTGTTGTCAGCCGCAAGGAGATAGGGCGGCCGGATGATGACACCCAGTGGCTGATCGGCGGTTTTACGCGCCAGCCGAAGAAACCCGCACCGAAGCCAGAAATGATGCCAGAAGACAAAGCGGAAAAGACGCAGGACACGCCTGTGACATCTGAATCTTCTGATGAACTCCTGGCGTTGTTGGCATCAACCCGTCAAGGAATGACGGCAGGGGAAGTGGCCGCGCACTTTGGCTGGTCACTTGATGAAGCCAGAAAGGCGCTGGAACAGCTCTTTTCTGACGGAGCGTTGCGTAAACGCAGTAGTCGCTATCGCTTAAAAAATTAACCTGTCGGAGGGCCGGGGGCTTCGTTGAAGCTTCCGGCTTAAAAGATCATGAAAAAGACCCGTACTGCAAACCTGCACCATCTTTATCATGAAGCATTACCCGAAGACGTTAAACTTACGCCGAAGGTCGAGGTGGACAACGTTCACCAACGGCGAACAACAGATGTGTATGAGCATGCCCTGACGATTACCGCCTGGCAGCAGATTTACGATCAACTGCATCCGGGAAAATTTCATGGCGAGTTCACGGAAATCCTGCTTGATGATATTCAGGTGTTCCGTGAATACACCGGTCTTGCGCTGCGCCAGTCATGCCTGGTCTGGCCGAACTCGTTCTGGTTTGGTATTCCGGCCACCCGCGGCGAGCAGGGATTTATTGGTACGCAATGCCTTGGCAGTGCTGAAATTGCGACCCGCCCAGGCGGAACGGAGTTTGAGCTGAGCACACCCGATGATTACACCATTCTTGGGGTCGTTATCTCTGAAGACACCATTGCGCGTCAGGCGAACTTCCTGCATAACCCGGAAAGGGTGCTGCATATGCTGCGCAACCAGTCGGCGCTGGAGGTAAAAGAACAGCATAAAGCCGCGCTATGGGGCTTTGTGCAACAGGCGCTGGCGACGTTTAGCGAGAATCCTGAGAACCTTCATCAGCCGGCGGTGCGCAAAGTGTTGGGTGATAACCTGCTGCTGGCGATGGGCACCATGCTGGAAGACGCTCAGCCGATTATGACCGCTGAAAGCATCAGCCATCAGAGCTATCGCCGCCTGCTGTCGCGGGCGCGCGAATATGTGCTGGAAAATATGTCAGAGCCGCTGACCGTACTCGACTTGTGCAACCAGCTACATGTGAGTCGTCGCACGCTGCAAAACGCGTTTCACGCAATCCTCGGTATCGGACCGAATGCCTGGTTAAAACGTATTCGTCTGAATGCCGTGCGCCGGGAGCTTATTAGCCCGTGGTCGCAAAGTGCGACGGTGAAAGACGCTGCGATGCAGTGGGGATTCTGGCATTTAGGGCAGTTTGCTACCGATTACCAGCAGTTGTTTGCGGAGAAACCGTCGCTGACGCTGCATCAGCGCATGCGTCAGTGGGCGTGATGAGATTATTGTGCCGGATGCGACGCTAACACGTCTTATCCGGCCTACGGGTTTTGCCGTTGCTTATCCGGCCATTACACCCAGTCGTGGACCTGAATAAATTCGCTAAGGGCGGCTTCCGGGCTGTTCGCTTCCGGCTGCCAGTCATATTCCCAGCGTACCAGCGGCGGCATCGACATCAAAATCGATTCCGTGCGCCCGCCGGTCTGTAAACCGAATAACGTGCCGCGATCCCACACCAGATTAAATTCCACATAGCGTCCGCGACGATAAAGCTGGAAGTTTCGCTCGCGCTCGCCCCAGCTCATCGCTTTGCGGCGTTCGACGATTGGCAGATACGCTTCGGTGTAACCTTGCCCGACCGCCTGCATAAAGGCGAAGCAGTGGTCGAAATCTGGCGTATTTAAATCATCGAAAAACAGTCCGCCGATGCCGCGCTGCTCGTTACGGTGCTTGAGAAAGAAGTAGTCATCGCACCACTTCTTGTAACGTGGATAAACGTCATTGCCGAACGGCTGGCACAGATCACGCGCTGTGCGGTGCCAGTGAATCGCATCCTCATCAAAGCCGTAGTAGGGCGTTAAATCAAAGCCGCCGCCAAACCACCACACCGGGTCGGCGCCCGGTTTTTCCGCGATAAAAAACCGTACGTTGGCATGGCTGGTCGGAATGTAAGGATTCTGCGGATGCACCACCAGCGAGACACCCATCGCCTCAAAGCTGCGCCCGGCAAGCTCCGGGCGATGTGCAGTAGCCGATGCTGGCATTGCATCGCCGTGGACGTGGGAGAAGTTGACGCCCGCTTGCTCGAAAATACCACCGTTACGCAGCACCCGGCTACGACCGCCGCCGCCCGCTTCACGCTGCCAGTTATCTTCAATAAACTCTGCGCCATCGACGGCGGATAACTGCTGGCAAATATTATCCTGCAGACTAAGCAGGAACTGTTTTACGCGCTGTGCATCGGGCTTCATGATTAACGTTTCTTCGAGTGTGCTTTCTGGTTATCAAACCAGTGGAAATAGCTAATGATGCCATTGGCGATAGCGGTAGCGATTTTTTGACGAAACGCCGTCGTGCCCAGCAGTCGCTCTTCTTCCGGGTTGGTAATGAACGAGGTTTCGACCAGTACCGACGGAATTGACGGTGATTTTAGCACCACGAAGGCGGCCTGTTCCGTGCTACGACTGTGCAGACGATGTACTGGCTTGATCTTCTTGAGAATATGCGAGCCTAAGGTCAGGCTGTTTTTAATGGTGTCGGTTTGCACCAGATCGAACAATACCTGCTGCAGCAAATGGTCTTTATCGGTGGTTTTCTTCCCGGCGACTTCATCGGCCCGGTTTTCACGGTCGGACAGATATTTCGCCATGGCGCTACTGGCACCGCGGTTAGACAGCGCAAAGACCGACGCACCTGCGGCGCTCGGATTGGTGAAACCGTCGGCGTGAATCGACATGAACAGATCGGCGCCATGCTTATGGGCTATCTCGACGCGATCGTACAGTGGAATAAACGTATCGCCGGAGCGGGTCAGGCGTGCATCAATCCCCTGGTTGCGTAGAATCGAGCGCACGTTTTTGGCAATCGCCAGCACCACGTGCTTCTCCTTTGAACCGTTGCGACCAATGGCGCCGGTATCAATCCCGCCGTGACCCGGATCGAGGACAACTACGCGCTTAGCGCCGGCTTTTTTCGCTTTCGGTTTGCTGTGACCATTGCTGGTCTTAAGCGCTTCTTCTTTAGCGATGGCTTGCGACATGCCTGACAGCGTCAGGGCGGCCAGCCCGGCTTTCAACACCTGGCGGCGCGATGTGAGTGTTTTTAGTGGTTTAAAAGTGCTCATACGGCCTGAGTTGTAAAAAAAAGGTTCTAAACGTTATATCGTATCGCGTTGTCCGTTGCGACGGATCGGGATAAGAATTGTTTTACTTTTCATTTCAATACGTGACAATTCCGTATTATGCCATTTTTTCCGTCGCTTCGCGTCAGATATTGGCTAAATCAGTGGTTCGCGCCATAATCGCTTTTTAACGTCCTGAAAAGGAAACTAATACCATGGAAATACGCGTATTTCGCCAGGAAGATTTCGAAGAGGTGATCACCCTCTGGGAGCGCTGTGATCTGCTGCGTCCATGGAATGACCCGGAAATGGACATTGAACGCAAGGTCAATCATGACGTCAGCTTGTTTCTGGTCGCAGAAGTGAACGGCGAGGTGGTCGGCACAGTGATGGGGGGCTATGACGGTCATCGTGGCTCCGCCTATTACCTTGGCGTGCATCCTGAGTTCAGGGGGCGCGGTATTGCTAATGCGCTGCTGAACCGACTGGAGAAAAAGCTCATTGCCCGCGGTTGTCCAAAGATTCAAATCATGGTGCGTGACGATAATGACGTTGTGCTGGGTATGTATGAGCGTCTGGGCTATGAACATACCGATGTACTCCATCTGGGCAAGCGTTTGATTGAAGATGAAGAGTACTGAGTTTCATCCGGCCGACTATGACGGTCATGGGCATCTGCGCCTGCCTTTTCTCTTCTGGTGCGTACTGTTGTTGCAGGCACGCACCTGGGTTTTGTTTGTGATTGCCGGTTCTTCTCGTGAGCAGGGCAACACGTTGCTGAATCTGTTTTATCCCGATCATGACGCATTCTGGCTGGGGTTACTTCCCGGTGTTCCGGCCGTGCTGGCGTTTTTACTCAGCGGGCGGCGTTTTGCGTTCCCCGTTTTGTGGCACAGGCTGCGCGGATTACTGATTCTGGCTCAACTGGCGCTGCTCTGCTGGCAGCCGATGCTGTGGTTGGGGGGCGATCCGGTCAACGGCGTTGGTCTGGCGCTGCTGGTGGCGGATATTGTCGCGCTGGTCTGGCTGTTAACCAATCAACGTTTGCGCGCCTGTTTTTCCCCCGAGAAAGAATAACGGCACTTTTTAGTGAAACCGGACTCAAAGCAGCGTTGATAAATATGGAAGGAAGTGAAATGAAATCACTGCGTTTGACGTTATGCGCGATACCGCTTGTGCTGACCGGGTGTTCAACCCTCTCATCGGTGAACTGGTCCGCCGCTAATCCGTGGAACTGGTTTGGTTCTTCGACCGAGGTCACTGAGCAAGGCGTGGGAAAACTCACGGGTGCGACGACATTGGATGAAAAGACCATTGCTGATGCGCTGGATGGCGATTATCGCCTGCGTAGTGGCATGAAAACCAATAACGGCACTGTCGTGCGCTTTTTTGAGGCAATGAAAGGTGACAAGCTGGCAATGGTGATCAATGGCGACCAGGGAACGATCAATCGCATTGATGTATTGGACAGCGACATCGCATCAGCCGCGGGTGTCGAAATCGGTACACCGTTTAGCGACCTTTACACTAAAGCTTTTGGTCATTGCCAGAAAGC
Source organism: Citrobacter sp. Cy070 (assembly GCF_030332245.1). Lineage (NCBI taxonomy): Bacteria > Pseudomonadati > Pseudomonadota > Gammaproteobacteria > Enterobacterales > Enterobacteriaceae > Citrobacter > Citrobacter sp. Cy070. The sequence continues at coordinate 165,780 of NZ_JAOWIG010000038.1, forward strand.
AACCGGTGATGATAGCGCGGGCGTTGAGTGTAAAGCCGAAGGAAGTCAGCATATTAGCTATATTTTTTCCGGTGACTGGAGCGGCCCTGAAGGCATAATGCCGTCTGACGATACGCTACAAGAGTGGAAAGTAAGCAAAATTATCTGGCGGCGTTAATTTGCGTCTGAACAAATCGACTTACTAAAAAAACAGGTAGAATAACGCCCAGCAATGCCACGATGTCGTGGCAGCTTTTTTCAGGAGGAACAATGTCTCAGGTTCAGAGTGGCATTTTGCCAGAACATTGCCGTGCGGCGATTTGGATTGAAGCCAATGTAAAAGGTGATGTTGAGGCCCTGCGAACGGCCAGCAAAACGTTTGCCGATAAGCTGGCGACCTTTGAAGCGAAATTTCCGGATGCGCATCTGGGCGCGGTAGTCGCTTTTGGCAACAACACCTGGCGCACACTGAGCGGCGGCGTGGGCGCGGAAGAGCTGAAGGACTTCATCCCCTACGGTAAAGGTCTGGCTCCGGCGACCCAGTATGACGTACTGATCCATATTCTCTCGCTGCGCCATGACGTGAACTTCTCCGTTGCGCAGGCGGCAATGGAAGCATTTGGCGATTGCATTGAGGTTAAAGAAGAGATCCACGGTTTCCGCTGGGTGGAAGAGCGTGACCTCAGCGGCTTTGTTGATGGCACTGAAAACCCGGCAGGCGAAGAAACGCGCCGTGAAGTCGCTGTTATTAAAGATGGCGTCGATGCCGGTGGCAGCTATGTATTCGTGCAGCGTTGGGAACATAACCTGAAGCAGCTTAACCGCATGAGCATCCATGACCAGGAAATGATGATTGGCCGTACCAAGGAAGCCAACGAAGAGATCGACGGTGACGACCGCCCGGTCACCTCTCACCTGAGCCGTGTGGATCTGAAAGAAGATGGCAAGGGGCTGAAAATTGTGCGTCAGAGCCTGCCATACGGTACAGCCAGCGGTACGCATGGTCTCTATTTCTGCGCGTACTGCGCGCGTCTGCACAATATTGAGCAGCAACTGCTGAGCATGTTTGGTGATACCGACGGTAAACGTGACGCGATGCTGCGCTTCACCAAACCGGTCACCGGTGGCTATTACTTTGCACCGTCGCTGGATCGACTGATGGCGCTGTAACCCCGGTGTTGCCTGGTTGCGCTCACGCTTACCAGACCTACCGCGTTCTTATCTGTCATGAAATTGAAAATCCCCGCCCCGACGGGGATTTTTTTTACCTGACATTAACCTGATTTAGTGAGCTATTCCTCAGCATGAATTTGTTAATGCTGTATCTTCTGCGTGAATGAAGTGAAGGCTTCATATTCAAAAGGAGAATATTGAAATGGGAAAACTCACGGGCAAAACAGCATTGATTACGGGCGCATCTCAGGGTATTGGCGAGGGGATCGCCAGAACATTTGCCCGCCATGGCGCGAACTTAATCCTGCTGGATATCTCCGATGAGATTGAAAAGCTGGCGGATGAACTGGCAGGGCGCGGGCATCGCTGCACAGCGGTTCACGCAGACGTCAGAGATTTTGCGTCGGTTACGGAAGCGGTAAAACGCGCGAAGAAAATTGAAGGCAAAATCGACATTCTGGTCAACAATGCAGGCGTATGTCGCCTTGGCAACTTCCTTGAAATGAGCGATGAAGATCGCGACTTCCACATTGATGTCAACATTAAAGGCGTCTGGAACGTGACGAAGGCCGTTCTGCCGGAGATGATTGCGCGCAAAGACGGGCGCATCGTGATGATGTCATCGGTAACTGGCGATCTGGTGGCCGACCCGGGTGAAACGGCGTATGCGTTGTCGAAAGCCGCTATTATCGGCTTAACCAAGTCCCTGGCGGTTGAGTACGCGCAATCGGGGATTCGTGTAAATGCCATTTGCCCGGGCTACGTTCGTACGCCAATGGCGGAAAATATTGCACGTCAGTCTAACCCGGACGATCCTGAATCGGTATTAGTCGACATGGCGAAAGCGATCCCGATGCGCCGTCTGGCCTGTCCGCTTGAAGTGGGTGAACTGGCGGCGTTCCTGGCGTCGGATGAATCCAGCTACTTAACTGGCACGCAAAACGTGATTGATGGCGGCAGCACCCTGCCTGAAAGCGTCAGCGTCGGCATCTGATTGATGCCAGTCTCCTCCCCGGTGAACCTGGGGAGGGGTTTCCCCTTATTCTCTTTTCAACTTTCAAATCATCAAACGGTATATAAAACCGTTACTCCTTTAGTGCCGGTTATAAATATGATGACCATAAGAAAGTCATTAAATTTATAAGGGTGCGCAATGGCCGTTAACTTACTGAAAAAAAGAACTCTGACGCTGGCGGCGCTGCTGTTGCTGGTGGGTCAGGCGCAGGCAACAGAACTGTTGAACAGTTCATACGATGTGTCTCGCGAGCTGTTTGCCGCCCTTAATCCCCCGTTTGAACAGCAATGGGCGAAGGATAACGGCGGTGACAAACTGACGATAAAACAATCTCATGCCGGGTCATCAAAACAGGCGCTGGCGATTCTGCAGGGGCTGAAAGCCGATGTGGTGACCTATAACCAGGTGACCGATGTACAGATCCTGCACGACAAAGGCAAGTTGATCCCCGCCGACTGGCAAAGCCGTCTGCCGAATAACAGTTCGCCATTCTATTCCACCATGGGCTTCCTGGTGCGTAAGGGGAACCCGAAAAACATTCATGACTGGAATGACCTTGTGCGTTCTGATGTGAAACTGATTTTCCCGAATCCAAAAACCTCCGGTAACGCGCGATATACCTATCTGGCGGCGTGGGGTGCTGCGGATAAAGCTGACGGTGGTGATAAAACCAAAACCGAACAGTTCATGACCCAGTTTCTGAAAAACGTCGAAGTGTTTGATACCGGCGGCCGCGGCGCAACCACCACTTTTGCCGAGCGTGGGCTCGGTGACGTATTGATCAGCTTCGAGTCAGAAGTGAATAACATTCGCAAGCAGTATGAAGCGCAGGGTTTTGAGGTTGTTATTCCGAAAACCAATATTCTTGCCGAGTTCCCGGTTGCCTGGGTAGATAAGAATGTGCAGGCCAACGGGACAGAGAAAGCGGCTAAAGCGTATCTGAACTGGCTGTACAGCCCGCAGGCGCAAACCATCATCACCGACTATTACTACCGTGTGAATAACCCCCAGGTGATGGACAAGCTGCAAGATAAATTCCCGCAGACTGAATTGTTCCGCGTAGAAGACAAGTTCGGCTCCTGGCCTGAAGTGATGAAAACACACTTTGTCAGCGGTGGAGAGCTGGACAAACTGCTGGCGGCGGGGCGCAAGTAAATGTTTGCTGTTTCTTCCCGACGCGTGCTGCCCGGCTTCACCTTAAGCCTGGGCACCAGCTTACTGTTTGTGTGCCTGATATTGCTTCTGCCGCTGAGCGCGCTGGTGATGCAACTGGCGCAGATGAGCTGGGCGCAATACTGGGATGTGATTACTAACCCGCAGGTCGTGGCGGCCTATAAAGTCACGCTGCTGTCGGCGTTTGTGGCATCGATTTTTAACGGCGTGTTTGGTCTGTTAATGGCGTGGATCTTAACCCGCTATCGTTTTCCGGGCCGCACGCTGCTGGATGCGCTGATGGACCTGCCATTTGCGCTGCCTACGGCGGTAGCGGGTCTGACGCTGGCGTCGCTGTTTTCGGTTAATGGCTTCTACGGCGAGTGGCTGGCGAAGCTGGATATCAAGGTGACCTACACCTGGCTTGGTATCGCGGTGGCGATGGCGTTTACCAGCATTCCGTTTGTGGTACGTACCGTACAGCCGGTGCTGGAAGAGTTAGGTCCGGAGTATGAAGAAGCGGCGGAAACGCTGGGGGCTACGCGTTGGCAGAGTTTTCGTAAAGTGGTGCTGCCGGAGTTGTCTCCCGCGCTGGTGGCGGGCGTTGCGCTCTCGTTTACCCGAAGCCTCGGTGAGTTTGGCGCGGTTATTTTTATCGCCGGGAATATCGCGTGGAAAACGGAAGTCACCTCGCTGATGATTTTCGTTCGCTTGCAGGAGTTTGACTACCCGGCCGCCAGTGCGATTGCGTCAGTAATCCTTGGGGCTTCGTTGTTGCTGCTGTTTTCGATTAACACCCTGCAGAGTCGCTTTGGTCGACGCGTGGTAGGTCACTGATGGCAGAGATTACCCAATTGAAACACTATGGGGCGCCCCGAATTAACTGGGGTAAATGGTTTCTGATCGGCACTGGCATGCTGGTGTCCGCATTTATTTTGCTGGTGCCGATGATTTACATCTTCGTGCAGGCGTTCAGCAAGGGATTAATGCCGGTATTACAGAACCTGGCCGACCCGGACATGCTGCACGCTATCTGGCTGACGGTGCTGATTGCGCTGATTGCAGTACCGGTGAACCTGGTGTTTGGCGTATTGCTGGCCTGGCTGGTGACCCGCTTTAACTTCCCAGGACGCCAGCTGTTGCTGACCTTACTGGACATTCCGTTTGCCGTCTCGCCGGTGGTCGCCGGCCTGGTTTATCTGCTGTTTTACGGCTCTAACGGTCCGCTGGGTGGATGGCTGGATGAGCATAACCTGCAAATTATGTTTGCCTGGCCGGGGATGGTGCTGGTGACGGTATTCGTCACCTGTCCGTTTGTGGTGCGTGAGCTGGTGCCAGTGATGTTAAGCCAGGGAAGCAATGAAGATGAAGCGGCGGTTCTGCTTGGCGCGTCCGGCTGGCAGATGTTCCGGCGCGTTACGCTGCCGAATATCCGTTGGGCGTTGCTGTACGGCGTGGTGCTGACCAACGCCCGTGCGATTGGCGAGTTTGGCGCGGTGTCGGTGGTTTCCGGCTCGATTCGCGGCGAAACCCTATCGCTACCGCTACAAATTGAATTACTGGAGCAGGACTACAACACGGTCGGCTCCTTTACCGCTGCAGCGCTGTTAACGCTGATGGCGATTATTACCCTGTTTTTGAAGAGCATGTTGCAATGGCGTCTGGAGAACCAGGAGAAACGCGCGCAGCAGGAGGAAAATCATGAGCATTGAGATTGCCAATATTAAGAAGTCTTTTGGTCGCACCCAGGTGCTGAACGATATCTCGCTGGATATTCCTTCAGGTCAGATGGTCGCGCTGCTGGGGCCATCCGGCTCGGGCAAAACCACGCTGCTGCGAATTATTGCCGGGCTGGAGCATCAGTCCAGCGGGCATATCCGTTTTCATGGCACCGATGTCAGTCGCTTACATGCGCGTGACCGTAAAGTTGGCTTCGTCTTTCAACACTATGCGCTGTTTCGCCATATGACCGTTTTCGACAATATCGCCTTTGGCCTGACGGTTTTGCCACGGCGTGAGCGTCCGAATGCGGCGGCCATCAAAGCGAAAGTCACCAAATTGCTGGAGATGGTGCAGCTTGCCCATCTGGCGGATCGCTTCCCGGCGCAGCTTTCTGGTGGGCAAAAACAGCGTGTGGCGTTGGCGCGTGCGCTGGCGGTAGAGCCGCAGATCCTGCTGCTCGATGAGCCATTTGGCGCGCTCGATGCTCAGGTGCGTAAAGAGCTGCGTCGCTGGCTGCGTCAGTTGCATGAAGAGTTGAAGTTCACCAGCGTGTTTGTGACCCACGATCAGGAAGAAGCGACAGAAGTCGCAGACCGCGTGGTGGTAATGAGCCAGGGACATATTGAACAAGCCGATGCGCCGGACCAGGTCTGGCGTGAACCGGCTACCCGCTTTGTGCTGGAGTTTATGGGTGAGGTTAACCGTCTGCAGGGGACGATTCGCGGCGGCCAATTCCACGTCGGCGCACACCGCTGGCCGCTGGGTTATACGCCAGCGTATCAAGGGCCGGTCGACCTGTTCCTGCGTCCGTGGGAAGTGGATGTGAGCCGTCGTACCAGCCTGGATTCCCCGTTGCCGGTACAGGTACTGGAAGCCAGCCCGAAAGGTCACTACACCCAATTAGTTGTGCAACCGCTGGGGTGGTATAACGAACCGCTGACGGTCATCATGCAGGGCGATGATTCCCCAAGCCGCGGCGAACGGCTGTTTGTCGGGCTGCAAAATGCGCGTCTGTATAATGGCGACCAGCGTATTGAAACGCGTGAAGAGGAACTTGCTCTGGCGGAATCTGCCTGATAGGTTAATTTGCAGGTTTATCGCCCGGTGGCGCTATGCTTACCGGGCCTACCGCATATGCCGTGATTTTGTAGGCCGGGTAAGCGCAGCGCCACCCGGCTTTTTATTGGACAGCACTCATGAACACATTAGAACAAACAATTGGCAATACGCCTCTGGTGAAATTACAACGTCTGACGCCGGATAACGGTAGTGAAATTTGGGTTAAGCTGGAAGGCAATAATCCCGCGGGTTCGGTGAAAGACCGGGCCGCGCTGTCGATGATTGTCGAAGCGGAAAAACGTGGAGAAATTAAGCCTGGTGATGTGTTGATCGAGGCAACCAGCGGTAATACCGGGATTGCGCTGGCGATGATCGCCGCGCTGAAAGGCTATCACATGAAGCTGCTGATGCCAGACAACATGAGTCAGGAACGCCGTGCGGCGATGCGGGCTTACGGGGCTGAACTGATACTGGTGACCAAAGAGCAGGGAATGGAAGGCGCGCGCGATTTAGCGCTGGAAATGGCGCAGCGCGGAGAAGGTAAACTTCTCGACCAATTTAATAATCCGGATAACCCGTACGCGCATTACACCACCACCGGACCGGAAATCTGGCAGCAGACGTCGGGTCGTATTACCCATTTTGTCTCCAGCATGGGCACGACCGGCACCATTACCGGCGTATCTCGTTTTCTGCGCGAGCAGGAAAAAGCGGTTACCATCGTTGGCCTGCAGCCGGAAGAGGGCAGCAGTATTCCGGGGATTCGTCGTTGGCCTGCGGAGTATATGCCGGGCATTTTTAACGCCTCGCTGGTGGATGAGGTGCTGGATATTCATCAGAATGATGCAGAAAACACCATGCGTGAACTGGCTGTTCGTGAAGGCATTTTCTGCGGTGTTAGCTCTGGCGGCGCGGTAGCGGGGGCGTTACGCGTGGCGCGTGCGACACCCGGATCTGTGGTGGTGGCGATCATCTGCGATCGCGGCGATCGCTACCTTTCGACCGGCGTGTTTGGCGAAGAGCACTTTAACCAGGGATCAGGGATTTAGTTTGTAGGCCTGATAAGCATAGCGCCATCAGGCAAACGTACGGCACGATCGCCGGATGACGACGTAAAGCGTCTTATCCGGCCTGCCATAATCAATCGTTACGTTTTTCCACAAGTTTATCAAGGAATTGCCACAGCCTCTCATTCATCTGCTGATAATCCCATGCGCGCATCTCTTCCACTGAGCGGATGAAACGCTTCCCTTTGGCTTCGGCTAACTCCTGCTCAGAGTGCTGAATTAGTCCTTCGACCGCTTCGGCGGTAAATTCCATATGGCACTGAAAGCCATAGACAAAATTACCGTATTGTACGATTTGTCGTGGGCAGCCAACGCTTGTGGCAAGAATTGTCGCCTGGTCGGTTAATCCTGGCATATCGTTGTGCCAGTGACCGACCATCAGCGGCGATCCAAAGTGGGCGATCAGCGGGTGCGCTTTACCTGCTTCAGTCAGTGTAATGGGAAAATGACCAATCTCTTTTTCCGGGCTTTGACATACTTTCGCGCCCAGCGCTTCGCCAATGAGCTGTGAACCTAAGCAGATCCCCACCACAATTTTGCGTGCCGCAATCGCCTGGTTGATCAGGTGCTGTTCGGCCTGAGAGTCAAAATACGGGCACTCCGCCAGCGTGGTGCGTGGAGACTGCGGACCGCCAAAGACGACCAGCATGTCGAAGCCATCGGCATTGGCGGGAACCGATTCTCCGGCGTAAACCCGTGACCAGCTGATGGTATAGCCACGTGATTCGGCCCACGGCAGATACGCGCCAGCAGATTCAAAAGACTCATGAATAACAAAATGAACTCGCACTTTTTCTCTCCTGTTAGCGCTTTTGCGCCTGATGAATATCAGCCGCCAGCTTATGAATATCGTTGTCGTTTAAGGTCGACAGCGTAATGCGCAGACCGTGCGATGGTGTATTCACACCAAATACCTCGCCTTCGCGTACCAGCCAACCGGATTTTGCCAGGGCAAAAGCAAGTGATTGACTGTGGTGCGCCAGAGGCAGCCACAGATTCAGACCATCAGCGACGGGCAGATCAATGCCATATCCTCTGAGAGCGGTGGTCAGTTTTTGCTGCTGTGTTGCGTAAAACTGCTGAGTCTGCACCAGCTTATGTTGATACTCTTCGTCGCTCAGGCAGGCGCAGGCTAAATCCTGAAGCAGATGGCTGACCCACTGGCTACCGGAGTTGAGTCGTAACCGCAGTTTCGCTGAAGTGACCGGATCGCTGGCCACAATGGCCAGGCGTAAGTCCGGACCTAATGTTTTCGACATTGAACGGACGACTGCCCAGTGTGTGGTTTCCTTCGCAATCACCGGATACCAGTGGCAAGCAGATAGCAGCGCAAAGTGGTCGTCGACGATCACCAGCTTCTGTGGATAGCGGGCCAGAATTTCCTGCAATTGCGCCGCGCGTGGGGCACTCAGGCTACATCCCGTTGGGTTGTGAGCCCGCGGCGTCAGGATCACCGCCCGCGCACCTCTTTGTAACGCAGCCTCCAGCATGTCGGGTTGCATGCCTTCGTTGTCTACGGTGACCGGGCTCGCTGAGAATCCCGCATAACGCAACATATTGATGCTACTTAAAAAGCAGGGATCTTCTACCGCGACGCTATCGCCCGGCAATAAATGGGCGCACAGTAGCCGTTCAATGGCATCAATAGCACCGCTGGTGATATCAATTTCCCCCACGCCAGGGAGGGCATCCTGCATCCAGCGTGTGGCCCAGGTTTTAAGCTCAGGCGATACGACGGCATCGCCATACAGACGTGGATTCTTATTTATTTGCGCGAAATAACGGCTGAGATCGGGGAGACAAGTCGGCGCAGGGTTACCGCCGGAAAGGTCGGTAAGCGGGGTATCCGGGTTTCCACCTTCCAGCGCAACGGGGGCAGAAATTTCTTTGATCACCGTGCCATTGCGTCCGAGGCTCTGAGCCAGTCCGGAGGTGACAAGGCGTTTATAAGCCGCCGCGACAGTATTACGGTTAACGTTCAATGCTGTTGCCAGTTCACGCACCGGTGGCAACGTTTCTCCTGCTGCCAACGTGCCTGTAGCGACATGTTGACGAATACTGTCAAAAATTTCGTTAGCGGTTTTTCCGTCGATCATTATTGACCTATGACAAAATGAATTTTAGCATATGACGATAATAGTGAGGCGTCAGCCCGCTGTCCAGCGAGAGGAGAGGTTTATGGAGCAGGAGAGTGAAATACAGTCAGTGCTCTTCGACGACAAGCATCGGGCGTTACAAACCGATATTGTCGCCGTCCAGTCACAGGTGGTGTATGGCAGCGTAGGCAACAGTATCGCCGTCCCAGCCATCAAAGCGCAGGGATTACGCGTCACCGCGATCCCAACGGTGCTGTTCAGTAATACACCGCATTATGAGACCTTTTATGGTGGTGTTATCCCGGCCGACTGGTTTAGCGGCTATCTTCGCGCCTTAAATGAGCGCGATGCGTTACGTGAGCTAAAAGCGGTGACCACGGGGTATATGGGCAGTGCGGAACAAATCGCTCTGTTGGCACAGTGGCTGGAGACCGTTCGGGCTACCCACCCGGATCTGTGTATTCTGGTCGATCCGGTGATTGGCGATACGGACAGCGGCATGTACGTAAAGGCCGAAATACCGCAGGCGTATCGCAAACATCTGTTACCGCTGGCACAGGGACTGACGCCAAACGTGTTTGAGCTGCAGATATTGAGCGGTAAACCGTGTCGCACGCTGGATGAAGCGATATCGGCAGCCAAATCGCTGCTCACTGATACGCTGAAATGGGTGGTGATCACCAGCGCACCGGGAGAAACCGAGGAGGTCATTCAGGTTGCCGTTGTGACAGCTGAAACGGTTGAGGTGCTAGCCCATCCGCGGGTGAAAACGGACCTGAAGGGCACCGGCGATCTGTTCTGCGCTGAACTGGTGAGCGGTATCGTGCTGGGGAAACCACTCACTGCTGCCACGCATGACGCTGCACAGCGCGTACTGGAAGTGATGACGTGGACGCACCAGTGCTGTTGTGATGAATTAATTCTGCCACCGGCAGGGGAGTCGCGATGAAGAGTTACCGGCTGGTGGTTCGCCAGAATGGGCGTATGGTTGGACATTTTGACACCAGCGGGAAAGAAGCGCTGGAAGATATCTGCGTGGCGCGGGCCATGTTTGGCATTGCGGGTGGTTACGACTGTGAGTTGTTGGTGGCGGATTCGGAACGACGGATGCTGGAAAGCGGGCCGGAAGGCATGAAAATCCTGATGCGCGAAGCGTATTATCGACCGATGACCGCGCACATTTAATGGCGGATGAAGTGTATAAAAAAATGGCGCCAATCGGCGCCATTTTTCTCTGCGGCAAGAATTACTTCTTGATGCGGATAACCGGGGTTTCACCCACGGTCACGCTACCGGACAGTTTGATCAGTTCTTTGATTTCGTCCATGTTGGAGATAACAACCGGAGTCAGGGTAGACTTGGCTTTTTCTTCCAGCAGCGGCAGATCGAATTCAATAACCGGGTCGCCCACTTTCACGCGCTGACCTTCTTCAGCGATACGCTTGAAACCTTCGCCTTTCAGTTCAACGGTATCAATACCGAAGTGAACAAACAGCTCAATGCCGCTATCAGATTCGATAGAGAACGCATGGTTGGTTTCAAAGATTTTGCCGATGGTGCCATCTACAGGAGCAACCATTTTGTTACCGGTTGGTTTGATAGCAATACCATCACCAACGATTTTTTCAGCAAAAACTACATCCGGCACGTCTTCGATGTTGACGATCTCGCCAGAGAGCGGAGCAACAATCTCAATAGTTCCGGTGTCTTTCTTATCATCAGAAACCAGAGATTTCAGTTTATCGAACAAACCCATGATCTTCTCCTAAGCAGTAAATTGGGCCGCATCTCGTGGATTAGCAGATTGTTTTTTCTTCAATGAACTTGTTAACCAGCGTCATTAACTCGTCCGTTGTCGGTTGAGCAAGAGCCTGCTCTGCTAACACCTTCGCATCTTCGAAGTTCGTGTTACGGATAATCTTCTTAATGCGCGGGATAGAAATGGCGCTCATAGAGAATTCGTCCAGACCCATCCCCAGCAACAGAAGTGTAGCACGTTCGTCGCCTGCAAGCTCACCACACATGCCGGTCCATTTGCCTTCAGCATGAGAAGCATCAATAACTTGCTTGATCAGCGTCAGAACAGATGGCGACATCGGTTGGTAAAGGTGTGAAATCATATCATTACCACGGTCAACTGCCAGGGTGTACTGCGTTAAATCATTGGTACCGATACTAAAGAAATCAACTTCTTTGGCTAAATGACGCGCAATGGTTGCCGCAGCCGGTGTTTCCACCATCACGCCAATCTCAATGCTTTCGTCGAATGCTTTACCTTCGTCGCGCAGTTCCTGTTTGTAGATTTCGATCTCTTTGCGCAGTGCGCGCACTTCTTCAACAGAGATAATCATCGGGAACATGATGCGCAGTTTGCCGAAAGCAGAGGCACGCAGAATAGCGCGAACCTGGTCACGCAGGATCTCTTTACGATCCATCGCGATACGCACGGCACGCCAGCCCAGGAACGGGTTCTCTTCTTTCGGGAAATTCATGTACGGCAGTTCTTTATCGCCGCCAATGTCCATGGTACGGACGATAACCGCCTGAGAGCCACACGCTTCAGCAACGGCTTTATACGCAGCAAACTGTTCTTCTTCAGTTGGCAGCGATTCACGGTCCATGAACAGGAATTCGGTACGATACAGACCCACGCCTTCAGCGCCATTACGCTCAGCGCCTTCAACGTCACGAACGGTACCAATGTTGGCACACACTTCAACCTGATGTCCGTCCAGCGTGATAGCCGGCAGATCTTTCAGCTTAGCGAGTTCCGCTTTCTCGGTAGCAACCTGCTCCTGAACGGCACGCAGTTGTTCGATAACGTCGTTAGTTGGGTTGACGTAAACCTGATTGTTTACGGCATCCAGAATCAGATAGTCGTCGTTTTTCACCTGAGAGGTGACGCTACCAGTACCGACGATGGCAGGCAGTTCCAAAGAACGCGCCATGATTGAGGTATGAGAGGTACGTCCACCTGCATCAGTGATGAAACCCAGCACCTTCTCGAGGTTCAGCTGTGCAGTTTCTGACGGGGTCAAGTCAGCGGCAACCAGGATAACTTCCTCCTGGATAGCGCTCAGGTCGATAATTGCCAGACCCAGGATGTTACGCAGCAGGCGTTTACCGATGTCACGTACGTCAGCCGCACGTTCTTTCAGGTATTCATCATCCAGCTCTTCCAGGGCTGTGGCCTGACCTTCGATAATCTCATGCGCAGCGGCGTCAGCCGTCATGTGCTTATCTTTAATCAGGGCTATGATTTCCTGCTCCAGCTCCTCATCTTCGAGCAGCATAATATGCCCTTCAAAGATGGCTTCTTTTTCTTCACCGAATGTTTCACCAGCTTTGGTTTTGATCGCTTCCAGTTGCGCAGATGCCTTGGCACGACCGCTCAGAAAACGTTCAACTTCCTGATCAACCTTGTCGGCAGAAATTTTTTTCCGGTCAATGACGATTTCGTCTTCTTTCAGCAGCAGTGCCTTGCCGAAAGCGATACCCGGGGATGCTAAAATGCCTGAAATCATAACCCTACCTTACTTGTGACTGATATTTAAAAGAACTCGTTGAACTTACTCGAGTTCAGCCATCAGTTTAACCAGATGCTCAACTGCTTTCTGCTCGTCTTCGCCTTCTGCGGAAAGGGTAACAACGGTGCCCTGAGTCAGGCCCAGAGTCTGCAGCTTAAACAGGCTTTTTGCGCTAGCGCTTTTGCCGTTGGAAGTCACAGTGATTTCAGACGTAAAGCCTTTTGCTTCTTTAACAAATTGAGCAGCAGGGCGAGTATGCAGACCGTTCGGAGCGGTAATGGTAACTTCTTGCTGGAACATTATATTTCCCCAACTTATAGGTTTAGTGTTGTGGAACTAAAGTCTAGCCTGGCGGTTCAACTTTAGCCTGTATTGTTAGCGTCGACGTAAACAGGACGCGACACAAAAGGAGTTCGGTGCAATCCGTTGCTGGCAACTTCTTGCCGCTGACGTTTCGTTCGTCATTAAACATTATGCCGCGAAAGGAAGAGTTGAACCAAATCATAAAATCGATTCAGCTAGCGCTTTTCCTGTAACGATTAATTTCGCGCATCAAAATAATTAGTTTGGTTAAATACCAGTTCCGGCGGGCTGAATCAATGCCAGGTGGGTTGAAACTTTGAAGCAGGCCACAAAAAAGCACCCAAAAGGGTGCTTTTTTACGCGTTTTTAACATGCTGGCATTACTGTTGCAGTTCTTTCTCAGTGAAGAGATCGGCAAACAGTGCTGTGCTCAGATAACGCTCACCCGATGACGGTAGAATAACCACTATATTCTTATTGGTAAAGGTTTCATCTTCCTGCAGCTTAAGCGCGGCAGCAACGGCAGCACCTGAAGAGATACCTGCCAGAATACCTTCTTCTTCCATCAGGCGACGCGCAGTAGAGATTGCTTCATCATTGGTGATAGCGACGACTTTATCGATAAGTTTCAGATCAAGGTTGCCTGGAATGAAGCCTGCACCGATGCCCTGAATTTTATGTGGACCTGGTTTAAGTTCTTCACCCGCCAGCGCCTGGGCGATAACCGGAGAGTCTGTCGGCTCAACGGCAACGGTGATGAGGTCCGTTTTGCCCTTGGTCCCTTTAATGTAGCGAGTCACCCCGGTCAGCGTACCGCCGGTACCTACGCCAGAGATAAACACATCAACCTGACCATCGGTATCTTCCCAGATTTCCGGGCCGGTAGTTTTCTCGTGGATTTCCGGGTTAGCCGGGTTGCTGAATTGCTGAAGCAGCAGGAATTTTTCTGGGTCGCTGGCAACAATCTCTTCTGCCTTTTGAATCGCGCCCTTCATGCCTTTCGCGCCTTCGGTCAGCACCAGGTTTGCACCCAATGCCTTCAGCAACTTGCGACGCTCAATGCTCATGGTTTCTGGCATCGTCAGGGTGAGTTTGTAACCACGGGCGGCAGCAACGTAGGCCAGCGCGATCCCGGTGTTGCCGCTGGTTGGTTCGACCAACTCAACGCCCGGCTTCAGTACACCACGTTTTTCGGCATCCCAAATCATATTGGCACCGATACGGCATTTGACGCTGAAGCTCGGGTTACGTGACTCCACCTTCGCCAGAATGCGTCCGTTACCGATACGGTTCAGTCGAACCAGCGGCGTATGACCGATAGTCAGCGAGTTGTCTTCAAAAATCTTACTCATGGCCTGTCCTTAACTGTATGAAATTGGGATACCGCTTCAGCATACCTGTTGAGAAAGTATGGGGAAGTAAGGATTTAGCATATCTATATTCAGAAAGGAAATATTCGACGTCAGTATGGAATAAGGGACGGCATAAGCCCCCCCTGTTTTACACATTTTTGCATTACTTCCATAACGCGTGTTTAGCACGATAGCAGTCTACCCACATCGCCGTGGCACCACAAACCGCAACCGGCATGATGAACAGATTGAGCACCGGGATCATCGTAAACAGACTGGTTAGCGCACCGAACTGCATGTTGGTGACTTTGCGTGTGCGCAGGGCGATACGCATCTCTTTAAAGGGCACTTTGTGGTTGTCGAACGGATAATCACAATATTGAATAGCCAGCATCCACGCACTGAACAGGAACCACAGTACCGGGGCAACGGTCTGCCCCACGCCGGGGATAAAATAGAGGAGCAGTAACACAAAGGCGCGCGGGAGATACCACGCCAGCTTTTGCCATTCGCGCTTCATAATACGGGGCACATCTTTCATGATGCCAAGAACGCCAGTGTCAGGCGGTGTTGCACCTGTCAGGCGGGCTTCGAGTTGTTCCGCCAACAAGCCGTTAAACGGTGCGGCAATCCAGTTGGCGATGGTAGAGAACAGGTAGCCAAACACCAGTAGCACGGAGATCGTGACAATCGGCCATAGCAAATAGCTAAGCCACTGTAGCCAGTTCGGGACGTGGCTCATCAGCGCAGGGATCCAACTGTCCAGTTGCGTAAACAGCCACCAGAATGCGCCGCCCATTAGCAGAATATTCACCAGTAAAGGCAGGATAACAAAGCGACGAATTCCCGGTTGAGTGATGAGTTTCCATCCCTGAGAAAAGTAATAAAAACCGCTGCGAGGTACAACTGCAGATGATGAAACCATGGTCAGGACATACTCCTTGTTATATGAGCTCTGGTAAACTTTGCGTATCTTACCGGGTTGTTGAGCGTTAGGCTGTTCAGAAATGTTCGAAAAAACAGCAAAAAGCACGTTTTTATTCATCTTTATGCCGTGAAAGCCAAGAGTGCACTTGCACTTGGCGTAATCGGCAAATACTCTTAGTGAGTAAATGTTTGCCGTGGTGGCAAGGTGTTAGAACAACAGAGAATATAATGATGCAGGATTTGCGTCTGATATTAATCATTGTTGGCGCGATCGCCATAATCGCTTTACTGGTACATGGTTTCTGGACTAGCCGTAAAGAACGGTCTTCTATATTCCGCGATCGCCCACTGAAACGCATGAAGTCTAAACGTGATGACGAGGATTCCTACGACGACAACGTCGAGGAAGACGAAGGCGTGGGCGAAGTCCGCGTGCATCGTGTGAATCATGCTCCCGGCAGCGCTCAGGAACATGGTGTTCCTCCTCAGTCGCCGCAACACCAGTACCAGCCGCCTTATGCGTCTGCTCAGCCGCGTCAACACGCGCAGCAGCCTGCACAAGCGCCTGTACCGCCGCCGCATGTTCAGCAGCCGCCGCAGCCCGTACAACCGCAGCAGCCGGTGCAACATCAGCCTGTTCAGCAGCAACCTGCGCAGCAGCCGATGCAACATCAGCCCGTTGCGCCGCAGGTTCAGCAGCCCGCGCCACAACCTGCGCCACAGACCTTCCAGCCAGCAGAGCCTGTTGTTGAACAGCAACCGCAGCCTGAACCGGTTGTTGAAGAAGCGCCCGTAGCTGAAAAACCGCAGCGTAAAGAAGCGGTCATCATTATGAACGTTGCGGCGCATCACGGCAGCGAGCTCAACGGTGAAGTGTTGCTCAACAGCATTCAGCAGGCTGGTTTTAAATTTGGCGATATGAATATTTTCCATCGTCATCTCAGCCCGGATGGTAGTGGCCCGTCGCTGTTCAGTCTTGCCAATATGGTTAACCCAGGGACGTTTGACCCTGAGATGACCGGCGATTTCAGCACGCCGGGCGTCACTATCTTTATGCAGGTTCCGTCCTATGGTGACGAGCTGCAAAACTTCAAGCTGATGCTGCAGTCCGCACAGCACATTGCCGATGAAGTGGGCGGTGTGGTGCTCGACGATCAACGTCGCATGATGACGCCGCAGAAACTGCGCGAGTATCAGGACCGCATCCGCGAAGTTAAAGAATCTCACGCCTGATTTTCCTCTGGCGTGACCTCTCCTTTCTGAACCCCCGCCTGTCGGGGGTTTTTTATCATTGATGGTGCGATATGGAATCAATCGAACAACAACTGACAGAACTGCGAACCACGCTTCGCCATCATGAGTATCTCTACCATGTGATGGACGCGCCGGAAATTCCCGATGCGGAATACGATCGTCTGCTGCGCGAACTCCGCGAGCTGGAAGCGCAGCATCCGGACCTTATTACCCCTGACTCGCCAACCCAACGCGTTGGCGCCGCCCCGTTAACAGCGTTCAGTCAGATTCGCCATGAAGTGCCCATGCTGTCGCTGGATAACGTGTTTGATGAAGAGAGTTTTCTCGCCTTCAACAAGCGCGTACAGGACCGGCTGAAGAGCACGGATAAACTAACCTGGTGCTGTGAGCTGAAGCTTGACGGGCTGGCGGTGAGTATTCTCTATGAAAACGGTGTGCTGGTTAGCGCCGCAACGCGCGGCGATGGCACCACCGGGGAAGACATTACCTCGAACGTGCGCACCATTCGTGCGATCCCGTTAAAACTGCGCGGCGATAACATTCCGACGCGTCTGGAAGTGCGCGGCGAGGTGTTCCTGCCGCAGGCCGGGTTTGAAAAAATCAACGAAGAGGCCCGCCGTACTGGCAACAAAGTGTTTGCTAACCCGCGTAACGCGGCGGCTGGGTCATTGCGCCAGCTCGATCCACGTATTACAGCGAAGCGACCGCTTACTTTCTTTTGCTATGGCGTCGGCGTACTGGAAGGCGGCGAGCTGCCTGATACCCATCTGGGTCGCCTGCTGCAATTTAAAGAGTGGGGATTGCCGGTGAGCGACAGAGTGGCGCTTTGCGACTCTCCGGAGGAAGTACTTGCTTACTATCATAAGGTTGAAGAAGACCGACCGACGCTGGGATTCGATATTGACGGCGTGGTGATCAAAGTCAACTCCATGGCCTTGCAGGAACAACTGGGTTTTGTTGCCCGCGCGCCGCGTTGGGCGGTGGCCTTTAAGTTCCCGGCACAGGAGCAGATGACCTTTGTCCGCGATGTTGAGTTTCAGGTTGGACGCACCGGGGCGATTACGCCTGTCGCCCGCCTTGAGCCAGTTCAGGTTGCCGGGGTGTTGGTCAGTAACGCCACCTTGCACAATGCGGATGAAATTGAGCGTCTTGGTTTGCGTATTGGCGATAAAGTCGTCATTCGCCGTGCGGGCGATGTCATCCCGCAGGTAGTGAACGTCGTGCTTTCCGAGCGCCCGGACGATACCCGCGAAATCGAGTTTCCCACCCACTGTCCGGTATGCAACTCTGACGTTGAGCGTGTGGAAGGCGAAGCGGTTACTCGTTGTACCGGAGGTTTAATCTGCGGGGCACAGCGGAAGGAATCATTGAAACACTTCGTTTCCCGCCGTGCGCTGGATGTCGACGGCATGGGCGACAAAATTATCGATCAACTGGTCGAGAAAGAGTATGTCCACACGCCAGCGGATCTTTTCACGCTGACCGCAGGTAAGCTGACCGGCCTTGATCGCATGGGGCCGAAGTCGGCGCAAAACGTAGTGAATGCGCTGGAAAAAGCGAAAGAGACCACGTTTGCCCGTTTCCTCTATGCTCTGGGCATTCGAGAAGTCGGCGAAGCCACGGCTGCAGGTCTGGCTGCATATTTCGGCACGCTCGACGCGCTGGAAGCCGCCTCTGTTGAAGAGCTGCAAAAAGTGCCGGATGTCGGCATCGTGGTGGCGACCCACGTGTTTAATTTCTTTGCCGAAGAGAGTAACCGCGAGGTGATCGTCCAGCTTTTGGAGCAGGGGATTCACTGGCCAGCGCCGGTGGTTATCAACGCTGAAGAAATCGACAGCCCGTTTGCCGGTAAAACGATTGTGCTGACCGGTAGCCTGAGCCTGATGTCACGCGATGACGCCAAAGCGCGTCTGACCGAGCTGGGGGCAAAAGTGGCCGGTAGCGTGTCGAAGAAAACCGATCTAGTGATTGCGGGGGAAGCGGCGGGCTCTAAACTGGCAAAAGCGCAGGAGTTGGGCATTGCCGTTATCGACGAAGCTGAAATGATCCGCTTGCTGGGTGCCTGAGATGGAAAAAGAGCAGCTGGTTGAAATCGCCAATACCGTCATGCCCTTTGGCAAATATAAAGGGCGTCGGCTGATTGACGTTCCGGAAGAGTATCTGCTGTGGTTTGCCCGTAAGGATGAATTTCCGCCGGGCAAACTGGGTGAGCTGATGCAAATCACGCTGCTGATTAAAACCGAGGGGCTGACGCAGCTGGTTCAGCCCCTGAAACGCCCGCTTTAGGCCTTCGCGGCGCGGCTCTTCTGCTGCGCCTGCAGCGCGTCCGTCTGTTGTTTGTAGCGACGCGCCAGCACGGCGCACACCATCAGCTGAATTTGGTGGAAAATCATCAATGGCAGCACCATCATACCAATTACCGATGTCGGAAACAGGATGTTTGCCATGGGGATCCCGTTGGCCAGACTTTTCTTCGATCCGCAGAAGACAATAGTGATTTCATCAGCTTTGCTGAAACCGCATTTCCTCGCGACAAAGACGTTGATAGCAATCACGATTGCCAGCAATATGATGCTAACAACCACGATAAACAGCAGTGAACCGACCCCCACTTTGTGCCAGATCCCATTAACCACGGCCTCACTGAAGGCGGAGTAAACCACCAGTAAAATGGAAGATTGATCCGTTTTTGCGATCCATTTTTTATGTTTTGACACCCAGTTGCCAATCCACGGTCGCGAGAGATGCCCCAGCACGAACGGCAGCAGCAGCTGCAGCATGATTTTCCCCACCTGTTCCAGGCTGCCTTCTGCGCCATGCATATTCATGACCAGGCCTACCAGCAGCGGCGAAAGAAAGATACCCAACAGACTGGAGGCCGAAGCGGAACACACGGCGGCGGCAACGTTACCGCCTGCCATTGAGGTAAAGGCGATAGCCGACTGCACCGTGGCGGGCAAAATACACAGGTACAGGAATCCGGTGTACAGCATCGGGTCAACGTTGACGGGCGCCCACCAGGCGAACAGGACGCCCAGCACCGGGAAGACAACGAACGTGCTGCACATCACCCACAGATGCAAACGCCAGTGGCTACCGCCGGCAATAATCGCCTCACGAGAGAGTTTGGCGCCGTGCATAAAAAACAGCAGCGCAATGGCGGCGGTGGTTAAGCCTTCAAAGAAAGGCACAAAGCCACCTTCGGCCGGGAAAAACGACGCCAATAAAACAACGGTAATCAGCGTTATCGTGAACGGATCAAGAATACGAAAAAGTTTCATAAAGACTCCTGAAATTCGGTAGCAACATTTTGCGTTTTTCCGTTTGAGAAATAAAATTGATTTATTGCATCTATATATGAATAGAATCGATGAATTATTCTTTGCGTCAATTACGTATCTTTGTCACCGTCGCTCAGGCCAAAAGTTTTAGCCGGGCGGGGGATATCATCGGCTTAAGCCAGTCGGCGGTTAGTCATAGTGTAAAAGAGCTGGAAGGGCAGACGGGTGTCCGGCTACTGGATCGTACAACGCGCGAGGTGGTGCTCACGGAAGCCGGACACCAGTTGGCGGCACGGCTGGAACGCATTCTGGATGAACTGCACAGTACGCTGCGTGAAGCCGGGCAGGTGGGTACGCAGTTAACCGGTACGGTGCGGGTTGCTGCCAGCCAGACGATTTCCGCGCATCTCATTCCGCAGTGTATTGCGCAGAGCAACCAGCTTTATCCGGCAATCGATTTTGTGCTGCATGACCGGCCACAGCAGTGGGTACTGGAGAGTATTCGTCAGGGAGAGGTGGATTTTGGCATTGTGATTGACCCGGGTGCCGTGACCGATCTGCAGTGTGAAGCCGTACTATCCGAACCGTTCCTGCTGCTGTGTCGCCATGATCATCCGTTAGCCCAACGTGAGTGGGTAAACTGGCAGGATTTGTACCACGAACGTCTGGTGTTACAGGATTACGCTTCCGGCAGCCGACCGCTGATCGATGCGGCGTTGGCCCATTTTTCCATTGATGCCAATATTGTTCAGGAGATTGGTCATCCCGCCACGCTGTTCCCGATGGTTGAAGCGGGGATTGGCATCAGCGTGCTGCCCGCACTGGCGCTCCCCTTACCGCAGGGTAGCCACTTGCAGGTTAAGCGCCTGACGCCTGTTGTGGAACGACAACTGATGTTGGCGCGGCGCAAAAATCGCTCTCTCTCAACCGCCGCTCAGGCATTGTGGGACGTGGTGCGAATGCAGGCCAGTGAATTAACCGCCGGTCGTGCCCGCGATCCGTTGTATCAGATATAAATATCGACCTGATGTTGGTCGGAAGCCGTGTTGATGCCTTCAGCTTTTCTCTGATCGGCGCTTTGCTTTTGCTGCGACTCCTCGGCCTGCCGACGCAACAATTGATCCAACTGGGCTTGTAACATCTTGATTTGGGTCTGAATAAGTTCCTGCTGCTCGCGTTTCTGCTCAATAGTGCCACTGCTGTTGGGGATATCTTTGAGCTGCTGGGTTAGCTTAGTTATCTTTTGGGTGATTTGCGCAATCTGTGCGGAGATATCATTCCCGGCTGGTGCTTTTCCGCCGCTACTGCTTTGAACAGTTGGGGTGGAAACGTTGATAGTTGTCATACGGATTCCTCACGCCATAAAACATGAGTATCGGCATTAGTGAACAGAACTTCAGCGACAATACGGCCGAGCAGAGTTTAATAATAAAAATCCCAAATCTGCATGTATCTCTATTTCTGTGCCATTTCTGGCCCGAAAAAAATGTGATTTCAGGCTGGTTTAGTGCGACTCATCCATACCGATTTACTATCGGTTGTCGGGATAAACGGTATTGGTAATCGATTGCGTAGTCTCGCTATAACAGTGCGGTACGCGACATTATTTTCGACTACTCAGTATTAAGGACATCTCATGAGTCACTCTCTTTTCTCGCAAAATCCCTGGTACAGCGCCGACATCATTCGTAGTTGCAAACCCGATTTCACGCCGCGCGTAGCCTTTATTCTTGGCTCAGGCCTCGGCGCGTTGGCGGATCAAATCGAGGATGCAGTGGCCATCTCTTACGAGAAATTGCCGGGATTCCCTGTCAGTACCGTACATGGTCATGCCGGTGAGCTGGTGCTGGGAAATCTGGCCGGTATTCCAGTGGCCTGTATGAAAGGGCGTGGGCATTTTTATGAAGGTCGCGGCATGACGGTGATGACCGATGCCATTCGCACACTGAAGCTGCTGGGCTGTGAACTGTTATTTTGTACCAATGCCGCAGGCTCCCTCCGCCCTGAAGTTGGGCCGGGTAGTCTGGTTGCGCTTAGCGATCACATCAATACGATGCCGGGTACACCGATGGTGGGACTTAACGATGAGCGTTTTGGCGAGCGATTCTTTTCGCTGGCGAATGCCTATGATGCTGACTATCGTGCAATCCTGCAAACCGTTGCCGCAGAAGAAGGTTTCCCGCTGAGCGAAGGCGTATTTGTCTCTTATCCGGGGCCAAACTTTGAAACCGCGGCAGAAATCCGCATGATGCAAATCATTGGTGGCGATGTGGTGGGGATGTCGGTGGTGCCTGAGGTTATCTCTGCGCGCCACTGCGGTCTGAAAGTGGTTGCGGTGGCTGCCATCACCAACCTGGCGGAAGGTTTGGGGGATGTGAAGTTATCTCACGCGCAGACGCTGGCGGCAGCGGAACTCTCACAGCAGAATTTTATCAATCTGATCTGCGGCTTTTTGCGCAAACTGGCCTGAATAATTAAAACATGACCCCGCTTGCGGGGTCTTACTTTTTTGGCAAGGAACGGAAAAATGGGTATCGCATCTCGCTTAAAGCTCATGTCGTTTTTGCAATATTTTATCTGGGGTAGCTGGCTGGTTACCCTGGGTTCTTACATGATTAACACCCTGGATTTTACCGGCGCGAATGTGGGTATGGTCTACAGCTCGAAAGGGCTGGCAGCGATTATTATGCCGGGCATTATGGGGATCATCGCCGATAAGTGGCTGCGTGCCGAGCGCGCTTATATGCTGTGTCACCTGGTGTGTGCTGGCGTGTTGCTGTACGCCACAACCGTTACCGATCCACAGACCATGTTCTGGGTGATGTTGGTTAACGCGATGGCGTATATGCCGACGATTGCGTTATCGAACAGCGTTTCATATTCATGCCTTGCACAATCGGGTCAGGATCCGGTCACCGCGTTCCCGCCAATTCGTGTATTTGGCACGATTGGCTTTATTGTGGCGATGTGGACGGTCAGCTTAATGGGGCTGGAGCTGAGCAGCGCGCAGCTGTATATCGCTTCAGGCGCATCGCTGCTGCTGGCTCTGTATGCGCTGACGTTGCCGAAAATACCGGTTGCGGAGAAAAAAGAATCCGCCACGCTGGCCAGTAAGCTGGGGCTGGATGCGTTTGTTTTGTTTAAAAATCCGCGCATGGCAATTTTCTTTTTGTTTGCCATGATGCTGGGGGCGGTGCTGCAAATTACCAACGTCTTTGGTAATCCGTTCCTGCATGATTTCGCCCGTAACCCTGAGTTTGCCAACAGCTTTGTGGTGAAATATCCCTCCATTTTGCTGTCGGTTTCTCAGATGGCGGAAGTGGGCTTTATCCTCACTATCCCGTTCTTCCTCAAACGTTTTGGCATCAAAACGGTGATGCTGATGAGCATGCTGGCGTGGACGCTGCGCTTTGGCTTCTTTGCCTTTGGCGATCCGTCCCCGTTTGGCTTTGTGTTGCTGCTTATGTCGATGATCGTTTACGGCTGCGCGTTTGATTTCTTCAACATCTCCGGGTCGGTATTTGTCGAGCAGGAAGTTGACTCAAGCATTCGCGCCAGCGCCCAGGGGCTGTTTATGACGATGGTAAATGGCATTGGCGCATGGGTGGGTTCAATCCTGAGCGGGATGGCGGTGGACTATTTTTCTGTCGATGGCGTCAAGGATTGGCAAACTATCTGGCTGGTGTTTGCCGCTTACGCGCTGGTCCTGGCGGTTATCTTTGCATTGTTCTTTAAATATAAGCATGAGCCTGAACGACTGGCGCAGAAATCACCGGCACATTAATGCTCCTTTAGCGGCGGGTTCTGATACCCGCCGTTTCATTTTCTGCGATGCAATATGGTAACTTTGCGCATTATTCTTCACTCAGGAGCGCATTATCCATGGAACGCACGCACCGCATCGATCTGAAGTTACTGCGTTATTTTCTTGCCGTCGCAGAAGAACTGCATTTTGGACGCGCTGCTGCTCGCCTGAATATGTCGCAACCGTCGCTCAGTACGCATATCAAAGAGCTGGAACAGCAGCTCGGCACGTTGCTATTTATCCGTCATTCCCGCAGCGTGGCGTTAACCCACGCCGGAAAAATTTTGATGGAAGAATCGCGCAGACTGTTATCCAGTGCTAATCAGGCGCTGGCACGAGTGGAACAGATTGGTCGCGGTGAGGCAGGCCGAATTGAGCTTGGCGTCATTGGTACCGCAATGTGGGGAAAAATGCGTCCGGTGATGCGGCGTTTTCTGAAGGAAAATCCCAACGTTGAGGTGCAGTTTCGCGAGAACATGCCTGCCATGCAGATGACGATGCTAGAAAGACGTGAACTGGATGCGGGAATTTGGCGCATGGCTACTGAACCTTCTCCCGGATTTACCAGCCTGCGCTTACATGAATCCTCATTTTTGGTGGCCATGCCGGAAGAACATGCTCTTACCGCCTGTGAATCCGTACCGCTGGAAGCGTTGAGAAATGAATATTTTGTCACGATGCCCTCCATTCATACCGACTGGGCATTTTTACAGCGCGTTTGCCTGAGCGCCGGATTTTCACCGATGATTATTCGTGAGGTGAGGGAGCCGCAAACGGTGCTGGCGATGATTAGCATGGGGATTGGGATTACGCTGATTGCCGATAGCTATGCCCAGATGAGCTGGCCTGGCGTGGTATTCCGGCCGTTAGAAGAACGTATTCCGGCGGATTTGTATATTGTCTATGAACAGCAGCAGGCCACGCCAGCGCTGGAAAAACTGGTGGCGGCTTTGACGGTATGATGTCTGTGCCGGATGGCGACTAACGTCTTATCCGGCCTACGAGGGGAGTATTGTCAGTAGGCCTGATAAGCGTAGCGCATCAGGCAATTGTATAAATCGCAGATAGCAAAAAAGCGCCTTTAGGGCGCTTTTTTACATTGGTGGGTCGTGCAGGATTCGAACCTGCGACCAATTGATTAAAAGTCAACTGCTCTACCAACTGAGCTAACGACCCGAAGTGGTGGGTGATGACGGGATCGAACCGCCGACCCCCTCCTTGTAAGGGAGGTGCTCTCCCAGCTGAGCTAATCACCCACTTCGGTACTTCACATTTTAACAAGAAATCCAGCTGGCGAGAAAGTGGTGGGTGATGACGGGATCGAACCGCCGACCCCCTCCTTGTAAGGGAGGTGCTCTCCCAGCTGAGCTAATCACCCACTTCTCAATTTCTTGTTCTACACGGCGGAGACTACGTAAAGTAGTTGGTGGGTGATGACGGGTTCGAACCGCCGACCCCCTCCTTGTAAGGGAGGTGCTCTCCCAGCTGAGCTAATCACCCCCGCTGTGTGGAGTCGCATTATAGGGAGAGTTGAAAATGAGTCAACGCATTTTCTAAAGAAATTGTTCGTTCGTCGTAAATTTAAACAAAACGATCGCAAAACAATCCATGTCGCATGATTTGTATACGAAAATGGCAAAGCGTGATGTTCCAACCCGATGAACATTGAGGAATCAGACCACAGTGATAGAATACCAGCCTGATAATCTTCCCTGGATTTGCCGGTTGTCGGCATCTTTATAAACGTAAGGCCATTTCATGAAAATCAAAACTCGCTTCGCGCCAAGCCCGACAGGTTACCTGCACGTCGGCGGTGCGCGTACTGCTCTTTATTCCTGGCTTTTTGCACGTAACCATGGCGGTGAGTTTGTGCTGCGTATTGAAGACACCGATCTCGAACGCTCCACGCCGGAAGCTATTGAAGCCATTATGGATGGCATGAACTGGCTGAATCTGGAGTGGGATGAAGGCCCGTATTTCCAGACTAAACGTTTTGATCGTTACAATGCTGTCATCGATGAGATGCTGGAAGCGGGGACGGCATATAAATGCTACTGCTCCAAAGAGCGTCTGGAACAGCTGCGTGAAGAACAGATGGCAAAAGGTGAAAAACCACGTTACGACGGTCGCTGCCGTCACGGTCACGAACATCACGCTGCTGATGAACCTTGCGTGGTGCGTTTTGCTAACCCGCAGGATGGGTCCGTTATTTTTGATGATCAGATCCGTGGGCCGATCGAATTCAGCAACCAGGAGCTGGACGACCTGATTATCCGCCGTACAGATGGTTCCCCGACCTATAACTTCTGCGTCGTTGTTGATGACTGGGATATGGAAATCACCCACGTCATTCGTGGTGAAGACCATATCAACAACACCCCGCGTCAGATCAACATCCTGAAAGCGCTGAACGCGCCGGTGCCGGTTTACGCGCACGTGTCGATGATCAACGGCGACGACGGCAAAAAACTCTCTAAACGTCACGGTGCGGTCAGCGTGATGCAGTATCGCGACGACGGCTACCTGCCGGAAGCGTTGCTGAACTATCTGGTACGTCTGGGTTGGTCCAGCGGCGATCAGGAGATCTTCACCCGTGAAGAAATGATCAAGCTGTTCTCTCTTGGTGCGGTGAGCAAGTCTGCGAGCGCATTTAACACTGAAAAACTGCAGTGGCTGAACCACCACTACATTAATGCACTGGCGCCAGAATATGTGGCGACGCATCTGCAGTGGCACATTGAGCAGGAAAATATCGATACGCGCGTCGGCCCGCAGTTGTCTGAGCTGGTAAAACTGCTGGGTGAACGCTGCAAGACGCTGAAAGAGATGGCGCAGAGCTGCCGCTATTTCTATGAAGACTTTGCTGAGTTCGATGCCGATGCGGCGAAGAAACACCTGCGTCCGGTTGCGCGTCAGCCACTGGAAGTGGTTCGCGACAAACTGGCTGCTATCAGTGAATGGACCGCGGAAAACGTGCACCACGCGATTCAGGCAACCGCTGATGAGCTGGAAGTGGGCATGGGTAAAGTCGGGATGCCGCTGCGCGTAGCCGTAACCGGTGCGGGTCAGTCTCCGGCGTTAGACGTTACGGTGCATGCGATTGGTAAATCTCGCAGCATTGAACGTATTAACAAGGCGCTCGCGTTTATTGCTGAGCGTGAAAGTCAGCAATAAGACAGAGTGATCGATAAAAAAACGGCAGGGGCGCATCCTGCCGTTTTTTTTGCCTGTTATTCAGACTCATCAATGCCCAGACGGGTCAGGAAAGTGCGAATACCTTCGCGCGAAATATACATCGCCAGCTTTTCCTGTTCCGTTGGCGACATGTTATCCAGTGCGCTGATTATCTGACGGCAGGCGTGACTGCGAACCACGTGTGTATACTCGGCAAGCGGTTCTTCTGCCTGGTAAAATTCCGGTGCCTTGCGAAAAGCTGGAATATTGAGAAGAAACTCTCGGACGCCGGCATCAATATGAATAAGCCTTGCGCGACCACCTTTAACACCGGGAAACTTTTCGGTTGTCCAGTTTTGCTCTCTGATCCAACGATTGACGGTTTGTTTGGCGACACCGAGACATTCAGCCAGCTCTTCGGTGGTCATTTTACTGCGTAATTTTTTCATATTATTTGTTGTCGCGAATCCCTAAGCGTTGTAACAAACCCGTAATGCCTTCACGCAGGATCAGCGACGTAAACATTTTCTGTTCTGATGGCGTCATTTCTTTGGCGAGTCTTATCAGTAGAGCTTCGATGGAGGTGTCACCGGATAAAGATAAATTATCTGATAAGCCTTCCGCTGAACGCTCAGCGCTGCGAATGTATTCACGAACTTGTTCGGTAACGTGAACCAGACGGGCTTTACCGCCCTGAACACCGGGTTTGGGTGAGGTAGCCCAACCTTCCTTGCGCACCCATTTATTGATGGTCTGTCGGCTGTATCCGGTCAGATTAGCAAGTTCTTCTGGCGTCATCCGTTCCTTGAACATAACGATTCCCTGAATGGTCGTGGGGTTAATTAGTGGCTCATTTTATAGCACCATTTTAGTAGAAACCGTGACGCGTTTAACTACTGAATGCGAGTTGTTGCGCAATGTTCTCCATTTGCCTGCTTTTTCAGCGATTGAATTCTATGAGTTAATTTTGCCGTTGACACACGCGAAGGGAATTCATATGATGCCGCCCGTCAACTCGACAAGCTTTACGTGACGGGGCTATAGCTCAGCTGGGAGAGCGCTTGCATGGCATGCAAGAGGTCAGCGGTTCGATCCCGCTTAGCTCCACCAAATTTAATCCCAATGAATTTGGTACGTAAACGCATCGTGGGGCTATAGCTCAGCTGGGAGAGCGCTTGCATGGCATGCAAGAGGTCAGCGGTTCGATCCCGCTTAGCTCCACCAAAATTGAAACCCTCGCTGAAAAGCGGGGGTTTTTTGCATTTGATTCCTGCCTGCGTTTCTCGTTTATTTGCTTATATTGCTGGATAACAGACATAAAAAAACCGGGGAGAATCTCCCCGGTTTGGTAACGGCTGTATTGATGTCGTCTTACAGCACCAGTGCTGCAATGGAAGCAGACAGTACGCTGACCAGCGTAGAACCGTATACCAGTTTCAGACCAAAGCGGGAAACCACGTTACCTTGCTCTTCGTTCAGGCCTTTAATTGCACCTGCAATGATACCGATAGAAGAGAAGTTCGCGAAGGAAACCAGGAACACAGAGATAATGCCTTCAGCGCGCGGAGAGAGCGTAGAGGCGATTTTCTGTAGGTCCATCATTGCGACGAATTCGTTGGAAACCAGTTTGGTTGCCATGATACTGCCCACCTGCAGCGCTTCGCTGGACGGCACACCCATCACCCACGCAATCGGGTAGAAGATGTAACCCAGGATGCCCTGGAAGGAGATGCTGTAGCCAAACCAACCGGTCACGGTAGCGAACAGGGCGTTCAGGGCAGCGATCAGCGCGATGAAACCAATCAGCATTGCTGCAACGATAATCGCAACTTTGAAGCCTGCCAGAATGTATTCGCCCAACATCTCGAAGAAGCTCTGACCTTCGTGCAGATTGGACATCTGAATATTTTCTTCGCTGGCATCAACGGTATAAGGGTTGATCAGTGACAGAACGATAAAGGTGCTGAACATGTTCAGAACCAGCGCAGCAACAACGTATTTTGGTTCCAGCATGGTCATGTACGCGCCGACGATAGACATGGAAACGGTAGACATCGCCGTTGCTGCCATGGTGTACATGCGGTTGCGAGACATTTTACCGAGGATATCTTTATAGGCGATAAAGTTCTCGGATTGACCCAGGATCAGGGAGCTGACGGCGTTGAATGATTCCAGCTTGCCCATACCGTTCACTTTGGATAACAGGAAACCAATCGCGCGGATGATAACCGGCAGAACACGGATATGCTGCAAAATACCGATCAGGGCGGAGATAAAGACGATAGGGCACAGCACTTTCAGGAAGAAGAATGCCAGGCCTTTATCGTTCATGCTGCCGAAGACAAAGTTAGTCCCTTCATTAGCGAATCCGAGCAGTTTCTCAAACATCTCGGAGAAGCCTCTTACAAAGCCCAGGCCGACATCAGAGTTCAGGAAGAACCATGCCAGTAACACTTCGATAACAAGCAATTGAATAACATAACGAATGCGGATTTTTTTACGGTCACTGCTTACCAGCAGTGCGAGTACCGCAACCACGGCAAGGGCCAGGACAAAGTGAAGAACGCGGTCCATATTTGCTCCAAATTTGAGGCAGATTTAGTTTTCGTGCACATTCTATGTAACAACAGTAAAGAAAACGAGATCAAACACACACTATAATAAGGACCTGTGACGAGATTCAAAATTAGTGATCGATGATACACTTCTGTTATGTTTAGTATGGAAGTGAAAAGTTATGTCACTGTGCTAATCTCATAACAATAATCAAACATCTTACCGGCATTTCTAAATTTCTTACCGTTCCATAGACAAACGCTATCAGAGAAATCAACTTCACCCATTAAAATGAATTTGATAATCATTCTCAATAGGCGTAGCTTGAAACATAGCAAAGGCTATGTTTCTGAGGCACTAAAATGACTAACGATCGCGTTGAGAGTAGCAGTGGACGGGCAGCGCGCAAGTTGAAGCTCGCATTAATGGGACCTGCGTTCATCGCGGCGATCGGCTATATCGATCCAGGTAACTTTGCTACCAATATCCAGGCAGGGGCTAGCTTTGGCTACAAACTGTTGTGGGTTGTGGTCTGGGCAAACCTGATGGCGATGCTGATTCAGGTGCTATCGGCCAAGCTTGGCATTGCCACCGGCAAAAACCTGGCGGAACAGATCCGTGATCATTATCCTCGTCCAGTGGTTTGGTTTTACTGGGTACAGGCCGAAATTATTGCGATGGCGACCGATCTTGCAGAATTTATTGGCGCTGCGATTGGCTTTAAACTCATCCTTGGCGTTTCGCTGCTGCAGGGGGCTGTGCTCACGGGTATTGCGACATTTTTAATTCTGATGCTGCAGCGCCGCGGGCAGAAACCCCTGGAAAAAGTGATCGGCGGTTTGTTGTTGTTCGTGGCTGCGGCATATATTGTCGAGCTGATCTTTTCCCAACCGAACCTTGCGCAGCTGAGCAAAGGGATGGTTATACCGAGCCTGCCTAATTCTGAAGCGGTGTTCCTGGCGGCCGGTGTGCTTGGCGCCACCATCATGCCGCACGTCATTTATCTGCACTCCTCCTTAACCCAGCATTTGCACGGTGGTACGCGCCAGCAGCGTTACGCAGCGACGAAATGGGATGTGGCTATCGCCATGACGATTGCCGGATTTGTCAATCTGGCGATGATGGCGACTGCAGCAGCCGCGTTTCACTTTAGCGGGCATACTGGTATCGCAGACCTGGACCAGGCCTATCTGACGCTTGAACCGCTGTTAAGTCATGCTGCGGCAACCGTGTTTGGTCTAAGTCTGGTGGCGGCAGGGCTTTCCTCTACCGTGGTTGGCACGCTGGCGGGGCAGGTGGTCATGCAAGGGTTTATCCGCTTTCATATCCCGCTCTGGGTGCGCCGTAGCGTCACCATGATGCCGTCATTTATTGTGATTTTAATGGGGCTTGATCCCACCCGGATACTGGTGATGAGTCAGGTATTACTCAGTTTTGGTATCGCTCTGGCGCTGGTACCGCTACTGATTTTTACCAGCAACAGCCAACTGATGGGGGATTTAGTTAATAGCCGTTGGGTAAAACAGGTTGGCTGGGTGATTGTGGTGCTGGTCGTGGCACTGAATATCTGGTTGCTGGTCGGGACCGTGCTCGGATTGTAGCAGGGCTTTCATCCGCTGTGGTTACCCGGTCAAGCCGGGTAACCCTCATGATTATTTTTTATTTAAGTGGCTACGGTAGGTATCAAGTACCACTGCAACGATTATCACTGCTCCTGTTATAAAACGTTTTGTCGGTTCGCTTGCGCCAACTTGCGCCAGTCCCGCAGCCAGAACGGAAATGATCAGCGCGCCAAGAAACGTACAGATAATAGAGCCACGTCCTCCCATCAGGCTTGTGCCACCAATCACAACTGCGGCAATCACCTGTAGTTCCATGCCAACGCCGCTATTGGGGTCGGCGGCTTCAAGGCGGGCAACCTGAAACAGCGAGGCCAGACCGGATAATCCCCCCATCAAGGCAAAGACTGCAATCTTATAGGGACCTGGATTTATACCTGATAATCGAACGGCTTCTTCATTGGTGCCAATACCGATCAAATGGCGACCAAATACGGTTCGCGTCAGCACCAGATGCCCGGCAACAATGACAACGATCGCGATAATAAAAGAAGGGGAGACGCCAAAGAGAATGGGGTCGGCTAAATAATCATAAATAGAACCGAGATACGCGGTCCGCGAGTCAGTTAACTGATACGCTGCTCCGCGGGCCATTTCCAGAACACCCAGTGAGACGATAAACGCCGGAATACGCCAGGCAACGGTAATCAGACCCGTTAGTGCCCCAACGAATGTGGCGAGTGCTACGCCTGAAAGTGCGGCCAGCCAGGGCGTCCAATGAAAATTTAAATAGGTGACGCTGACGACTGCAGCAGCAAGCGCCAGCAACGATCCAACGGAAAGATCGATGCCGGCAATGATTAAGATAAATGTCATCCCCACCGACATGACGATTAAATCGGGGATCTGATTTGCAATAGTGCTGAAAGTGTTCATGCTCCAGAAATGAGAACTGAGGCATGAAAATAGGACGATCATTGCGGCTAACGCCCCGAGCAACCCGATATAGCTACTTAGGCCTTTCCATGACGTCGGTGTATTTCTTTTCTCTGCTGCCGCTTGTTTTGTCGCAAAATTGTTTTTCATTTTTTATCCCCGGCTACTCGCTGACAGTCTCTTCTGAATGCTGATAGGCCGAAAATGCAGCCGCTAAAATGCGATCCTGGCTCCAGTTATCACGTGTAAATGTGTTCACTAACTTGCCATCGGAAATGACCGCAATACGATCGCAAACCAGCATCAGTTCGCGTAGGTCACTGGAAACGACAACAACACCTTTTCCCTTAGCCGTTAACGTATTCAGCAATTGATAAATATCTTGCTTGGCACCCACATCAATACCGCGAGTCGGCTCATCAAATAAGACGACTTCACAGTCTCGTTCCAGCCACCGGCTAATGAGAACTTTCTGCTGATTACCACCTGACAGGCTTTCCACGGCCTGTGAAGTGTTCGTTGTACGAACGCCTAAGCTTTTAATGTGTTTATTCGCTAATGTGGTTTCACTCAATGTGTTAACGACCGACAAATGGCTAATTTTGTCGCTGTTACCCAACGAGATATTTGCGGCAACCGACTGTGGTAACAGAAGCCCTTCACCTTTACGATCCTCCGTGACTAATGCAATACCATGTCGGATAGCCTGTGCAGGCGAACGGATCACCACCGGTTTAAGTGGCGTACCAATCAGTAATGTGCCACTGTCTATCTTGTCTGCGCCAAAAATAGCGCGTAGCAGCTCTGTCCTGCCAGAGCCGACAAGGCCACTAATGCCGAGCACTTCGCCACTGTGCAAGGTAAACGACGTGTCCCGAATGATTTTCCCACGCTTAAAATTTTCCACTTTCAGAATGGGTTGACCTGCCTGGCGTCCACTTAAATCAAATGAACTTTCTAAATCGCGGCCGACCATCAACGAAACAAGTTGATCGCGGGTATAGCGTTTAATATCGTCCACGCAAACCAAATGACCATCACGTAGCACCGCGATGTCATCAGCAATCATCGCAAGCTCATCCAGTCGGTGAGAAATATAAATTATTGAAACGCCCCGGGCTTTGAAGAGCGCTATTTGTTTAAACAGCAGTTCGACCTCACGGCTACTGAGCATGGCTGTCGGTTCATCCAGAATCAGTACCCGGCTTTCACCAATCAGGTTTCTGGCGATTTCGATCATCTGTTGGTGACCAATACCCAATTCGCCCACCAGCGTAGTTGGATCGACCGATTGCAGCCCAACCATTGCCATCACCGGACGGGCCATTTCTGCTAGCTTTTTTCGATCGATCCAGCCGAATCGATGCGGAAGTTGTTCGAGAAATAAATTTTCTGCAACCGACAACGTAGGCAGTAAATTGAGTTCTTGCATAACCATGCGAACACCCAGCTTTTCCGCCTCTTTTCGGTTCGCAGGTGCGTAAGGCTGCCCCTGATAAACCATTTTCCCGGTCGTTGCGTTGGTTAACCCGCCAATAATTTTTGATAACGTACTTTTCCCGGCACCGTTTTCTCCCGTCAGGGCCAGTACTTTTCCTGGATATAATGCTAGCGTCACATCCACCAGAACAGGTTCACTGTAGGTTTTACCTACCCCCTGTATTGAGAGGATTTCTTGCCCACTTTTCATATTCTGGCCTTATCCGGTAAGCCGCTCTGATACTCAATTGATGGCAGTACCACAGCGGCGCACTGTTTTCCGCTTATTGTTTGACGATCAGTTTTATTGGTGTTTCTACGTTGCTAGAGAGTTCACTCTGTTTTTTGCCATTTTTTAAGGCATCAAGGGCGGCATCAATACCAAATACAGCTTGTTGAGAGGCAAATTGGTCCGCAGTTGCTAAAACACGACCGTCATTTAACATTGGCTTAATCGCTTCGATATTGTCATAGCCGACAACCAGAACCTGTCCTTTTTTCCCGGCAGAGCGGATGGCAGAAACGGCACCTAATGCCATATTATCGTTATCGGCTAACAGTGCTTTGATATCAGGATACTCACTTAACATTGCCGCCGCGACCGCATTGGCGTTGTTAATTTCCCATTGGCCAGATTGCACAGAAACGACTTTCATGCCGCCCTGCGCCATCGCATTTTGGAAGCCCAGAGTACGTTGCTGAGAGTTGCTGGAGGTAGGGATGCCTTCAATAATACCAACCTGATCGCCGGCCTTAAGATGCTTCGCTAAATAATCGCCAATTTCTTTTGCACCTTTTTGGTTATCCGGGCCAACAAAAGGAATATTCAGGTTTTTATCTTTAAGCACACTGTCATCAAATTTGTTATCAATGTTGATGACAATAATACCTGCATCAATTGCTTTCTTTATGACCGGTACAAGGGCTTTCGAGTCTGATGGCGCAATGATAATCGCGTCGGCTTTCGAGACAATCATTTGTTCAACGATCTGGATTTGATTTGCCGTATCCGTTTCGTTTTTGATGCCGTTAGAAATCAAATCAAACTTGTCGGCATTTTTTTTCTGATACTCTTTTGCTCCGGTTTCCATGGTCAGGAAAAACTCATTTGCCAGTGACTTCATCACCAGCGCGACTTTAGGTTTATGCGTCTGAGTATCGGCGGCAAAAGCGGGGACGGTGAAAGTGGCGGAAAGCGCTAAACCGACTGTGGCACCGATAACACGATAAAACATTTTATTTTTCATGAAATTATCCTATAGGTGTAGGGGCTGAATGATGCTCTAAACAGCTACTGCATACGATGATAAACGAGTGAATTGTTGGGCATATTTGATGCACCTTTACGTTCAACTTTCAACGAGGCAAACGCAGAAGCGTACTGCGCTGCATTGATGAGTCCTTTACCGTTTGCAATGCATGCAGCCAGTGCCCCGGTAAAGGCATCGCCTGCTCCACTGGTATCGACGACGGCTGATTTATAGGCAGGAATATGAGTGAAAACTGTGCCATCAAAGATCAGACAACCGTCGCTACCTAACGTGATAATGACGCATTTTGCGCCTTGCACATAAATGCTCCTGGCGGCATTTTTGGCCGAATAGATATCAACAATGTTGATACCAGATAACGCTTCAGCTTCAATTTTGTTCGGCGTAATAATGTCAATTAAATGCAATATTTCTTTGATCTCTGAAACATAAGGTGCCGGATTCAGGACAACCAGCGATTTTCCGAGTTTTGCCTGCATGATAGCGAAACGCGTGATCGGAAAATTATTCTCCAGCTGAGTTAAAAAAACTTTGCAATTACGAATGGTATCAATATCCAATAGAATATCTTCCTGGGTAAATGTTTCATTGGCCCCAAGATCGATACTGATCATATTGTCACCTGTGGCACCTGAAACCCATACCATTGCAATGCCCGTGGATGACATTTCATTTTCAAAAAAAGAAAAAGAAGAAATTTCAGTATTGGTTAAATATCTTTTGGCTTTTTTTGAAAACTCATCGGCTCCTAACTTAACGGTAAGATGAACATTATTATTGATTTTAGCTGCGGCAACTGCCTGGTTTGTGCCTTTGCCTCCGGCATAAAAACGGGTTGCAGACGCTCGGATAGTCTGGCCAATCTGAGGAAATGTCGTCGTTTCAGAAACAATATCTATATTAAATGAACCAAGTATGTAAATGCTATCATCAATATAGCTATTTTGCTTGGCATGAGCAGAAACCGATGTAATTTCTTTGTGGCTTTTGAACCCATTCAATATGGTGTTGGTGAAAGACTGCTCAAATAATGATTCATCAGGTGCGCTTTTTATTTGTGCACCACCATGAAATAACGAGAAAAGACTATTCTGACTTAATTCATTTAAGTCATTACGGATCGTGCGAGTTGTGACAGATAATTCCTTTGCTAATTCGCTAACATAAACCTTCTTATCGGTTACTAACTTAACCCGAATGGCCTTTTGTCTTTCTTGTTTTTTCATTAGCGCTCACCCCAGGTTTTATAATATTAAATTAATGTTAATATTTATCGCGCAAAGTTCAAAAAAAACACGATAAATCGGAATTTTTTTTTCCGATTTTGCGAATTTGTGAAATGAACAGGAAATTTACGGGAAAACAGGGGGGAGCGGATGTGACTGCTCGTCATCTGGCGATTGACGAAGCGTGATGCAAAAAGGGCCTGGGTATAGACACAGGCCTTGGGTAACTCGATGATTTTTGTGAGCAGTACTCCCCGCATGATGGGGATTTGTTACATTAATGGCGGTGCCCGTGGCCATGTCCACGCCCGCGATGGTCATCGCGATCGTTCCAGCCTTCACGATAGCCACGCTCATAAGCTTTGCGCTTATCCCAGCCGCGATGATAGCCGTTGTCATGACGCCACCAACGATTTTTACGCCATTCATAATTATGGTGCCAGTAATCCCGGTCACGCCAGCGCCCACCGTCCCAGTAGTTGCCGTAGTTATCGCGATCGCCAATTTGTAATTTAATCGACGGCAGCAGGGTGATTTCGCCAGCGTTTGCGGCCAGCGGTGCAAAAGCCAATAACACTGCCGCCAGAATCAGTGACCTGAACATTCTTTCTCTCCTTCACGATCGAGCCGTAGCCGGCCTGTTAACGCAATATTACGGGGCAGTAAAGCCCCGTTTCATCGCCTTAACTCTTAAATCGTCAGAGAGCGCACTTTTTGTTAATAAATGTGTCTTTATTTCCATCAACCCAGGATGGCGTCGATCTCCGCACACTCTTCGGGAGATAAATGACGGTTTGCCAGCATGCCAACGGCATCTTCAATTTGCGCAGGTTTGCTGGCACCAATCAGTACTGACGTCACCTTATCATCGCGGAGAACCCAGGCTAACGCCATTTGGGACAGCTTTTGTCCCCGGCGCTCGGCCAGCGCATTAAGAGCACGGACTTTTTCCAGTTTTTGTGGGGTGATTTGGTCTGGGTTGAGAAAACGACTGGCGCTCGCTGCCCGGGAATCCGCCGGAATACCGTTCAGATAGCGGTCAGTTAATTGCCCGCCAGCCAGCGGGGAAAAGGCGATACTGCCCACACCTTTCTCCTGTAAGAGTGATAGCAGTCCCCTCTCAACCTCGCGCTCAAACATGGAATATTTCGGCTGGTGGATGAGACATGGCGTCCCTAAATCATCGAGTATTTCGATCGCCTGTCTGGCGAGATCAGTCGGATAGTTAGAGAGTCCTACGTACAACGCTTTCCCCTGACGCACAATATGATCCAGCGCGTTCATGGTTTCTCTGAGCGGAGTTTGGGGATCAGGGCGGTGATGATAGAAGATATCAACATACTCCAGTCCCATACGTTTCAGGCTTTGATCGAGGCTGGCAATCAGGTACTTGCGCGATCCCCAATCACCGTAGGGACCTTCCCACATGGTATAGCCCGCTTTGGTCGAGATTATCAGTTCATCCCGGTACGATAAAAAATCTTCCTGCAGGATGCGACCGAAGTTTCGTTCAGCCGAACCCGGCGGCGGGCCGTAATTATTCGCCAGATCAAAATGGCTGATCCCCAGATCGAAGGCGCGCTGTAATAAGGTCCGGCTGTTTTCGACCTGAGTGGTATCACCAAAATTGTGCCACAAACCCAGAGAGACAATCGGCAGTTTGAGCCCGCTCTGACCGCAGCGGCGGTATTCCATTGTGTGATAGCGATTTTCGTTAGCCTGATAAACCATGTCGCCTCCTTCCAGAACATATGTGTCTTTCAGTGTATACGGTTACACAATCGATTCTTCAAGGAAATTTAAATCGCCAAAACTGTACATCCTGCTTTCCACCTCCTTCGCAGCGACATTCCTGGACAGTCAACGCAGTTCTTCGATACTCAACATGAGGTTACCGTCAGAAGGATAGCTGTCATGCAAACCCCGTATTCCGTTGCTGATTATCTGCTGGACAGGCTGGCAGGCTGTGGCATTGACCATCTGTTTGGTGTGCCGGGCGATTACAATTTACAGTTTCTTGACCACGTCATTGAGCACTCAAGCGTGCGTTGGGTCGGGTGTGCGAATGAATTGAATGCGGCGTATGCCGCGGATGGCTATGCCCGGGTAGTCGGAGCGGGAGCGCTGCTTACCACTTTTGGTGTGGGCGAGTTAAGCGCAATTAATGGTATTGCAGGAAGTTACGCGGAATACGTTCCTGTCCTGCATATTGTCGGGGCCCCATGTCGCAGCGCTCAGCGTCGTGGCGAGTTAATGCATCACACTCTCGGCGACGGTGACTTTCAGCATTTCTACCGTATGCAACAGTCAGTGACGGTCGCCAGTGCAGTGCTGGATGAACAAAATGCCTGCTATGAAATTGACCGCGTGTTGCAAGCGATGTTAACCGAAAGACGACCGGGTTACCTGATGCTACCTGCTGATGTTGCGAAACAACCTGCTACACCACCGAGTGACATACTCATTGTTCCCTTGAGCGAGCCGGAAAGTAGTGTAGCTGCTGCGTTTCGCTATCATGCACGTGAGCAGTTGCTGGACAGTTCACGCGTGTCGCTATTAGCCGATTTTCTCGCGCTACGATTTGGCTTGCAGCCCGTTTTACAACGCTGGATGACGGAAACGCCGATGGCTCATGCCACGCTGTTGATAGGCAAAGGATTGTTTGATGAGCGGCATCCTGCGTTTGTGGGCACATACAGTGCGGGGGCCAGCAGTGATTATGTGCGTAAGGCGATAGAAGATGCTGATACGATTATTTGCGTCGGTACCCGGTTTGTTGACACGCTGACCGCCGGGTTTACGCAAAACTTACCTCCCGAGCGCACTATTGAGGTTCAACCCCATGCGTCGCGGGTTGGGGGAAGCTGGTTTAACATCCCGATGGAACAGGCGGTTACTACGCTACGGGAACTGTGCCTGGAAATGTCGTTTTCGCTTCCGCCTGAACGTCCTTGTGCCGGGCGTCTGCAGGTTGAGAAAGGCCCTCTGACGCAGGAAAATTTCTGGCATACGGTGCAACAGTATCTGGCCCCCGACGACATTATCCTTGTCGATCAGGGGACCGCAGCATTTGGCGCAGCTGCGCTGTCACTTCCTGCCGGGGCGGAGGTTCTGGTCCAGCCGCTATGGGGGGCAATCGGTTACGCTTTGCCTGCTGCATTTGGGGCGCAAACAGCCTTCCCGCACCGTAGGGTGATCCTGATTATTGGCGATGGTGCGGCACAGCTCACCATTCAGGAATTGGGAACCATGCTTAGAGACGGGCAAACTCCTGTTATTTTACTGCTCAATAATGACGGTTATACCGTGGAACGTGCCATTCATGGTGCGAACCAGCGATACAATGATATAGCCGGATGGAGCTGGACGCTGGTGCCACAGGCGCTAAGTCGTGAATGTCAGGCGGAATGCTGGCGCGTGAAGCAGGCTGTCCAACTGGAAGAGGTTCTGGCTCGTCTGGCAAAACCGCAACGCCTCTCGTTGATAGAAGTGGTGTTGCCGAAGGCTGACCTTCCAGAACTCTTGCGCACGGTGACCCGTGCGCTGGAATCCCGCAACGGGGGATAGCTACTTATCGGGATGGTCAGCAATCATCATTGGTTTTCCGGCTAAGAGCAGCCAGGCCGGAAGCATAACGATGCACAACAGCGGTAGTAGGGTGGTGTCCGGCACCACCACTGCCGCCATAAACAGGCTCAGCCATGCATCACGAGTGACGACCAGTACCAATCCCAGAATGGCGCAGGAGACCGTAATCGCGGCAGGAACGGCTTCGACATGGGCGTGCAGCATCAGCCCCAGCGCGACGCCAACGAATACCGCAGGGAAAATCCGCCCACCGCGAAAACCACTCGCTGCAGCCACAACCAGCGCAGCCAGCTTTATCACCGCCAGCATGAAATAGTCCGAGGCTCCCAGTGTCTGGCTAAATGCCATTTGCTGCATCTCATCCAGGCCCTTAAACAGGGTTAGTGGTCCTCCGATAACACCCAGAATACCGAGGATAAAGCCTCCAACGCCGAGGATCAGCACCGGGTGTTTCAGGCGATGTATCAGATGGTGCAAACGAGGCAGGCACCACACGGCCACCATCCCCGCCGCGATAGCAATGGCAGCAACGACCGCGCCGCTGAAGATATCGACCAGATGCATCTGCGTATAGTGCGCGATAGGCAATGAAAAGTGGGGATGAAAGAACAGGCTGGTGGTGAGTGAACCTGCCGCGGCGGCCATTAACGGTGCGAACAGACGATCCCATAGGGGGACATCGTTGGAGCTGTTCAGCGTTTGCGAAAAGACCAGCGCAGCGGCAACCGGGGTACCAAATAGCGCCCCGATGGTGCCAGCAGAGGCGAGGATGGTCCAGTCCAGCTTTGCAATTCGCGGAAACATGCGGCTACCAATCGCCACTGCCAGCGCAATGTTAACGGTCATGATGGGGTGCTCTGGACCCAAACTGACGCCACCCGCGAGGCCAATTATCAGGGCGGCCAGCAGTCCGGGCAATGCAGACGTCGAAACGGGCATACCAATTAAGGGTTCGCAGGC
Source organism: Citrobacter sp. Cy070 (assembly GCF_030332245.1). Classification (NCBI taxonomy): domain Bacteria; kingdom Pseudomonadati; phylum Pseudomonadota; class Gammaproteobacteria; order Enterobacterales; family Enterobacteriaceae; genus Citrobacter; species Citrobacter sp. Cy070. The sequence continues at coordinate 206,241 of NZ_JAOWIG010000038.1, forward strand.
TGGGTCAGGGCCAGCATGACCATGACTGTAGCGGATGATGAGCCCGACCATCACCCCGGTAAGCGTCAGCATAGTAATAATCCAGAATGGAGAATCCTGGGCAATACCGATGCTTATGGGCAGACGTTCCCACAAAAATTGCTGTAAAACGGAAGCCACTTTCATCACAGCAATCAGCACCAGGCTGGACGCTACACCAATCAGCAACGCAGGCGTTGATAGCAAGAGCATCGTTCTGGCTCGCGGATGGAGCATTTTCTATTCCTTAATGCAGAGTCATAGACGTAGTTTGCACAGCCTGCCCAACGGCATCGCTGCAAAAGGTGCTGAAACGATAAAGTAATTCTGTGACCTGGATCGATATTCCACGGGCATCAGCCTTCAGGGCGTTGTTGTTATGCCCCCATGAATTTACAGTGTGACAAAGATGTATTCTGACTTTAGCGGAGCCGTGGAAGAATGACAAAATATGCTTTAGTGGGTGATGTTGGCGGCACCAATGCGCGTCTTGCTCTGTGCGATATTGCCAGTGGCGAGATTTCGCAGGCGAAAACCTATTCCGGGCTGGATTACCCAAGCCTTGAAGCCGTTGTGCGCGTGTACCTGGATGAGCATAGCGTTAGCGTCAAAGATGGCTGTATCGCTATTGCCTGCCCAATAACCGGCGACTGGGTGGCCATGACCAACCATACCTGGGCATTTTCTATTGCCGAGATGAAAAAGAATCTGGGCTTTAGCCATCTGGAAATCATCAATGATTTCACAGCCGTATCAATGGCAATCCCAATGCTGAAAAAAGAGCATTTGATCCAGTTTGGCGGCGCTGAGCCTGTCGAGGGCAAACCTATTGCGGTCTATGGCGCAGGCACCGGTCTCGGCGTAGCGCATCTGGTTCATGTGGATAAACGCTGGGTGAGCCTGCCAGGCGAGGGGGGGCATGTAGATTTTGCGCCGAACAGCGAGGAAGAAGCGATTATCCTGGAAGTGCTGCGGGCTGAAATTGGTCACGTTTCTGCGGAGCGCGTGCTTTCTGGTCCTGGGCTGGTAAATCTGTATCGTGCGATTGTGAAATCCGACGGACGTTTGCCGGAAAATCTGCAACCGAAAGACATTACGGAACGCACCCTGGCCGATTCCTGTATTGACTGTCGCCGTGCACTGTCGCTGTTTTGCGTCATCATGGGCCGGTTTGGCGGCGATCTGGCATTAACGCTGGGGACGTTTGGCGGGGTGTACATTGCCGGAGGCATAGTGCCGCGCTTCTTGGAATTCTTTAAAGCGTCGGGTTTTCGCGGTGGTTTTGAGGATAAAGGGCGCTTTAAAGCCTATGTGCAGGATATCCCGGTATATCTGATTGTGCATGATAATCCAGGTCTGCTTGGTTCCGGCGCGCACTTACGCCAGACGCTGGGGCACATTCTGTAAGACTCGTGCCGGAAGGTTGGGTAATGACTCCAACTTATTGATAGTGTTTTATGTTCAGATAATGCCCGATGACTTTGTCATGCAGCTCCACCGATTTTGAGAACGACAGCGACTTCCGTCCCAGCCGTGCCAGGTGCTGCCTCAGATTCAGGTTATGCCGCTCAATTCGCTGCGTATATCGCTTGCTGATTACGTGCAGCTTTCCCTTCAGGCGGGATTCATACAGCGGCCAGCCATCCGTCATCCATATCACCACGTCAAAGGGTGACAGCAGGCTCATAAGACGCCCCAGCGTCGCCATAGTGCGTTCACCGAATACGTGCGCAACAACCGTCTTCCGGAGACTGTCATACGCGTAAAACAGCCAGCGCTGGCGCGATT
>NZ_JAOWIG010000039.1:0-19970 GCF_030332245.1 Citrobacter sp. Cy070
TCAGCCGATGCCGGCTACCAAGGAGCGCCACAGCGCGAGGAGCTGGCCGAGGTGGATGTGGACTGGCTGATCGCCGAGCGTCCCGGCAGGGTAAAAACCTTGAAGCAGCATCCGCGCAAGAACAAAACGGCCATCAACATCGAATACATGAAAGCCAGCATCCGTGCCAGGGTGGAGCACCCGTTTCGCATCATCAAGCGGCAGTTCGGCTTCGTGAAAGCCAGATACAAGGGGCTGCTGAAAAACGATAACCAACTGGCGATGTTATTCACCCTGGCCAACCTGTTTCGGGTGGACCAAATGATACGTCAGTGGGAGAGATCTCAGTAAAAACCGGAAATAACGCCAGAAATGGTGGAAAAAATAGCCTAAATAGGCTGATTCGATGTGTTTGCGGGAAAAAAATCGGCCCAGATCCGCGAAATTTTAATCAGCGAGTCAGCTTGGGAAGAAATGACCTGCTTATTCGCACCTTCCCTAACGCTTCCCGGAAATGCTGCCCCGGTAATCTTTCCCCCCAACTAATTGGGCTTGAAGGTTGTCGTGTTAGAGTCACTACCGATGACGGTGAGGAACGCTGTTTCTGGGTTGCAAAAACGACCGGATGGATGCCGGGTCACCTCGAAGTTCCACGCTCGAATACGGCTTATGGCCACCCTGCACAAGCGCATTACAAGTCAGTTCAGACTATTCGATAAGTCACCGGTGCTCCGATTTCGACATGATGCATACCAACCAGACTCACTACTGTTGTCATCGACAAGAATGACAACAGTAGTGAGTATCTATGGCTTATCCTCGGAAAACAGCCCATTATTCATGCCTCCCTCTTCCGGTATGGCATAGCTCACATGGCTTCAGATAAAAATCAAACCGATAAACTCGCCCGCGATATTAAAGACAAGGTTCTCGCCAGGCCTGCTGGCTCATCAGGAGAACCAGTGGAGTACCGGAGTGTCCATGAATTTATGACACTAACCCGCACGGGAACCCCTGCTGATGCCCGCCAGTTCCGGCTGGCTGTTAAAGCTAAGGGAATAGCTATCTGGCCTGATGATGACCCACGCGTAGGGCAGCAATTTGCACGTGACGGCATTCGCTGGGAAGTTCGTCTGAAGACCTTCCGGCCTGAGAGTCAGGATTCATTTGACGATGACCTGGATGAGAAAGTCTCACCAAAACGCTTTGGATATCGCCGGTACGGTGCGATGTCCCGTCCTGATCAGAAGAAATTCAGCGACAGGGTATACTTCAACTGCATGGAGCGGTGTGTCGTCACCGGTGTGAAGACAAAATGCAGGGGAGAAGCAGCACATCTGATTGAGCATCATAAAGCGGGCTCTGACCACTGGAGTAATGGCCTGTGGCTTCGGGCAGACATACATCGGTTATACGACAACGGCCTGTGTGTGATTAATCCCAGCACCCTGACAATCCATTTCCACCCCACTATCCTGGCTAAGGATGACGATCTCATCGCGTATGAAGCTCGGCCAATATTACCGACAAGAAAACCTGTAAACCCTGCCTGGTTAAAATCCCGGTGGGATGAACTTACCTGGCCGAAGTAAGCATCGTGTCTGACAACGGTAGTGAGGCCTAATCATTACCGTTGTCGTAGCAAACGGGCTTCAATGCTTGGCTCATTATCGTTGTCACCAGTCTGGTCAGCTCATAACTATTGCCATCGGCACTGAGATGCCGTCCTGCGCATCGAACTCACATCCATTGTCACTCGATTTTTGAATCTGCCGGGAGTGTAACCAGTGACAATGGTAATGATCACCTTCACATAATTAACGAACCGTTACTACTGGTAAGAGGGTGCATGGTCGACAACGGTAATGACAATTAAGGAAAGTACCTTTCTGTAATGACAACGGTAGTGACTTAATGGTTAACCCTTGTCTGGTTACCGGCAATCAAGTACAGGAACTATGACAATGGTAGTGAGTCATTACCATTGTTATGGCTCATCATACTATCCCTATATACAGCAAGTAGACGGCGTTGCTCACTACCATCGTCATTGGTTGCATGGGTAGCAGAATGTTAGATGACAACAGTAGTGATTCTGGTGCTTCACCATCCGCCTGGTGACAACGGTAATGAGTGATCGAGATCACTATCGTTGTCGCAGCGTTCGGTATGGCTACAACCGGCAAGTTGTGCCTCGACAATGGTTGTGATCCCGCACTCACTTGATTCGTCATCGCCGGAACGACCCCACTGAAATGTACTTGGAAACGATGACAATGGTAGAGACTTGAAAAAATCACATCCATTGTCATTGACCAATCAGGTTAGCTACGACAGCGGTTGGACTCATTTCCATTGTCACCGACAGGCCATGTATTCATACAACGACAACGACAGGGAGTGACGCGGTCACTACCACGGTCATTCATCCCGCCCCTCAAGTACGAGCAGACAGTACGGCGAGTGAATCCTTACCATAGCTACCTGAAAGGCCTGATTAACCTGGAATGCATATGACAACGGTAATGACCAACAGAACTCATTTCCGTTGTCATTGTGCTGGTGGAGCAGTAAGAACTTGGTCTGAATCATGAATGACAACGGTAGTGAGTATTCTTAGTCAATACAGTGGTCATTCAAATGCGCCGGGAGCAAATGACAGCGGTAGTGAGTCAAATCACTCATTACCGTTGTCATTGTGTCATGGGAATCAGCGATAAATCCGTACTGACGATGCCGACAATGGTAGTGAGCGGTATGAGGTCTTCTCCGAGAAGCTGCTCTGGAGAGTTGTCGATGATGACAACAGCAGTGAGCTGCCAAGACTCATTGCCGATGTCATGGTGTCATGGGTATCAGCGATTTGTCTGTACCGGCGATTCCGACAATGGTAGTGAGCGGTGTAAGACCTTCCCTGAGAAGCTGGTCTGGAGAGATGTCGATGATGACAACAGTAGTGAGCTATCTAGTCTCATTACCATTGTCATGAGTGGTCACCCCGCAATGACAACAGTAGTGACCGCGTCACTCAATACCGTTGTCATTAAGCTAAACAGGATTCTCTGACGATGTGCAGGGAGGGAGGGTTCCAGGCCGTCATCTGACAGCCCGGAGGGAATGCTAGCTGGCGGGATTGTTCTTTTTCTGGCTTCTAAGGCTGCGAATGTAGTGAAGTTCTTCAGCTGTTAAGTCATGGATGGTTAACGTTTCATCCCCATCAATGGGCTCATCTGGTGGGCACAATTCACCTTCCAGTGGCTCACCATTATTTTTACCCGACGTGCCATTGTTCTCCTCATCAGCATCACCCTCGCCATCACCATCAGGTGGTGGTTGGATATTGTTCAGATTCAAATCAGGATCGCGTTTGTGGATCTGGAAATAAACCTTCCCATCTTTTTTTACTTCGGTGTACTGAAGGTAACCAATGGATGCCAGCTCCTCCAATGCCTTACGTACTGTGGCGTTCTGGCTGTTGGCACGGGTCTTAAGATTTAATCGGTTCTTAAGTCTCGTTAAGGAGATCGGGATTGGATTTGGTGGAAGTGACTCAATGAACGTGTAAAGCGCCTGTGCGCTCTCTTTTTTCGCCAGTTCCTTGATAGCCTTCAGCTGCATCAAAACCTTGTGGTCGTACTGATACAACTCGAATATCTTAGGGTCTATCTGTAGCTCTACCTGATCAGAGTCCGGGTCAAGCAAGGCAGACTGCACCAGGTGCGTCGTATACACCTTTGACGAGTGGGTGCTGGTGAAGGACAACATCACGGATGCCAGCCTGCGTAACGACGCGTCGATACGCTTACGGGATGCGGTAGAGGAACGATAATTTTCAGGGTTACAGAGCTTCAGAAACTCAGTAAATTTGAGGCTGATCTTATCGTTATCAATCGGATGGTTAGCTAGCGTTCGGATGATTCCCATCCACGTTTTGAAGTCAACAGACATATCGAGGCGCTGACCCACGATCGAGATATTGGTGAAACCCTCGCTCTCCATCAAAGAAAGTGTCTGTAGTTCTTTCGTGGCATCAAAGCCAACAGTTTTGTATTCACGACTCTGACGGCCAACGCTTTTTGGTGATGGCACAAACAACCCAAGGCGCATGAGCGCGATAGACTGAACCGTCCTGCTGCTATTAGGACGTAAAATAATTTCTTTACCTGTCTCTCTCTCTGTTACAGAGAAAGCCCTGGTAACCATCTGGCCTTGCTGCTCAGAATCTTTCTCATTGGTCATAGTGGTTTATCGACTGTATTAATCAACAGATTATTGAATACTATCGCCCAAAGCCCTCAGTGTCACTTAAGGGATCTCTGCGACGATCTCAGATTGTGCATAAGTCCAGGCTAAAAAAACGCCACGACTAAATATAAAACTCTGAAATTCACATAAAAACAAATACATACGTAGTTTATCAACAAAGGATCAATTCCGGTGAAAAAGATCCTTTAAAAAATCACTACCATTGTCGCCGCAATCACTACCGTTGTCAAAAAACTCACTACTACCGTTAAAAAACTCACTACCAATGTCAAAATAATCACTACCGTTGTCACCGATTGGCTTCCAGGCCTTGTGCCGTCTGGCTTCCGAGCTGCGGGGATCTCTTGTGATCTATGGGAACTCGTAAGGTACTAATTATTGGAACTACCTTGTGGAAAATGGGGATAAATTCTCTCTTCGAGTTAAATCAACATCGAATAGCTAAATTGTCGAAAATATGTACGGGCATGAAAGGAAAATGCGTATAGAAAACAGTGGATAAGATTTTAATAATTTTGTTTCATCATACAGGTGATAGATGGTATCTATATGAATTATAATAGAAATATACTCAAAACTCTTTAAGAGTTATACCTTCAGATCACACAATAAAACTCACTACCATTGTCACAAATACTCACTACTAACGTCGAAATAGTCACTACCAATGTCATTTTAATCATTACCAATGTCAAAAAAGTCATTACCATTGTCATAAAATGCCCTTGAGCCCAGTAACCATGCGGCTTGCAGCGTACAGGGATCTCTTTTGTACTCCGTTGCACCTTTGGGATCTCTTTATTGGAACTGTCCTGTGGAAAAGTATCTTTTTTGCCTTCGTCAGCTACTGACTCGGTGCTTTACTGATTGTGTAAACAAAACGATAAGAGGCACTCACATGTACGCAACTGCAAAAGAAATTATCGCAAAGCTGCAAAAAATGAACCCTGACGAAAAGGTGCTAGTCCGTGTCTGGTACAAGTCTGATGTTCAGGAGTTAGCAATAGACCGAAACATGCCGCAGGTTTCAGCTAGCGAAGCTGAGTCGACCTTAGCGTTGATAGACCGAACTCACGATGGTGATATCGGTATCAACTGGGATGTTGTTCAGAGTGGTATTGAGACAGTTCGTAGTGGCCAAATTTAAGCAACCGAGTAACAAGGACGTGACTCAACTAATCCACATATCCACCGGGTAGATCAACAGATCGATCCAGATTAAGACCAAATAGAACCAAAAAGATCCCCGCTCCCGCAAACCCGCAGCTGGTAAGCTCTGAAGACCTGCCCCGGTGGGGTTGAGAGGGAAAAAAGTGAGCTCTGAAGGGCTGTCGGTGGGGTTAGCCTGGTAGCTGGTGGTGTTCAAAGGGAATAACGGTGGGATTGGAAGGGGAAAGGAACTTAATTATCAACATCTGCTGTGCTAATGAAAACATCAAATAAAAACATAATCATACGTAACAAATCTCAAAAATAGGTGATCGGTATTCATTTTTTGTCCACACTGGCAGCAGATCAAAAATTTGATGTCAACGACATTTATCCGATTCATCTCTGAAATAACGTATTGATTTAGTACAAATAAAAACCAATACCCGATAAATGGGGACTAAATGACCCCTATTTCTCATGATCAATAAAAATCACCGTGATACATTCGCCCGGACTGGGCATTCCAAGATACCCGGAAAATAACAATAAAACTGGGGGATCCACACGATGAACTCGAATGAAGTTCTTCTTTTCAAGGACGCTATTCCCGACTTCAATCAGCCGTCGACTGGAAAGCTGACGGTGACAAAAAATTCATCAGTACAACCTGTATCACTGCTCCGCCTGGGCGTTTTTACTCCCAGTTGCCGAACAGAGGCAACGGTCACGCTAAACGTGACGGAAGCGCTATCCAGTCTGGAAATTGCAAAACAGGAAGGGTACACGGACATAAAGATCACCGGCCCGATGCTGAATTATTTCCAGGACTTCCGGTGCTGGACAGCAATCGTCCATTCCTTCAGCGTATCGCCTGATGCGCTGAAAGGTAACCGGATTAAAATGCCCTTTAGTGAATTTGCCAAACTCTGCGGCTACCCATCAAAACGCTACAGCACGAAACTGCGCAATGAGATAGCCGATTCGTTGACGAAGATTCGCTCAAAAAGCATTCGGTTTGAGAAGAACCCGGGGATCACCAAGTTCAAAGTAGCCGGGTTGCTGAAAGAGGCGGAATTTGATGGTGAAAGTGATTACATCATCCTGGAAGCCGACGAACGACTCTGGGATTTGTACCGTTCAGATCATCTTACTCTGTTGCGGAAGAAACCCCTGGAGCTACTTACCAGGAATGAAACGGCTCAGGCGCTCTATACATTTTTTGAAGCGCTACCTCAACATCCAGCCCCGATCACCTTTGACAGACTTCGACAGCGTTTACTGCTCAATGGGCGCATTGCCGAACAGAACCGGAAAATGCGAACTGCTCTCGATGTGCTTGCCAGCATCGGTTACCTGAAATTTTACTACCTGGTGGACACCAGCGTACCCACCATTCAGATCACGGATCGGAATCCCAAACTAACAGGTTCCTGATGTTTGAAACGTCTTTTTGCCCGGTTCCGGGAATGTGCTGTCTCATTCCCACCGGTCAAAAACACTAAGTTGACGTTTCCCTCTCAAACCCACCCGTGATTTTGTAGTCGCTAAAGGATAAATAGTCCCATTTACATCTGAAAAGCTGATGGGGCGCGTCAGGCCTCTATTGAATACAACTTGTATTACCATGAAAAATAAAGAAAATAACACTCCTCTTTATAATTACTGCTGTTCGCCTAATCCCAAAAAGATACTTTTTTAATCTGCACAGTTTTTATCGCCGGTGGGAACGAGAGGGAAGGGGAAAATATACCCGGTGGGATTGAGAGGGAAGGCCTGTAGAAAACAACCCGACAATCTTTTGTCGGCTGGAATGACCAGGGTAAATTAAGTTCTGGAGGATAGTTATGACTTCGACATTTGGTAAGCAGCTGAAGCTTTATGCAGACCGGCAAACGGGCGCAAAACGTACTGCTCTTGATTTTCAATATGTGGTTTCGCCTGGTAAGGATGCGTTTCCCACGGTGAACATCACTATGGCTCCGATTGCTGATGGCGCAAAAGAAGCCCAATGGGAGCTTAAGCGCGTCATCCAGCTGAATCGCTATGAATTAACTCAATGTTGCGCGGTATTGTTCGGGCTGGAAAAGGAGATGAGGGCAAACTTTCACGGAACCGATAAAAACAAAGGTTTTACGCTCATCAACAATGGTGCATCCGGCTGCGGGATAAACTTTTCTCATGGTGGGGATATGCTGACGCATATGTTGAACCATGCCCAAAGAATGGAAGTAGGGGCATTTATTCTGAAACGGCAGGCGGATGCGTGGGATATGAGTGTCAGTGACGTTCTTGCACTTTTGCGTCAGTCCGTGGCCATCAAACGGGCATAAGATCACGAAGCAGGTTCAAGAACAGGCTTACCGTACAACAATTTTCAAATCCAAACTGACCCTACTTAACTTCAACTGGAAGGCGCTATGACAGAACATCAGCAGAATAGAAATGTTTGTGAAGTCGGGTTAGCCTGTGAAGCCATGACGATTGATCCCAAAACCATTCAGTCAGCAGTAATGCGTAAAGAAGCCACGCAAGTTGTTATTCCTCACTTTAAGGGGGTTTGTCCTGCTTTTGTCGAATGGGCTGAACAATGCTTACCTGGCGATAAACTTCCTCGTGGGAAATTTTTTAGGTCACGAGAATGGATGCGTCAGTTCACCACTTGCCAGATAAACTACAAGACAGATCATCCAGATGAAGGAAAGTATGGATGGCTTTTTGAAGGAACCAAATATTGAAAAGTTAAGGAGATATGATTAATGCTAATTTATGCCGCAGATCTGATTTTACCCTTAAAAATTCTGCTGGTGGTATTTGTCGTGACTATCATAGGCGCTACCATCGGGTTGAAATTTGTACGCTCCGAAAACAAGATCGTTTGCATGTGGCTCGTGCCAATAGGCTGTCTTGGGGGAATTTTTGCATTGATGATGTTTCCATCAATTACCACAAATGATTTGTTGCTCGGCAAGAGATGGTCGGAAGATTGTCGCGTGGTCGAAAAATACGAACGCCACGCTTTTGAAGCACCGACGAACCGGCTGATTTGTTCGGGGGTTGATGAGCATGTTAATTCAGAAAGTTATGCGGTATTAACGAAAGCTTACCGGGAGCGGGGGGGAGAACTTATTTCGGGATCCCATAGTGTTGAAAACTAGCCTTCAAATCTAATGCTACGGAGTTTTCATGAATAATAATCACAATGTTTTTCCTTGCAATGAATTGGGTATGGGTGATTCCAAATCGGAATTGGAAAGACTCCTTGAATTATGTGAATCCACTCCGCAAACAGGCGAGCCTAACCCCCAGATAGCTAATATGCAAGCATTTTGGAATCGATAACTGGTGGCTCATCTCATATCACTGGCTTCAATTTTTGCTCTCATATTCTTAATGGCCGTAAATTTTCCACACTCAACGATGCAGAGATAAAACAGCTAACATCTCTTCGCAATGAGGGGCGAAAAGACGGTTTTGTGGTCAGAATTCAACCTGTTGATGTAACCCCTGAACTTCAGCTTGAAAGGTATCTTGCGTCAAGTTGGGAAAGCGAAATCGAGATTTATAAACGCGTACCGTCGATTGTCGTGATCTGTAAAATCTCAGGTCTGTCTGCATTGGCAGGCTCGGGGAACAAAATGTTTTTAAATATGGATTACTTAAGTTGCGGAACTGAAACTGATGATCAGGATTGCCAGGATTAAGTCACTGATTGGCGGTTGCAACGAGCTTTGGGTTTGTTAGACTGGCCTGACATACCTTCCCCCATCGCGGGGTGCGTTGTCGGAGTATCAAAATATTGTTTTCCCCTATGCGGGGTTTAATTAGTGAGTAGCGACTGCCCGGGTTAGCGCCTGACCCGTGTCAGACTTCTGAAGGATATTTTGATATTAACCGTCCAGCTGGACGGTTTTTTTTCGTCTGTTTTTAATTTGGATAGTGGTATGGGTAGAAAAAAACAATCAAACCGCAGTGTATCAGCGCCAGCTGTTGATGCTGAAAAAGAAATTATCGACCCGAGATGGAACATCTTTTTCTTTGCGGCAATTGACCGACCGTGGGTGCTTAACCCGCATCTTTTTTACGCTGAACAAGCGCAGGAACGTTTGCTGTCGCAGTTCAGTGATGTGGAGATCAGGAGTGAAGCGACAAAGAAAGGCGAGTCATTTATAGAGTCAGCTGGAGACTGGTTCAATCCTGATTACCACGACGAAAGTGACGTATACGAGAATATTGAACAGATTGAAGCTTGCCACTGGGTTGCGTTGCGGGAAATGAAGGTCACGGTCACGCTTTCCCTGACCGCTGGGATGTACCACCAGTTTGACAAGGCATTACGAGATCTGCTTATCCGGGAGGCCAGAAGCTGGCGGTGGCTCGACATGGTTGTGATATCAGATTTGATCTGGAACCTCAGTTTTCCGAGGCTTATGGATTTGATGGAATGGCTGGGTATTGAAGTACGAAACATGCCATGTTTCCCGTTAATCAGTGCATGTCATCAGGTTGTCAACGTTTATAAACATGGAGATGGTGATGCCCACCAGAAACTGGTTAATGCTCACCCGGAGTACTACTCAGTATGGCAATGCGAAGGTTATCCGCAAGAGAGACCAGCTCGCCACGAAGAACTTGAAGTTTCCGAGGAACAGTTTAGAGAATTTGCCGAGGCGATAACGGTGTTCTGGAAGAGTCTGCCGGAAGGACTATCTTATTCGGGGATGGGAAAAGAGCCTAAGTGGTTTGGCAAGGCTTATGAAAAAGTGAAGTGCGACAAAGAAAAACGCGAGCGTAAAGCGGAAGAATAGTGGGGCACTCTAGCCCCACCGAAACAAAAGGAGAGTCAGACAGCCGGTGACGGTTGCCAGCCTGATTGAGTCTGGATCCATTTGCCTACGGAAATCATGTCGTAACCACCGTTCCCGTAGGACGACTTCACTTCTTCTATTTCGACTGGAACCGCCAGCTCGATGGGGCGGAACCAGCCATCATCACCGACTGTATACCGGCCTTCATGTTCCTTGCTCATTTCGCAGACCCGGCTGGGTGGAAGCCAGAAACCTTCATTTGCTCTTTCGGATGCGATACGAATAGCTTCATCCACGGAAGCGACTTCCCGGATGTGTTCGTTATGCGCGTTTGACATTTTGATCAGAAATGACTTCATAGAACCATTTTCCTCAGCTTAGGCCGGTAACGTTAATCGTCGGGGCGGTCGGTAATATTCCGGCGATAGTGTCCTCATATTGTACTCTGGCATGATGCATAACAGAAATTTGAGAGCGCGGGATTGAGAGGCGAAGTAGTTTGATGATAATCGCTGCGGGTGTACTATCAGCCTGATTCCTGGACTGAAGCCGAACGTCCAGCCGTGGTAAAACTGGTGAACGATGTTAACCTGGCATCGAGATATCGAGACCGTAACCATCTGACTGAATAAGGAGCTTTTATGCCGAATGGGAGAGTGATTTTTAACAAAAGAGGCCGATGGGACTGGCTTGATAGCGGTTGTGATATAGATGAGGATGAATTAAAGCAGGAAGAGTGGTTTGTTGGCGATATGTATTATCCGCCAGACTTTGAATACGATACGTCAATGCATGATCACCAGATTACAGAGTGGTTGTCTAAACCTGAAGAGCTGGTGCGGTATGAGCGAGGGCGTTAACTCAATTTGCTTATCTGAACTGGCTACATGATCTTTCAGCGTGGCCATTTCGGTTCTTCACATTTCCCTGACTCCCTCCTGACAGAACCGACTATTTCATCCATGAACCGCAAGAGCGGTAACTAAATGCCATATCGTGTGGCAGAGTGGTTTGCTCCAGTACCCGTCAAAATAGTCCAACATACAAAAACAGGGTAGCCTGCCCCGGGCTTCACCCGGGCCAGGCTACCCGGAGTCGAACCGTTAACCCGGAGTCGTGGGTGAGTAACGTCGAGTGCCCGCCTGAATTCCGTGCGGCCACCAGCATTGGCTTCACCTTTTTCCGACCGACACTTTCGTGCTGGTTTGCGGCCGCATCTTCGCCGGGCCGGAACACCCTGCATTTTGTGCCGGTGGCCATCACCGGTATTAGGATAAAGGGAAGAATATCGGTGATGGATTCCGGGATAATCGCCGGGAAAACCCGGGCAGAATTCACGTAAATCACCCTCTATTAGTCCAACATACAAATAAACTTCCCCTTTCTGCCCCTGCGCTTCGCTTGGGGCAGAAAGGGGAGCCGTACCTGAAACCTCCGTGTCGTTTTCAGGATCGGGCCCGTGCCCGGGGTAACCATTCTGCCCGGGCCCACCATTTTAAAAAGAAACCGCCGTGCCCGGTCTGGCCATTTCCCCCGCCTGCGGCAACCGGGCCGTGCCGGTCTTTCCGTCCGGTTCCTGCAAACCCCACATAGGGACTCCGGTCGCTGGATGAGCCATGCGAGAAAATATGAGAAAAAAAGAGAAAAAAAGAGAAAAAAAAGAGGGGCCGGGGGCGCGAGGGTTTCAGTGGGTATAAAGGTCAAGGGCGCTTTGCAGGGTGGACGCGGGGGTGTTGACCCTGATCGCATTTGTATGTTGGACTAATTTTGCATATATGAAGACAAGAAAAGACGCGCTGCCGACAGAGCAGGTATACTCTCGCCATCAAATGTGCGGCCAGCGGCGGGGGATAGGTAACGACCGCAGGCCTCCGCGACCGGTATCAATGATGATGATGCCCTGCCAGGTAAAGAGTAGTGACGACGAAAGTGAAGGTGAAGAAAACCCGGGCCGAACGTAAGCAGCATAGCCGGGACATGCAGGCCAAACATGAAGCGGAAAAAAAGGCCGCTAACCTGCGTAATATTCTAAAGAGAGACATTCTGGCCACGCTGGGTATCCCTAAAAATCACGGTGGGCGGGCAGCTCTTTCTACATTCATCACCGAGCACTTACTGAAGGGTGAGAGTCAGGTTCAGATTGTTGCCATGCTAACCGGCAGCGAATTGATGAAGCGGGCACAGCTTGCCGAAATCGAGCGCCTGAAGAAGATCACGGAACTGGCCAATCAAACCCGCAGAAACGAGATCACCAACCGGGCGTTTGAGCGCCTGGGTATCACAACCCGGCATCCAATGGGCGATTTAGTGCTGAGCATGGTGCGCGAACTGGCAAACCAGAATTTAAATACCGGTGAGATAGTAGAACGCCTGAATGATAACGAAACCGTACTGGAATCGCGCCGCCTGCACAAAGAGAAGCGAGCGGATCTTGAACGTCAGATTGATGAAGGTATTGCCGAGCGCAAAAAGACCCGTGTTGATATGCGGGAAGTGCTCGCCTACATGGCCCAGAAGAACGGTACAACGTATACGCCTCCCGCAGACACCTGGCGATCTCCTGAACATCCGAATGGCGATTCACCGACCCGGCATAATGGAAAAATCAGAGAGAGCCGTCTGACCGGCGCTGAAAGCACCCAGAAAGAAAACCCACGTCAGTACGGTTTGCCCAACCTGAAAACCAGTAGCGCTTCCATCAACAAGGCCGGAATGAGTGAGGCCATTAAGCTGGTGGGCGGACGTGTGACGGAATTTCGCACCTATCTTTATGAGCATCGCGATACGGGACTACGCGCTGATGTGCTGGCTCGCCGGTTTATGGCTGAGTCAATGCAAGGCAAAAAGATGGTTGACCCTGTGCCGGTCAATGAACCAGATAATCTCCCGGCTCCCACACACGAACCTGCCAAACGTAAATGGACGAAGGAAGAAAAGCAGGAAGCGCGTGACCGTGCGCTGGCCGCAGCAAGCCAGGTCGGAAAGCTTAAAGAAGCGGAAACCAACGGCATTACGCACGATGTAGTGCGAGAATCGCAGCCAGCACCCCAGCCAGCCCTGATCTCCGTCGAAGTTGAACAATCCCGCGTCTCCATGCAGGAACCGTCTGTTGCGCCCCTGGCGCACCCTAAACGTGAAGGCTCTACAACCTGCGTGGTGACCAGGCCGGATCAGGCTGATTTCGCTGCTACCGTCCGTCGAAACTGTAACGACCGCTGCGTGATTACAGGAGCAAGCTTACGCCGCAGGACAGAGGCCGCACACCTGGTAGAGCATAGTGCTGGTGGTCTGGATCACTGGAGTAATGGCTTGCTGCTTCGTATCGATCTGCACCGGCTGTTTGACGACAACGTCCTTGCCATTTGCCCGGAGACGTTGACCGTCCACGTTGACCCTGTCGCGCAGGCCGAAGATCCCGATTTGCAGCAATACGATGGCCATGTGATTACCGGGCTTTGCCGTCCGATAGACCCGGCGAATCTCGTCATGCGCTGGGAGCGTTATCAGCGCCGGTTAGAACTGACCAAGTAAAACCGGTAATCCATCAGGTGCGAATCGTGGGAATGCGCCAGCTCGGTAACCCCACGTCACCGGATTGAACCATCACAAAAAAGGAGCCCACCGGGCTCCCCAAAAACGAATTGTTTTATTGTTCCTGCTTAGTTCTACGTAGGTACTCTTCAGCCTTTATCTTTATTTGCACGAGTTCAGCGTAAAACTCACGTTCCATTTGGTATGTTGGCATCTGAGTATAATACTCTTCCACCTGTGGCCAAATTCGCTGAAGTTCTGCATATAAATCATGGAGAGCTCTATCTGCCCAAGATGACGATTGGTAGGATTCAAGCTTTCTGATAGTGGCGCTAAGATGTACTAAACGCGCCACTAATACTTTAGTGTTTACGTATTGTGTTACGGTTCTATCCATGTGGTTTAAGTTACTCATATTATTCCCTAATGAGGTGCTCGCAGAATTACGAGGCAGAGATAACATAACCTTAAAACCTACATACGTGTAGCCCAATCATTACTTTATAGCTAAAAATGCCAGATTTACTCTATGGCCCCCAATCCCTACAGACCTACAGCAGATCTCGTCCACATAGGTCAGTTCCAGCGCAAACTATGGGATCTGAATGTTTGTCGAACGAAAACTTACGGTAGTGAAGTAATTGCCTGAAACATTGTAAATAACTTGCATAGAAAACGCCCTCAAAACAGCGTCCTTTTTTTATCGAAGTTTCAACGGTTCTGGTAGAGTTGTTTTCTGACAGATTTTATTATTAACGTGAGTGGACGCGTCTGGCGAATAAGCTGGTGCAACTTCCCGAAGCCCTCCAAACACCAGGAGACTTAATTTATGGAACTATCAACAATTTCTGAAGCGTTGATTGGTGGTTTAGTTGGTGGCACTATCGCAGCAGGTTCCATCCGGGTATTATTCATTCCAGAAAAGTTTGAGTGGATATTGTTAGCCTGTGTTGTCCTTGCCACTGTTGTTACCTTTTTCTTTGGCCACTCTATACCAAATCCATTTATGATGATAAGCAACATGTATAGTTATTGAATATATAAGACCGTGCTCGTTAGACGTGCTCTGATTGATTTCCATATATGTTTCAAAAGCTTCGGGCCAGTTTTTTCTGTGTTAGATAGGATAACAGAATATGATGACACTTCTTTTTTCGATTTACTGTTCCCTGGTCATTATCGCGGGCGCTTTCTTTAGCTGGTTTCAACGTGAAACTATCGCTACCCGCTGCATTCTTTTTGGCGGACTGGTGATAGTAGCAGCGATCAAGCTAACAACGGATTTTACGACTGTCGCTGTTTCCACGGTTCTGATTGAGGGATTTTTGCTAACGGCTTATGTTATTGCTGTCCGTTTTATTCAGTGCATTGTAAACAGGGCTGCATAAACAACCCGGACAGAATGCCCATCTATTTATATCAGGCTAATCTACGTGTGACATTTCAATCGCTGCGCGAGCTTCAATGCCCTTCGATAGCAACAAGTTTGCAATGCGCTCTGCGAGGTCTTGATTGGCGCAATGAAAGCGAATAGGCAACTTTTCATGTTTCTCACTATCGATGTAGAACATTACAGAATTGATACTGTATAGCGATGCATATGAAGGACGAGGTTCTATCATCAAATTCAATTCTGGAATAGAAGCTAAAAGTTTAGACATATAATCATCCAGCAGTTCAATACAAACTGGCCGGATAGTTAATAAAGCGGGATTTTCCTCCGAACTAGTCCATTGTCGTGCCTGTAATCTCAAAATATTGAGAAGGTGCAACGATTCATAAGGAATTGTCTTTCCCGTCCGTTCACCCAGGATAACGGATTCCAATGTGTTAATTCGGGATGATAGTCTTCTTATCTTCCGCAACTGATAGATGCTAAGTGTTAATGTTATCACAAATAAAACACCCAAAATAATTGCCATATTTATATCCCATTCGGTTTATTCGTATTATGCCGTGAATATCGATACTCCAGCTATAGGTGTTCGGGACATCCTCTACGCCGGTAGTATCTGCAAAAACTTGTTATTCCATCATATAGTGCATCTCTGAAAACACCTTTTTCGGGTGATACAGCCTTTCATTACTCGGTTCCCCTTTTATGCTGCTACCTGCCTATCAGGTGGTTAGTATGCTTACCAGCCACTTTTTACTATATTGTCCGTTTTGTTAACTGATTTGTTAATGCTTCCATTTGACAGGTCTGGAAAGATACTTTTCTGATTTTAGGGGTTTGAGGGCCAACGATGTAAAAAACCACGTTAATAGGTTAACCTATTGTTTTATTTTAATTATTAGGTGCTGCATTTACAGCTACTCCAATGATCATGGGGCTGATGGTCGATGGAACGCAATACCAAGTAGATTGATTGCATAAAGTTCCTTCAATTCCGATCTGCCCTCCCGTTTTCACATCCTACTTCAGTTCAATTTTGTTGCCATTCCTTTACAACAGCTTCCCAATTGGCCGTTCTCTCGACCAATTTCCCATCAGCATCCTTTCTTGTCCAAACATCCCAGAAATCAGGGTCATCAGAATGGGGTTGCTGCTCTTTCGTCAAATTTTTCATTTTAACTAAGACAGGAAGTTCAGATGCCCAGCCCATCAGTATTGCATGTTGAGATGGCAATGAAGGCAATTCACGGAGTAATCCTCGCAAATTGTCGGGTACCATTTTATGAACTTGCTCCTGATCTTTGTCATTGCTAATTCGATGCAGAAGAAAAGTATTACATTGAGATAAAACTGTAGGTGATAATTCTGATGGTCGTTGCGAAGAAATAACCATACCGAGACCAAATTTCCTGCCTTCTCGTGCAATTTTCTCAAATACTTGACAGCAAACAGCTGCGACATCCTGATTTTCACTGTCCTCACGATACCGTTTAATAAATGTATGTGCTTCTTCAGCAACAAGTACCGTAGGTAAAGATTTGTTATATAGTCGTCTATAACGTTGCAATGATTCAAAAATAATTCTTGAAATGACAGCTGTCACAAGATGAGTAATTTCAGTTGGTACTAAAGAAAGATCAATAATTGAAACGCAGCTATCACCATCACCATCTTTCCCAATATATGTTTCTAACCAATTAGCCAAGTCAACTCTATGCTCTGAGTCATTGGTTATGGGTTTCATTCTTGTATCCGCAAGCATTGTGCGTATTCTAGCTACTAGATATTCAACATATTGCTCGCTACCATTTTCTTGTGCTAACGCCTCTAAATAGGAGACTAAATTATTTCCGTCAAAAGGGACGGGGATATCCTCGTTTTTAGGAAGGAGTTCACACTCATCGCCTCCAAGGCTCTGAAATGAAGATAACACTCCATTTATGATGTTATCAACTGCGCTAACTTTAGCATTGTAATCTGGATATCTGCCTTCTCTTTGCCCACAAAAATCTTGAATAGAGATGATTAATTTATCTAACTCAGGGCATGGTGTAGTTAATCTCGCTTTGTATTCTTCCAGACTCTGACGCCAAATATTAATTTTAGCCAAAAGATTTTTGGCTCCAGGGAAATCATTAAGT
The DNA here is from genome assembly GCF_030332245.1 of Citrobacter sp. Cy070. Lineage (NCBI taxonomy): Bacteria > Pseudomonadati > Pseudomonadota > Gammaproteobacteria > Enterobacterales > Enterobacteriaceae > Citrobacter > Citrobacter sp. Cy070. The sequence continues at coordinate 17,271 of NZ_JAOWIG010000039.1, forward strand.
GCCGCTGCTCCTTTAGATTTATCCGCTTTTAAAGAAACCAAAATTGTACCTAGGTATTTTTTAACTTCTATATCTATATTCTTTTGTAAATCAAATTCTTCATTTCTCATTGCTCTCAAGGAGCGTTTTAGTAATGGAAGTTGTGCTTTAGGACTTGCTTGCGTGAATGATGCCCACTCCGAACTATTCCAAAACCATGAGGGTACTTGTAATTGGTTTTCACTGCCTTCAGCCTCAACCTTAAATACTCTACCTTTAAATTTCGTCGTTGGCCCCAAAGCACGTGCATACTCGCCGTTGGGGTCTAGGATGATAAATCTGGCATTTGGTTTTATTTGTGATTCCAATGCAGATTCGAGTGACCACTGGATTAATCCAGATACAGAGCAAGACTTACCGCTACCAGTATTTCCGAGCACTGCTATATGACGACCAAATAATCTATCAGGATCTACAGCTACATTTGCATTGTTCGCAAGTGGACTTTGTCCAATGATCACTCGCCTATTATTTCCAGATTCGACTATTGATCTAAGTTGTAAATCTGTCGGTAGTAAAATAGCAGCCCCAATAGAAGGAAACGATTCAGAACCTCGTTGAAATCTGAAATAATCAGTACCATCTTTGGACAAACGTTTAAGCATTCCCACCGGATTCAAACTTATTTTTTTTCGGGGGAATGGTAGATTTACTAAACCAAATTCTTAACATCTCTTTGTTTTGGATAAGGCGAATGTTCTACAGCAAGCCACTCTATTTGCCCAACTAAGTAACCATTATCACATGATATTAATACATAACTGTTTACTCTTGGAAAGTTTCTAGGCGTTCCTGCATTCAAAGCAACAGTATCAGGTGAGTCAATCTCTAATATTGCTCTAATTTCATTAGGTGAAACAAAATCTACAGTGCCGACCCTGAGTTGCTCACCTTGTTCAATCGGAAATGAGTTCATTCAGCATCCTCGCTATTATTTGAAATTGTTGTACGATATAAACCCCTTGATTTCAATAGTTCTGCCATACGAATTGATGATCTGTCTATCGCTGCTTTAGGAAGATAAAAATCCACTAAATTCTTGATATCTCCAAAGTGGTCACCAAGTAATAAAGATATTTGAGCTTTTCTTCCACTTTCGTTTACAAAGCGCATAATTCTACCGAGTGGATCGCCGTAGGCAATTATTACTATATGGGGTTTGAAGGCCAATGGAACGAAAACGTACGTTAAGAATGTAATTTATTGATATTCATAAAAATAAAAAAAGGATCGCTGATTGATCCTTTTGTTTTGCTATTTGAATTTCGATAAACATTAACCACGAGAATGCAGTAGCTCGGCTATCTCATGAGCAATTTCATCGATTGTATGAGTTGCAGTACTACGAGCAACTTTGTCTGCTAATGATGGACTAAAATCGACAACTTCTTGTTTTGTAATATTATGCCATATGGGAAGCAATATTTGCTCACCAGAAATAGCACGAGTGACGATTCCATCAAGTTCATAATTTGTCCAACCTTTGCTTATAAACGCCGGAGACAAAACTACTAACCCAACACGACTGTTTGCTAAACCTTTGTCTATTTTTTGTCTCAGGCTGTCACCAATTCTTAACGTCATTTCGTCATACCATACATTAAGGCCGTGACTGATTAATGAGTTTGCCAGAGAGCGAACAAAATCATCTTTATCCTCTGAGGCATGCGAAATAAATACGTCATGTATCTCGTTGCTCTGTGCTGTTGACGGTGGTCTGTTATCTCTTACCAGACTAGGAACTTCGCTTAACGGCCTATCCTGAATTTCAGGAAGAACCCCTGGAAGAACGCGAACAGAAGCCCTGGTACTCCCCCTTAATCCCTGCATATCTACAGCAATATGCCAATGGCCTGATGAAGGGATCTGTAACCTTATGGGGGAGCGCTTTGCTAACCCACCAATGTAGGAATGTCGTCGGCCATTCTTATAACTACTGAAGTTAGAACTATCCATTAGTCTAACATTTGCACCACTGGTAAGGGTGATTTCAACAATCTCCCCTCTTTTTCTTTGACCAAGATCATTATGGATGAATTGCATGTAAGTCTGCTCTCTTCATTTGAATTGGAAGAATGTAGCCACTTCCTGATTATACTGTATCCAGTGGTTGAGAGGGCACTGTTGCAAAGTTAGCGATGAGGCAGCCTTTTGTCTTATTCAAAGGCCTTACATTTCAAAAACTCTGCTTACCAGGCGCATTTCGCCCAGGGGATCACCATAATAAAATGCTGAGGCCTGGCCTTTGCGTAGTGCACGCATCACCTCAATACCTTTGATGGTGGCGTAAGCCGTCTTCATGGATTTAAATCCCAGCGTGGCGCCGATTATCCGTTTCAGTTTGCCATGATCGCATTCAATCACGTTGTTCCGGTACTTAATCTGTCGGTGTTCAACGTCAGACGGGCACCGGCCTTCGCGTTTGAGCAGAGCAAGCGCGCGACCATAGGCGGGCGCTTTATCCGTGTTGATGAATCGCGGGATCTGCCACTTCTTCACGTTGTTGAGGATTTTACCCAGAAACCGGTATGCAGCTTTGCTGTTACGACGGGAGGAGAGATAAAAATCGACAGTGCGGCCCCGGCTGTCGACGGCCCGGTACAGATACGCCCAGCGGCCATTGACCTTCACGTAGGTTTCATCCATGTGCCACGGGCAAAG
>NZ_JAOWIG010000040.1:0-4398 GCF_030332245.1 Citrobacter sp. Cy070
TCAGCCGATGCCGGCTACCAAGGAGCGCCACAGCGCGAGGAGCTGGCCGAGGTGGATGTGGACTGGCTGATCGCCGAGCGTCCCGGCAGGGTAAAAACCTTGAAGCAGCATCCGCGCAAGAACAAAACGGCCATCAACATCGAATACATGAAAGCCAGCATCCGTGCCAGGGTGGAGCACCCGTTTCGCATCATCAAGCGGCAGTTCGGCTTCGTGAAAGCCAGATACAAGGGGCTGCTGAAAAACGATAACCAACTGGCGATGTTATTCACCCTGGCCAACCTGTTTCGGGTGGACCAAATGATACGTCAGTGGGAGAGATCTCAGTAAAAACCGGAAATAACGCCAGAAATGGTGGAAAAAATAGCCTAAATAGGCTGATTCGATGTGTTTGCGGGAAAAAAATCGGCCCAGATCCGCGAAATTTTAATCAGCGAGTCAGCTTGGGAAGAAATGACCTGCTTATTCGCACCTTCCCTAATCTTTGAGATGTAGTACCCTCTATACAGTGCGGATTTTAATTAATGGAATAAATGATTATGAGTGAAAATGATACAATCCAAAAGAAGTCTAAAAGCCAGATTAACAAAGCGGTATTCTTTACATCTGCTTTGTTAATTTTCCTTCTTGTCGCCTTTGCCGCTGTATTCCCGGATGTCGCCGACAAAAATTTTAAACTACTTCAGCAACAAATCTTCACGAATGCCAGCTGGTTCTACATCCTTGCAGTGGCCCTGATTCTACTGAGTGTCTCGTTCCTGGGACTCTCACGCTACGGTGATATCAAACTGGGTCCGGACCATGCGCAGCCTGATTTTAGCTATCACTCCTGGTTTGCGATGCTTTTCTCGGCAGGGATGGGGATCGGCCTGATGTTCTTTGGCGTTGCTGAACCTGTGATGCATTATCTTTCACCTCCTGTCGGCACTCCAGAGACCGTTGCGGCAGCGAAGGAAGCAATGCGCCTGACGTTCTTCCACTGGGGCCTGCACGCATGGGCAATCTATGCCATTGTGGCACTGATCCTGGCCTTTTTCAGTTACCGTCACGGTCTGCCTTTAACGCTGCGTTCCGCACTTTATCCCATTATTGGCGAGCGCATATACGGACCTGTAGGCCATGCGGTTGATATTTTCGCCGTTATTGGCACCGTCTTTGGCGTTGCGACATCGCTGGGGTACGGTGTTTTGCAGGTGAATGCTGGTTTGAATCATCTTTTCGGGGTGCCTATTAATGAAACGGTGCAGGTGATTCTAATCGTTGTCATCACTGGTTTAGCGACGATTTCGGTGGTGTCCGGCCTGGACAAGGGAATACGTATACTGTCTGAGCTCAACCTGGGCCTGGCAGTGCTGCTGCTGGCGCTGGTCCTGTGTCTGGGACCAACCGTGCTTCTGCTGAAGTCATTTGTGGAAAATACGGGCGGTTATCTTTCTGAACTGGTGAGTAAAACTTTTAACCTTTATGCGTATGAACCTAAGTCGAGCAACTGGCTGGGGGGCTGGACATTACTGTACTGGGGATGGTGGCTTTCATGGTCGCCGTTTGTGGGGATGTTCATCGCAAGAGTCTCGCGCGGTCGAACCATTCGCGAGTTTGTCACCGGCGTGCTGTTTGTTCCCGCCGGCTTCACGCTCATGTGGATGACGGTGTTTGGTAACAGCGCAATCTATCTCATTATGCACCAGGGGGCGGCTGATCTCGCCAATACCGTTCAGCAGGATGTCGCGCTGGCCCTGTTTAATTTCCTGGAGCATTTCCCGTTTTCTTCCGTGCTGTCATTTATTGCAATGGCGATGGTCATTGTCTTCTTTGTCACCTCGGCTGACTCCGGGGCAATGGTTGTTGATACGCTGGCATCGGGTGGCGTCGCTAACACGCCTGTATGGCAGCGAATTTTCTGGGCCTCGCTCATAGGGATTGTGGCAATCGCACTGCTGATTGCGGGGGGACTGAGCGCGCTGCAAACCGTGACAATAGCGAGCGCATTACCTTTCTCAGTGATTTTACTGATATCCATATACGGATTATTAAAAGCCCTGCGTCGGGATTTGACCAAGCGTGAAAGCCTGAGCATGGCGACTATTGCTCCGACTGCAGCGCGTAACCCGATTCCATGGCAGAGACGCTTGCGCAATATCGCTTATCTGCCAAAGCGCTCTCTTGTGAAACGCTTTATGGGCGACGTTATCCAGCCCGCCATGACGCTGGTTCAGGAAGAACTGAATAAACAGGGAACGATAAGCCATATAAGTGATACTGATGACGAACGAATTCGGCTTGAAGTCGATTTGGGCAATGAGCTGAACTTTATTTATGAAGTGAGACTTCGTGGCTATAACTCACCGGCTTTCGCCATGGCTGCAATGGACAATGACGAGCAGCAGGCTGAGCAACATCGATATTATCGCGCTGAGGTCTATCTGAAAGAAGGCGGTCAAAACTATGATGTGATGGGCTGGAATCAGGAACAGCTGATTAATGACATACTGGACCAGTACGAAAAACACCTGCACTTCCTGCACCTCGTTCGTTAATACAAAAATGCCGTCCTGCCGGGCGGCATTTATTTTCCCGAACTTAATACAAGGATATGCTGAATGATTTCACGCTGGCAATGGATTCTCAGGCAGACACTTAAAAAGCTATGGTTCAGGGCAACGTTATTTGCAATGGTAGCAATAATAACGGCCCTTTTATCTATTCTTTTTAGATCAATGATCCCAGAGTCAGTATCAGTGAAGGTTGGTGCGGAAGCAGTTGATAATATTCTGAACATACTGGCATCGAGTATGCTGGCGGTGACCACATTTTCACTGAGTATCATGGTCACCGCTTACGGTTCAGCCACTACTAATGTGACGCCCAGAGCCACGCGTTTAGTTGTAGAAGACGTAACCACACAAAATGTACTGGCCACTTTTATCGGTTCTTTTCTCTTCAGCCTGGTAGGGATTATTGCCCTCAATATGGGAGCCTACGGAGAAAGGGGTAGAGTCATTTTATTCATTGTAACACTGGTTGTCATTGCCTTAATAATCAGCACATTGCTTCGCTGGATACAGCATTTGACCTCTCTGGGCAGGGTAGGTGAGACAACAGCAAAAGTAGAACAGGCGGCGATCGAGACATTTATTGCGAGAGCAAAAAGTCCATGTCTTGGCGGATATCCATGGCTTGAGAACAATGAACAACCAAAAGGAACTGTTGCCGTATATCCGGAGAAAATTGGCTATGTTGAATATATTGACATGGTCAAGCTCGGCAGTCTGCTGAGCAATGATCCTCGTCATGTATATCTTGTGGCGCAGCCAGGCAGTTTCATACATCCATCGATGCCAGTTTTGTACCTGAGTTCTGGTCAGGAGTCATCAATCTGTACCGATTTACTTGAAACGATCATTGTCTCGGATGTGCGTTCATTTGCTCAGGATCCCCGATTCTGTCTCAGCGTCATGGCCGAAATAGCCTGCAGGGCCCTTTCGCCCGCAGTAAACGATCCCGGTACTGCGATTGATGTCATTGGCAGAGGTGTTCGAATACTCTCCGCTTACGCGCAGAATAAAATAGATGAAACTGAAGTGATATATCCTTCAGTACATGTTGCGCCACTTCAGATCAAAGACCTACTGGAAGACTTTTTCTTACCTGTTGCACGTGATGGTGCGAGTATGAGGGAGATTCAGATAAGAGTCCTTAAAGGACTGTCTATGCTGAGTAAGGGTTGGCCTGGGATGTTTGCTGAAGCCGCACATATACTGGCATCTGAAACATTAGAGCATGCAACTCGTACTGGTCATATAGCCCATGACGAATATCTTATAAAATCAATTTATTATAATTTATTCAGTGGCGAAAATCCTAATAAAAAACCATAGTTGCGGGACAAAGGATTTGTCCTCTGGCAAGGTGAAAGCAAAGCATTCCAGTGAGAATGAGCGTCTACTTTGAGCTGTGATTTCAACTGATGGACGCAACACAATTATTGAACTCACAGCGTGAAGCGGACGTAGCTAATTTTGCACAGCCCTCGATTAGAAAATTTAAGAATCCAGCCTTCAATGGTGTCATGGCGACAGGCAATACCCCAGTCCAGTGGCATATGAAGCCACATTGTCGCTGCCGGGAATTTGTTTCACCCATTATCGCACCGGAGAACAGGCAGAAGACGAAGCAGCGCTTATGGCAGCGATCCTTGCAGATGCAATGAATGCCGGAGCCGAACGAATGGCACAGAGTTCACGGGATGTCACCATTCACCGGATGATGGTCATGGTGGAGCGTCATTTACGCGCTGCAATCTATGCATCTACCACCTCGGCCCGGTACAGATACGCCCAGCGGCCATTGACCTTCACGTAGGTTTCATCCATGTGCCACGGGCAAAGATCGGAAGGG
>NZ_JAOWIG010000041.1:0-2510 GCF_030332245.1 Citrobacter sp. Cy070
TCAGCCGATGCCGGCTACCAAGGAGCGCCACAGCGCGAGGAGCTGGCCGAGGTGGATGTGGACTGGCTGATCGCCGAGCGTCCCGGCAGGGTAAAAACCTTGAAGCAGCATCCGCGCAAGAACAAAACGGCCATCAACATCGAATACATGAAAGCCAGCATCCGTGCCAGGGTGGAGCACCCGTTTCGCATCATCAAGCGGCAGTTCGGCTTCGTGAAAGCCAGATACAAGGGGCTGCTGAAAAACGATAACCAACTGGCGATGTTATTCACCCTGGCCAACCTGTTTCGGGTGGACCAAATGATACGTCAGTGGGAGAGATCTCAGTAAAAACCGGAAATAACGCCAGAAATGGTGGAAAAAATAGCCTAAATAGGCTGATTCGATGTGTTTGCGGGAAAAAAATCGGCCCAGATCCGCGAAATTTTAATCAGCGAGTCAGCTTGGGAAGAAATGACCTGCTTATTCGCACCTTCCTTAGTTAACGACGACCCTAAGAACATAGTTACTGATGAGCTGTTGCGTAAATATGGAACACGCATGACTCTCGATGAGGCTTGCTCCGAAATTGGTGTTAAGTCGGATAGTGTAGCCAAACGTATAGGACAGGTCAGATATAGGCATTATGCATTAACTCGCCAACTTGAAAGTGCAAGGGTCTTTAGTGGAAAAAATAGCTTTTTCTGGACGGAGTCTATCGCAAGAATAATTTCCGAGGGTAATTCCGATGAAATATCAATTTTTAACTAAAATCATTATTCCCCTGCTAGTGGGATTTGCTTTTTCTACCTCAGTTCTTGCGGATGAGGGTAACACCCCAACGTCTCAATCCCCTCAGACCACCAGTGACGACCTCGCTGGTGGTCAGGCATTTCTGAATGGAAAAGAGGAAGGTTGGTTCTGGCGTAAATCGCCACCTGAGCCAGTGAAGAAAAAGCCAGTGAAGTTACCTCCTCCGCCGACTTTACCGCCTCAAGAAACGCCTAAACAGGTTGCTCAAACACCTATGGAGTCGACTCCAGAACCTGCCGCAACTGAAAAGCCCGGCCCGGCTCCGTTCACCGTAGCCTGGTTTAATGAAAACATTCAGAAACTACGCAACCAGGCCATCGACAATCCTACCCAAGAAAACGTTAGGGCATATTTTCTGGCCCAACGCATTATGCTGGATAAAGCCAGCCGCTTTACTGATATGGCTAGGTTGGTTACTTCTACCGACCCCCTCATAGATGAGAATAGCCGCCGCTCAACCTCAACATTTGGGGCAATGGATCAATCGAATGAAGCTGAAAACAATTCGAGAACGGTCATAAAAGACGTAGCGACAAAAGCAGGATTGTTTTTCTTCTTCCGTGGGGAAAACTGCTCCATATGCGTAAAGCAAGCTTCTGTTATGAATACGTTTAGTTTCATGACAGACATGAAGGTCATCCCAATTTCACTTGATGGTAAACCTCTTCCAGGGAATATTTACCCGGACTGGAGGCCTGATTCTGGCCAGGCATCAAAGCTCCAAATATCAAACGCACCTGCGATAGCTCTGGCAATCCCGCCATCTACAACACGCATTGTCTCATTTGGGCCTATCAGTGCAGACCAGTTAATTTCAAGAACAGTCCTTATTGCCCACGATGCAGGGATCATTTCTGACCAGCAATATAAGAGCACCTTGCCATATAACGATACCGGCTATATCGACTCAAACATTCTGAATGACATGCCTAAAGACCTAACTCAACAACCTGATGAGTTTATCAAATATATACAAGCTAAAGCTGGCTACGGTTCGACACCTAACCCAAATGCTAATAACCCGGGGGAAAAATGAAGATTTCGCGCAACTATAATATAAAGAATGTATTCCGTAGAAACATTCTTGCAATTTCTATCTGCCTCTCCGGGTTGACAGCTTTTCAATGCGAGGCCACCAGCATTAGTACTCAGCTAGGGAAGGTGCGAACAAGTCCCTGATATGAGATCATGTTTGTCATCTGGAGCCATGGAACAGGGTTCATCATGAGTCATCAACTTACCTTCGCCGACAGTGAATTCAGCAGTAAGCGCCGTCAGACCAGAAAAGAGATTTTCTTGTCCCGCATGGAGCAGATTCTGCCATGGCAAAACATGGTGGAAGTCATCGAGCCGTTTTACCCCAAGGCTGGTAATGGCCGGCGACCTTATCCGCTGGAAACCATGCTACGCATTCACTGCATGCAGCATTGGTACAACCTGAGCGATGGCGCGATGGAAGATGCTCTGTACGAAATCGCCTCCATGCGTCTGTTTGCCCGGTTATCCCTGGATAGCGCCTTGCCGGACCGCACCACCATCATGAATTTCCGCCACCTGCTGGAGCAGCATCAACTGGCCCGCCAATTGTTCAAGACCATCAATCGCTGGCTGGCCGAAGCAGGCGTCATGATGACTCAAGGCACCTTGGTCGATGCCACCATCATTGAGGCACCCAGCTCGACCAAGAACAAAGAGCAGCAACGCGATCCGGAGATGCA
>NZ_JAOWIG010000042.1:0-1965 GCF_030332245.1 Citrobacter sp. Cy070
TCAGCCGATGCCGGCTACCAAGGAGCGCCACAGCGCGAGGAGCTGGCCGAGGTGGATGTGGACTGGCTGATCGCCGAGCGTCCCGGCAGGGTAAAAACCTTGAAGCAGCATCCGCGCAAGAACAAAACGGCCATCAACATCGAATACATGAAAGCCAGCATCCGTGCCAGGGTGGAGCACCCGTTTCGCATCATCAAGCGGCAGTTCGGCTTCGTGAAAGCCAGATACAAGGGGCTGCTGAAAAACGATAACCAACTGGCGATGTTATTCACCCTGGCCAACCTGTTTCGGGTGGACCAAATGATACGTCAGTGGGAGAGATCTCAGTAAAAACCGGAAATAACGCCAGAAATGGTGGAAAAAATAGCCTAAATAGGCTGATTCGATGTGTTTGCGGGAAAAAAATCGGCCCAGATCCGCGAAATTTTAATCAGCGAGTCAGCTTGGGAAGAAATGACCTGCTTATTCGCACCTTCCTTAATATAAAGACACAAGCAGAGACATTTTTGGCACGATATAAAAACGCTAAGTTAAAAAATCACTATGACGTGTTGGGTATCAAATGTTCACTGGCATAAACCTCTGTTTCTGATGTAAAACAGATTTTCTGAGGAGGCGTAAAACCTCCTCGTACTGCGAAATTGATTTAGTGATAGCGATCGATCACGCCAACCAGATAGTGGTCGGTTTGCTGCATGTTGATGCCCGCTTTTTTAGCGCTGCGGACTTCATCCAGAATGATTTGCAACAGCGTCCCGTCCACGATTTCCTCTTTTCTGTATCGCTTCAGGAAGTTAATCGCTGACTTATCGTTTGCTGCCTGGGCGTCTTCCGTCAAAGAGGTCAGCGCATTAATGCGCTTCTGGTAATCGCTTACCGTCTGCTCAAACAGATCTTCCAGCGTGGAAAATTCACCGCACCGGGCGTGTTGCTCCTGTAACACCGGCGTGGCGCCGCTCTGTTTGATGTATTCGTACATGCGCATCATTTGCGTCACCGTATTTTGCGCCTGATGACGCAAAAATAGTGCGGTGCCATTAAGGCTATTCTCGCTGCACCTCTGGCTGAGCTGAAGATACAAATTTGAGGTATAAAACTCCTGATTCATTTGCGCATTCAGTTTTTGAATTATTCCGCTAGCGATCATAGGACTTCCTTATTTCTTGTCATCTCAGAAAACGGTCACTCTTCGAAAAAACAACCAGAATAAAAGCGATTCTTTCGCTTTTTTTATTGCGCCTGGTTACGCAGTCATATTCATTTTAAGTCGGGATGCTCCTTATTTAAATATCCACCCCTACTATCGCATTTCTATCTGGCATTATTCTGTGATGGTGTTTCGATATTCACACTCCCTGTGCCAATCCTTTCTTATCGACAGTAGGAAACTTCCTCCGGCTATTCTGCTGAACACGATTAGGGGCACTGTTGCAAAGTTAGCGATGAGGCAGCGTTTTGTCTTATTCAAAGGCCTTACATTTCAAAAACTCTGCTTACCAGGCGCATTTCGCCCAGGGGATCACCATAATAAAATGCTGAGGCCTGGCCTTTGCGTAGTGCACGCATCACCTCAATACCTTTGATGGTGGCGTAAGCCGTCTTCATGGATTTAAATCCCAGCGTGGCGCCGATTATCCGTTTCAGTTTGCCATGATCGCATTCAATCACGTTGTTCCGGTACTTAATCTGTCGGTGTTCAACGTCAGACGGGCACCGGCCTTCGCGTTTGAGCAGAGCAAGCGCGCGACCATAGGCGGGCGCTTTATCCGTGTTGATGAATCGCGGGATCTGCCACTTCTTCACGTTGTTGAGGATTTTACCCAGAAACCGGTATGCAGCTTTGCTGTTACGACGGGAGGAGAGATAAAAATCGACAGTGCGGCCCCGGCTGTCGACGGCCCGGTACAGATACGCCCAGCGGCCATTGACCTTCACGTAGGTTTCATCCATGTGCCACGGGCAAAG
>NZ_JAOWIG010000043.1:0-100147 GCF_030332245.1 Citrobacter sp. Cy070
TCAGCCGATGCCGGCTACCAAGGAGCGCCACAGCGCGAGGAGCTGGCCGAGGTGGATGTGGACTGGCTGATCGCCGAGCGTCCCGGCAGGGTAAAAACCTTGAAGCAGCATCCGCGCAAGAACAAAACGGCCATCAACATCGAATACATGAAAGCCAGCATCCGTGCCAGGGTGGAGCACCCGTTTCGCATCATCAAGCGGCAGTTCGGCTTCGTGAAAGCCAGATACAAGGGGCTGCTGAAAAACGATAACCAACTGGCGATGTTATTCACCCTGGCCAACCTGTTTCGGGTGGACCAAATGATACGTCAGTGGGAGAGATCTCAGTAAAAACCGGAAATAACGCCAGAAATGGTGGAAAAAATAGCCTAAATAGGCTGATTCGATGTGTTTGCGGGAAAAAAATCGGCCCAGATCCGCGAAATTTTAATCAGCGAGTCAGCTTGGGAAGAAATGACCTGCTTATTCGCACCTTCCTTAGTAGATAGTCCATCATCCAGATAATAAGTAGAAATAACGCCGTTAACAGTAGCGTTATTGATTACTGGATAAATATCACCGTTATAAATACTATCAGCTTCGTAATTGTTCCAACCGACATACCCATCGTAGTAAACACCATCTGCATAAGATGCGTCATTATAATGGGTGAACGTTGTGTACGTGGTTCCAGAAATATCGGTTGAAGCATTCGCCTGAGAAGTGATTGCCAAAGTGCAGGCTAATGCTAATTGTGAGACTACAAGTTTCTTTTTCCAGATGTGCATTTGTCATCCCTCCTCAGGGACGTAATATAGTTGATCCATCAATTATCAATGCAAAGAAAACATTTTATGTTTCGCAGGGCCGATTATGCTGTTTCACAACGGAAAGGTTCAATTATTCTTTGCTCACTGTCCGAAATCGGACAACATCATGAATTAACCAGGTCTTAACAATAAAACAAAAATACAAATATTTTCAACAAGATATAAAACACACAACATCTAACGCATATAATTATCAAATAATCCACCCAATACTCAAACAAATAAAAAATAAATAAGCTAGAGTTATGTTACGTGATAAACAAATAAATCCATCAACATTTAAAATAATAAAAACAAAAAAAACAAAATAATGAATATAAATAAATTGCTCTAATGATTCAGCCTTTCGCCACGGGAAATCCAAATATAAAGCCAACTTTCGTAAACCACCCGCCCTCAGGTTCGGGTATACTACGGCCTTCGATTTCACAAACATCAGGCATACCATGACAGACCTAATCCAACGCCCTCGCCGCCTGCGCAAATCACCTGCGCTGCGCGCTATGTTTGAAGAGACAACACTGAGCTTAAATGACCTGGTGTTGCCGATCTTTGTTGAAGAAGAACTCGACGATTACAAAGCCATCGAGGCCATGCCAGGCGTGATGCGCATTCCAGAGAAGCATCTGGCACGCGAAATTGAACGCATTGCTAATGCAGGCATCCGCTCAGTCATGACCTTCGGTATTTCCCACCACACCGATGACACCGGCAGCGATGCATGGAAAGAAGACGGTCTGGTGGCGCGCATGTCGCGTATCTGTAAGCAGACCGTGCCGGAAATGATTGTCATGTCCGATACCTGCTTCTGTGAATACACCTCGCACGGTCACTGCGGCGTATTATGCGAGCACGGCGTGGATAACGATTTAACCCTGGCCAATCTTGGCAAGCAGGCGGTGGTTGCTGCCGCAGCGGGTGCTGACTTCATCGCGCCTTCCGCCGCGATGGACGGCCAGGTGCAGGCGATTCGCCAGGCGCTGGACGCCGCGGGCTTCACCGATACGGCGATCATGTCATACTCCACCAAATTTGCTTCTTCTTTCTACGGCCCGTTCCGTGAAGCCGCAGGCACCGCGCTGAAAGGCGATCGTAAAACCTATCAGATGAACCCGATGAACCGTCGGGAAGCGATCCGCGAATCGCTGCTGGATGAAGCCCAGGGCGCAGACTGCCTGATGGTCAAACCGGCTGGCGCATACCTCGATATTCTGCGCGATATCCGCGAGCGCACCGAGCTGCCGATTGGCGCTTATCAAGTCAGCGGTGAATACGCGATGATCAAATTCGCGGCGATGGCGGGTGCTATAGATGAAGAGAAAGTGGTGCTGGAAAGCTTAGGCTCGATCAAGCGCGCTGGCGCGGATCTGATTTTCAGCTACTTCGCACTCGATCTGGCTGAGAAAAAAATCCTGCGTTAATTCCTTTCAACGCCCCGCACTGCGGGGCGTTTTATCATAAAACGTCACCAAACCGCCATCTAACCGACACATCGCCCTTCTACTGTCACAAAAGGACAGAGGAGGAGCCGCTATGTTTAGTCTCGACAATGTCATCGACGACCTGTGGCCAGAGGCGAGGCCCGCCCCGTGGCAAAAAAAAGTGCTGAGAAAACTGTTACATGAAGAGGAATTCCAACAGTTTGCCGCTCGTCACCGCCATCTGAAAGGGTTAGATACCGTCGAACAGGTGCTGGAGCATCTCAACATTCACTGTCAAATTCCGGTCCGTAGTCTGGAACAAATTCCCGAACAAGGGCCGCTGGTTATCATCGCCAACCACCCTACCGGCACACTCGACGGCCTGGCCCTGCTGTACGCCGTTTCTCGCGTTCGCCGCGATGTTAAAGTCGTCACCAACCGCATGCTCACTCATCTCGAACCGCTCAGTTCGCTGTTTATTCCGGTGGATAATATCAATGGCCGCACCGCTAAAGCAGCGCTACAGCTGATGGATCGACAGTTGCAAAACGGCGGTGTGCTGATCTTCTTCCCGGCCGGTGAAGTTTCGCGCATAACCCGGCGCGGCATTCACGATAAAAAATGGCACTCCGGCTTTATTAAGCTCGCCGCCAAATACCGTGCACCGCTCTTACCTGCGTGGATTGAGGCACGCAACAGTACGCTGTTTTATGCCAGCGCACTGGTATCGCAAAACCTGCCGATGCTGTTGTTAATGCAGCAGATGTTTCGCCGCCGGAACAGCAACCTGCCGGTGACCATTGGCGAGCAAATTGCGTGGACGACATGGTGCAACCCACAAACTACGCCGCGAGAAATGACAGACAAGTGCTACCGACACGTTCAGCTACTGGGAAAAGGACGGCCGGGCGTCTTTAAAACCGAAAGCGCGATCGCTCGCCCGGAACCCCGTGCCCTGCTCAAGCGCGAGCTACACCAGGCCGAGTGCCTGGGGCGTACAGCAGACGGTAAGGTTATCTATCTATGGCAGCGTAATAGTCAGGAAGAGGTTCCGTTGCTACGTGAGCTGGGCCGTCTGCGGGAAATCGCCTTCCGCGCGGTAGGCGAAGGTAGCGGTAAGCGCCGCGACATCGACAGTTACGACGATGACTACCTGCATCTGATCCTGTGGGATGAAGACGATTTGGAGATCGTCGGTGCCTACCGCTTTATGCCGACCGCCCTACAGATGGAAAAGCGCGGGCTGGACGGCATTTACAGCTATAGCCTGTTTCATTACGACGAACGGATGGACGATATCCTCCAGCACGGCATTGAGCTGGGGCGCAGCTTTATTCAGCCACGCTACTGGGGACGCCGCGGCCTGGACTATCTGTGGTCCGGTATCGGCGCGTATCTGGCGCGCCATCCACACTATCGCTACCTGTTTGGCCCGGTTTCTATTTCTGGTGGGCTACCGCCTTCGGCCCGCGATTTGCTGGTTGCCTTTTATCGCCTGTGGTTTCCGGCAACACATCCGCTGGCGGAGTCACGCCGACCGTACCCGGCCTCGTTACCCGACGCACTGGCGCAGTTTGGCGGGGAAAATTACAGTGAAGACCTGACGCGGCTGAAGTCGCTGCTCGGCAACCTTGGTTGTGGTATTCCACCACTCTACAAGCAATATTCCGAAGTGTGTGAGCCAGGTGGCGTACAGTTTATCGACTTTGGCAGCGACCCGGACTTTAACAACTGCGTGGATGGTCTGGTACTGGTGGATTTAACGTATCTGAAGGCAAATCGCTACCAGCGGTATATCGGACCGCATTTAGGTTTGTAGACCGGATAAGGCGTTTACGCCGCCATCCGGCACGGTGCCGGATGGCGCTACGCTTATCCGGCCCACAATCGGCACCGGTCAGGAACTCACGACGCACGATAGAACGGCTTATCCCCTAAAATCGTGGCCCGATGCATAATGCGCCGCTGCGGCAGATAATCCGCATTGGCGTAATGTTGCGTCACGCGGTTATCCCAAATCGCCACATCGTCAGGCTGCCAGCGCCAGCGCACCTGAAACTCTGGTTTAGTGACATGCGCAAACAGGAACCCGAGTAGCGCTTCGCTCTCTTTCTCCGTGACATCCACAATCCGCGTGGTAAATCCCTCGTTCACAAACAGCGCCTGTTTACCGCTTACCGGATGCGTGCGCACCACCGGATGCAGTAACGGGGGATGTTTGGCCACCGCGTCCAGCCAGCGCTGGTGCTCTTCTTCCGTCTTACGGTATTTGTACTCCTGGAACGATTTGCGGAAATCATGCTCTGCCCGCAGGCCGCTCAGCAACTGACGAAACGGTTCAGAGAGCGCTTCAAAAGCGGCAATCCCGCTGGTCCACAGGGTGTCGCCCCCGGTTGATGGCAGCTCTTTCGCCGCTAAAATCGCCCCGGCAGGCGGCGTGTCAATAAAGGTGACATCGGTGTGCCAATTGTCGTTATCCGGCGGATTATCGTTATGGGTATCCAGCACGATAATTTCTTCTACTCCTTCGGCATGCGGATAGACCGGGTGAATATGCAGATCGCCAAAACGCAGCGCCAGCGCCCGCTGTTGTTGCGGCGTAATCACCTGCTCACGCAGAAACACCACCTGGTGACGCAGTACGGCGTGATAAAGCTGCTCAAACTGGTTATCGCTCAGCGGGCGCGCCAAATCCGCACCGGTGATTTGTGCGCCAATATACGGCCCCAGCGGGGTAATGCTCAGACGTTCACTCATTGTACTTCTCCATGCCAGGGCGTCAGACGGCGCTGAAGCGCGCGCAGACCCAGTTCTAAAATAAACGCGATAACGGCAATCACTGCGATCCCCGCCAGCACCACATCCGTTGCCAGAAATTCACCGGCGGACTGGACCATAAAACCCAAACCTCGCGTGGCGGCAACCAGCTCTGCGGCCACCAGCGTTGACCAGCCGACACCCAGCCCGATGCGCAGCCCGGTGAGTATTTCCGGCAATGCACCGGGTAAAATAACAAACCACAACACCTGCGCACGGCTGGCCCCTAGTGATTGTGCGGCGCGTACTCTTACCTGCTGCGCGCTGCGGACACCGGCCAGCGCCGACATCGCAACAGGCGCGAAAATCGCCAGGTAGATCAACAAGATCTTGGAGGTTTCACCAATACCAAACCAGATCACCATCAGCGGTAAATAGGCCAGTGGCGGAACCGGACGGTATAATTCAATGATCGGATCGAGAATACCGCGCATCGTCGGACTCAGCCCCATCGCGATCCCAACCGGAACGCCCAGCAGCACCGCCGCCAGCAGGGCAATGACAATTCGCGCCAGGCTCGCTGCCAGATGCTGCCATAACGTGGCATCCATAAATCCCTGTGGCCCGGCAATAACGAGCAGTTTTTGCAAAACCTGCCCTGGCGGCGGCAAAAACAGCGGGCTGATTAATTGCAGCGCTGCCACCGTCCACCACACCGCCAGAATGACGGCCAGCGTACCAAGGCTTAACGTTATCTGACGTGAAAACGGCCAGCGCCAGTTCAGCGTGCGCTGTCGCGGTTTATCATTAATCACCACGCTCATGAAAATGCCTCCCGTTGCGCAAAGACGCGACTTAGCACGTATTCGCGCATGGCGATAAACTGCGGATCGGACTTAATGCTGCGACTCGACTCTCCAGCCACAAAGCGCCGGGCGAAATTCAGCGGCAGACGCTCCAGTACCCGGCCCGGGCCTGGCGACAGCAATACCAGCTCTGTCGCCATAAACACCGCTTCTTCAATATCGTGCGTAATCAACAGCACCTGTTTACCCGTCTCATGCCACAACTTCAGCAGCAGAGTTTGCATCTGCTCGCGGGTAAACGCGTCGAGCGCACCAAACGGTTCATCGAGCAGCAGGAGCTGTGGATTGGCCGCCAGCGCCCGGGCAATACCAACACGCTGGCGCTGGCCGCCAGAAAGCTGCCAGATAAAACGTTTTCCTGCACCGTCCAACCCTACTTTCTGCAACATCTCCTGGGCGATACGCTGACGCTGCACTTTCTCTACCCCTGCCAGTTGCAGACCAAAGGCCACATTATCCTGCACGTTACGCCAGGGCAGCAGACCTTCGTTCTGGAATACCACCCCGCGTTCCGCGCCCGGACCTTCCACCTTCTTACCTGACAGCGTAATGCTGCCGTGCTGATACGGCACAAACCCGGCAATCAGATTTAGCAGCGTGGTTTTGCCGCAGCCGGAAGGTCCGAGTACCACCAGCAGTTCGCCGCTATCAAGCGTCAGGTTGATATCATCCAGCACCGGTTTTCCACCGTAGCTGGCTGCGAGGTGAGAGATTTGCAGCATCAGCGCCTCCTTTTATTGCACGAAGCGATCGGTAACGTACTGGCTGTAATCCGTCGCGACAGCGGGGACTTTGCCCTGCGCTTTGAGGAACTGCGCGGTGTCGATAATGGCTTTGTTCACCGATCCGGTCAGTTCGGCAGTCTGCTGTTGCGGCGTCAGGTAAGTGTTACCTTTCACCAGTCCCGGCACATCCGCTTCCGGCACGCCGCTTAAACGCGACAATTTGCTGATATTCTCCGGCTGCTTCAGCCACTCATCGGGATTAGCGATATAAGGTTGCTGCGTATCGATAGCGCTTTTGGCAAAGGCTTTCACCACCTCAGGATGCTTCTCGGCAAAATCTTTGCGTACCACCCACACGTCCAGCGTCGGTGCGCCCCACTCGCCAACCTGCGATGAGTCGGTTAACACCTTGCCGTCTTTTTCCAGTGCATTGACCGCAGGAGCCCAGACGTACGCGCCGTCAATATCCCCGCGCTGCCAGGCAGCAATGATCGCCGGCGGCTGCAGGTTCACAATCTCCACCTGACCGGGCTTGATGCCCCAGTGTTTTAGCGCCGCCAGCAGGCTGTAATGGGTGGTGGAGATAAACGGCACCGCAATGCGTTTGCCAATCAAATCTTGCGGTTTACTGATGTTTTTCTTCACCACTAGTGCCTCTGAGTTACCAAGCTTTGACGCCAGCAGAAAAACTTCAATGGGTACTTGCTGACTGGCGGCGACCGCCAGCGGGCTGGAGCCAAGATTACCGATCTGCACGTCGCCGGAAGCCAGCGCCCGGACGATGCTCGCGCCGCTGTCGAATTTGCGCCAGTCAACGGTGGCTCCGCTCTCTTTAGCAAAGGTGTTATCCGCCTGCGCCACTTTGGCGGGTTCAGCGGAGGTCTGATAGGCGACGGTGACGTTCACCGCCTGCGCCTGAAATGCGATGAATGCCAGTGCACCGAGAAGTGCGTTACGCGATGAAATAGCCATGATTGTCTGCTCCCCTGTCTTGTTATGGAGGCAGTATTTCGTTGCGGCACAATTTGATAAAGGAATTAAAAATTCTGGCTAAGAACAAAGCGTTTTTAGAAAAAAAGCGGCAATGGTTAGCGATTTTGCTCATTACAGATGGAATTCGTAGGCCTGATAAGCGCAGCGCCATCAGGCACTGTTGCCGGATGGCGGCGCAAGCGCCTTATCCGGCCTACAACACCCGGCAAATTATTGCGATTTTGTTACATTCGTTACATAACTGCGTCTGGATGATTGCCAGCGTGGCGCTGGCAGGCATCATAGATATTCTTGTCAGGCAAAAGAGCAATATCATGATTCATGTTGTGCTGGTAGATGACCATGTGGTGGTGCGTTCCGGCTTTGCGCAATTACTCGGTCTCGAAGAGGATCTCGCCGTTATCGGCCAGTACAGCAGCGCGGCAGAGGCCTGGCCGGCATTACTGCGCGAGGACGTCAATGTTACGGTCATGGATATCGCCATGCCGGATGAAAATGGTCTGAGTCTGCTAAAACGGCTGCGGGCGCAAAAACCCGGCTTTCGCGCCATTATTCTCAGTATTTATGACGCGCCGACGTTTGTACAAAGCGCGCTGGATGCCGGGGCCAGTGGCTACCTGACCAAACGCTGCGGACCAGAGGAACTGGTGCAGGCAGTACGATCGGTCGGTATGGGCGGGCATTACCTGTGCGCCGATGCGCTGCGGGCGCTACGCGGCGGCGAACAGCCCGCACAGGTACTGGAAGTACTGACCCCACGCGAGCGCGAAGTGTTTGAGCTGTTGGTCAAAGGCGACAGCGTAAAAGAGATCGCCTTCAAGCTCGACCTCAGCCACAAGACGGTGCACGTTCATCGCGCGAATGTACTGGGCAAGCTGCAATGCCACAGCACCATCGATCTGGTGCATTTTGCCCTCGACCACCAGTTACTGACGGGGCATTAATGTCTCGCTCTGCTCGCCACTGGGTTATCTCTCTGTTTATTCTGCTGGCCTGGGGTTCGGGCTGGCTAATGCTGTGGACGTTAGGTTTTTACCTGACCCACAATGGTCAGCAGGCGGCATTATTTCTGCCGCACGGCGTGTATCTCGCGCTATTGATCCTGCTGTCTCGCCGCTACTGGCCCGCGCTGGTATTGCCGCCGGTGCTGATGTTGTTCTGGCTGCACAGCGAGCAATTATTGAATGGCTATATCCTGCTGGCTGCGCCGTTAATTAGCCTGATTCCGGCGAGCATCGGCCAGTCATACTGGCACCGCTTCCCCCTTTACTGGCAGCGCTTAACGCTGCTGCTGGCCGCGGTGACGCTCACCTCATTGCTCAATACCGCCCTGCTTTCACCTTTTATTCAAAGCCCGGCAACGTTAATTGGCCTGGCGTCGTTTACCGGCGGCGTGCTGCTGACGCCGTTTGTCTATCTGATCTATGAATTTCTGCGCCAGCAGCACCGCTACCATTTGCTCGGGCTGGATACCAGCAATCCCCCGCTGCGCACCTCGCTTATCATCTGGTGCAGCCTGTTTTTTATTATTGGCATCGGCACCCAGATGGTGTTGTCGCCGGAGATCGAGCGCCTGTTGCTGATCGTGGTGTTCTTACCGAACGTGGTGATGGCGTGGAAATTTGGCTGGCAGGGCGGCGTGTTGTCCGGATTGCTCGGCAGTATGATGATCACCATCGCCCGGCAAATCGGCGTCGGGTTCAGTAATTTACTGGAGCTGGAGATTTTCCTCGCCACCCAGGCGCTGCTGGGTATAGGGCTGGGGATCGCCATCAGCCGCCAGCAGCATCTGGCGCAAAACCTGCACCATTATCGCCAGCGTCTGGAAAGCGAACTGGCGGCGCGTCGCGCGCTGACCGAACAGCTGATCCGCACCGAAGAAAACACGCGCAAAAGCCTGGCGCGGGAACTGCACGACGAAATTGGTCAGAACATCACCGCCATTCAAATTCAATCACAACTGGTCAAACGCACACCGGGTCGCGAGCAAACGCTTGAGGCGGCAAATCAGATCAACGACCTGGCCCGGCGTATTCACCACTCCACCCGCCAGCTGCTGCGCCAGCTGCGCCCACCCGCGCTCGATGAACTGTCTTTTAAAGATGCACTACATCATCTGGTGAATGAATTTGCTTTTGCTGAACGGGGTATTCGCTGTCGCTTTGATTATCAGCTAGAGAATACGCCAGAAAACGAAACGGTGCGCTTCACGCTGTATCGCCTGTTGCAGGAGCTACTCAATAACGTCTGTAAACATGCCGACGCCAGCGAAGTATCGATTACGCTGCGTCAGCAGGAACATAGCTTGTTTCTGGACGTCGCTGACAACGGCGTGGGTATTCTGCCGGAAAAAATTCCCGGTTTCGGTATCCAGGGAATGCGTGAGCGAGTCAGCGCTCTTGGCGGTGAACTGACGCTCGAATCGAACAGCGGCACGCGGGTAATTGTTAACCTGCCCACAAATTTGCAACAAATCAGCCACTAACCAGGAAAAAGTCTTAGCCACTCTGGACTTTCTCTCATCCCCTTTTGCTTTCACTTTCCTATAGTCAGCACAAACGGAGACTGCCATGCATACACGCTCAGCCAGCGAAACAGATCAACAATACCGGGCGCTACGCCCCCGATTGCTGATGTGTATGGTAATTGGTTACGCCGCGTTTTATCTGACGCGCAAAAGCGTTAACTACGTGCTCCCGGCACTGCAAATGGATCTGGGACTGGATAAAAGTGATATCGGTCTGTTGGGATCGCTGTTTTACCTGACCTATGGTTTGTCGAAGTTTACCGCGGGACTCTGGCACGACAGCCACGGGCAGCGCGCATTTATGGGCATTGGCCTGTTCGCTACCGGCATCCTGAACGTGGTGTTCGCGTTTGGTGAATCGCTGACGCTGCTGCTGGTGGTCTGGACGCTGAACGGATTTTTTCAGGGCTGGGGCTGGCCGCCCTGCGCTCGCCTGCTGACCCACTGGTACTCGCGCAACGAACGTGGATTCTGGTGGGGCTGCTGGAATATGTCGATCAACATCGGTGGCGCCGTTATCCCACTGATTAGCGCCTTTGCCGCCCACTGGTGGGGCTGGCAGGCAGCGATGCTGGCACCGGGGATTATCAGCATGGCGTTAGGTATCTGGCTCACCCTGCAACTGAAAGGCACGCCCCGGGAAGAGGGATTACCGACGGTTGGGGAATGGCGGCATGATCCGCTGGAGCTGCGCCAGGAGCAGCAAAGCCCGCCGATGGGGCTGTGGCAAATGTTGCGCATAACCATGCTGAAAAACCCGATGATCTGGCTCCTCGGCGTGTCGTATGTGCTGGTCTATTTGATCCGCATTGCGCTCAACGACTGGGGCAACATCTGGCTGACGGAAAGCCACGGCGTGAATCTGCTCAGCGCCAATGCCACGGTGATGCTGTTTGAAGTTGGCGGTTTGCTGGGGGCGCTATTTGCCGGATGGGGATCGGATCTGCTGTTCAGCGGTCAGCGTGCGCCGATGATTTTGCTGTTCACGCTGGGGCTGATGGTCTCCGTCGCCGCGCTGTGGCTGGCGCCGGTACACCACTACGCGCTACTGGCAATGTGTTTCTTTACGGTGGGCTTTTTTGTGTTTGGCCCACAGATGCTAATTGGCCTCGCGGCAGTGGAGTGCGGACACAAAGCGGCGGCAGGTTCAATTACCGGTTTTCTCGGGCTGTTCGCCTATCTGGGGGCCGCGCTGGCGGGTTGGCCGCTGTCGCTGGTCATAGAACACTACGGCTGGTCGGGAATGTTCAGTTTGCTCTCGGTCGCCGCTGTCTTTATGGGTTTATTGCTGATGCCACTGCTCATTGCAGGCATTACCCCTTCTCTCAGTCAAAGGATAAAACAATGAAACTGACGCTTACCTCTACCCTGATTGCTTCCGCTCTGACGCTGGCGGCCTTTAGCAATGCAGCTCAGGCGCAGGGCCGTCTGGTGGTGTATTGCAGCGCCACTAACGAGATGTGCGAAACCGAAACCAAAGCCTTCGGTGAAAAATATGATGTGAAAACCTCATTCATTCGCAACGGCTCGGGCAGTACGCTGGCGAAAGTGGATGCCGAGAAGAAAAACCCGCAGGCGGATGTCTGGTACGGCGGTACGCTGGATCCGCAGTCCCAGGCCGGTGAAATGGGCCTGCTGCAGCCGTATAAATCACCCAATCTCGAACAGATCATGGAGAAATTCCGCGATCCCGCGAAGGTGAAAGGCAATCTCTCCTCGGCGGTTTACGTCGGTATTCTGGGCTTTGGCGTCAATACCCAGCGCCTGAAAGAGAAAAACCTGCCGGTGCCAAAATGCTGGAAGGATCTGACCAAACCGGAATACAAAGGTGAAATCCAGATTGCTGACCCGCAAAGCTCCGGTACCGCCTACACCGCACTGGCGACTTTTGCCCAGTTGTGGGGTGAAGATCAGGCCTTTGACTACCTGAAACAGCTCAACGCCAACGTCTCCCAATACACCAAATCCGGCATTGCTCCGGCGCGTAACGCCGCCCGTGGCGAAACGGCGATTGGCATTGGCTTCCTGCACGACTACTCGCTGGAAAAAGAACAGGGCGCACCGCTGGAGCTAATTTCACCGTGCGAAGGTACTGGCTATGAGATTGGCGGCGTCAGCATTCTGAAAGGCGCTCGCAACCTCGATAACGCCAAACTGTTCGTTGACTGGGTACTGTCAAAAGATGCGCAGGAACTGGCTTGGAAAAAAGGGAAGTCCTATCAGATCCTGACCAACACCACCGCCGAGACGTCGCCTAACTCGCTGAAACTCGACGATCTGAAGCTTATCAATTACGACATGGATAAGTACGGCTCGACCGACGTGCGTAAAGCGTTGATCAATAAGTGGGTCAGCGAAGTGAAGATGGGTAAATAAACCTACATCGGCGATCATTTGCCGGGTGCGGCGTAAATACCGCATCCGGCCTGGAATACCGGAACCGCTATGTCACACACACTTGCACTCCATCCCGTGAAAAAACGGGATGCGATATTTCTTTGGGTTTTGCTTGGCTGGCTGGCGTTTGCCCTGTTGCCAGGCTGGAGCCTGGACTACGGTCTGCTGGAGTCGACGCGCGAGGAAATACTCGCCGCCTACGGCTGGTCACAGTTGAATATCAGTTGGCTGTGGTATCTGCTGCCGAGCCTGCTACTGGTTCGCCCGTTCCATGAAGCTAAACGCGAACAGCGCGGCCGCCATTATCTTGATGCGGGCTGGGCATTTTTCTGTATGGCGTTTATCGTCACCAGCGCGACCCTTGAAGGGCGCGGCTTAGGCTATGCCACCATCGTGCTGTTTATCGCACTTGGCGCGATCATGACCCTGGCGCTCACCCGCCTGGAGTGGCTGGGTGGCGACCGTTTCGTCATCGGCTCGCTCACCGCGATTGTCGCCTTGATCGGTATTTTTATCGTCTGGCCGAGTATCGCTATTTTTATTCCGATGTTCACCAACGACGCAGGGGAATTTGCCCCGCTGGCGTTTATGAATGTGCTGTCGCAGGCGCACATCATTCAGGTGATCCTCAACTCAATTATGCTGTCGATTGCCGTCGGCGTCGGCTGCACCTTCTTTGGCCTGGTGCTGGCGATCTACACCACCCGGATCGCCAAACGCAGCGCCATAATCGGACGTATCTTCTCGATTTTGCCAATCGTCACCCCGCCGTTTGTCGTAGGTTTAGGCGTCACGCTGATGATGGGGCGCTCCGGCTATATCACCGAATTTATGGTCGAATGGTTTGGCTTAACCAACACCAACTGGCTGTACGGTTTTACCGGCATCTGGCTGGCGCAGGTACTGGCCTTCACGCCGATGGCGTTTATGATCCTCGACGGAGCAATCAAAACCATTCATCCGTCGCTGGAAGAAGCGTCATACACCCTGCGTGCCAGCCGCTGGCAGACCTTTAACGGCGTGTTTGTCCCACTGCTGAAACCCGCGCTGGCCAACGCCTTTTTGATTGTGGTTGTGCAATCGCTGGCCGACTTTAGTAACCCACTGGTGCTCGGCGGAAACTTCGACGTGCTGGCAACGCAAATCTACTTCTACATCACCGGTTCGCAGCTCGACTACCAGGCCGCCAGTACGCTGGGTGCCTTCCTGCTGCTGTTCTCGCTGCTGGTGTTCTGCGTGCAATATATGTGGATTGGTAAACGCTCATACGTCACCGTTTCCGGTAAATCCTACCGGGGCGACGTGCAGCCGCTGCCGGTGACGCTGGTGTGGAGCGTGGTCGCGCTGCTGGCGGTGTGGATTGCCTTTAACGCCCTGTTGTACGGCAGCATTTTCTACGGCAGTTTCACCGTTAACTGGGGCGTGGACTACACCCTGACGTTAGCGAACTTTACCAAACTGTTCGGTCAGGGGATGAGCGACGGCGCATGGCCTTCACTGCTCGAAACCCTGCTCTACGCCGGTATTGCCGCGCCGATCACCGCCATCTTCGGCCTGCTGATCGCCTGGGTAGTCGTGCGCCAGCAGTTTAAGGGCAAAAAGACCATCGAGTTCACCACTATGCTGTGCTTTGCCGTTCCAGGCACCGTCGCGGGCGTATCGTACATTCTGGCCTTTAACAGCGCCCCGGTTTACCTCACTGGTACAGCGGCGATTGTCATTATCTCGATGGTAATGCGTAACGTCCCGGTCGGCATTCGCGCGGGTATCGCGGGACTCGGCCAGATCGATAAATCACTGGATGAAGCCTCGCTCAGCCTGCGCGCCGGTTCGCTGCGTACCATTACGCATATCCTGCTGCCGCTGCTACGCCCGGCGATCCTTTCGGCGCTGATTTACAGCTTTGTGCGCGCCATTACCACCGTCAGCGCCATTGTGTTCCTCGTCACGCCGGATACCCGTGTAGCGACGGCCTACATCCTGAACCGCGTGGAAGATGGCGAATACGGTGTGGCGATTGCCTACGGTTCCATTCTGATCGTGGTGATGCTGGCGATTATTTTCATCTTTGACTGGCTGATCGGTGAATCACGTACCTCCCGTTCAAAAGCCAAAAACCAGGCGTAATGGAGCGCACTATGACTCAGAAAAATTTCGTTGAACTGCGCAACGTCACCAAACGATTTGGCAGCAACACGGTTATCGACAATATCAACCTCACCATCCCGCAGGGGCAAATGGTGACGCTGCTCGGCCCATCCGGTTGTGGTAAAACCACCATTTTGCGCCTGGTCGCCGGGCTGGAAAAACCGAGCGAAGGGCAGATTTTCATTGATGGCGAAGACGTCACCCATCGCTCAATTCAGCAGCGTGATATCTGTATGGTGTTTCAGTCCTATGCCCTGTTCCCGCATATGTCGCTGGGAGAGAACGTGGGTTACGGTCTGAAGATGCTCGGCGTGTCCCGCGCTGAGGTGAAAGCCCGTGTCAAAGAGGCACTGGCGATGGTGGATCTGGAAGGCTTCGAAGACCGCTTTGTCGATCAGATATCCGGCGGTCAGCAACAGCGCGTAGCGCTGGCCCGCGCGTTGATCCTCAAACCGAAAGTATTGCTGTTTGATGAGCCGTTGAGTAACCTCGACGCCAACCTGCGTCGCAGCATGCGCGACAAGATCCGCGAACTGCAAAAGCAGTTTGATATCACCTCGCTGTACGTTACCCACGATCAGAGCGAAGCCTTTGCGGTTTCCGATACCGTGCTGGTGATGAACAAGGGGCACATCATGCAGATCGGTTCACCGCAGGATCTCTATCGCCAGCCCGCCTCCCGCTTTATGGCGAGCTTTATGGGCGATGCCAACCTGTTCCCGGCCACCTTCAGTGACCAATACGTTGATATCTATGGCTATCACCTGCCACGCCCGCTGCACTTTGGTACACAAGGCGAAGGTATGGTCGGCGTGCGCCCGGAAGCGATCACGCTCAGCGATCGCGGCGAAGAGAGTCAGCGCTGCGTGATCCGCCACGTGGCCTATATGGGCCCCCAGTATGAAGTCACGGTGGAATGGCACGGGCAGGAAATCTTATTGCAGGTCAACGCTACGCGTTTACAGCCGGACGTCGGCGAGCAGTATTATCTCGAAATCCATCCGTACGGCATGTTTGTTCTGGCGGATGCGGCATAACGTTTTGTGGCTTTGTAGGCCGGATAAGGCGCTTGTGCCACCATCCGGCAATACCTGATGCGCTGCGCTTATCGGGCCTACATTGAACGATGTAAGCCCGATAAACTCTCAGCTTCGCGCTTTTAGCGCGGCAATATCCGCAGGCGTGGTGCGACAGCACCCGCCAATCAACCGTGCGCCAGTGGCCTGCCACTGCGGCAGATAATCCGCCAGATGCGCACAATGCTCACCGTGATGATGCCAGGTTTTGCTCACGGCATCATACTGCTCGCCCGAGTTCGGATACACTACCAGCGGCAGCGCCGTTAAACTGTGTAAATGCTGCAACGCAGCGGTGGTGTTTTCCAGCGCAATGCAGTTAATACCTAGCGCCACCACCTGCGGATAATCCGCCAGCAACGCAACCACGTCACGCAGCGGCGTACCGTCGCTCAGGTGCTCGCTGTCGCGCAGGGTAAATGAGAACCACGCCCGCGCACGCGGATATGCAGTCAATAACTCAGCCAGCGCGCTAATTTCGGCAAAATTTGGCAAGGTTTCACAGGCCAGCAGATCGGCCCCGGCATCCAGCAAGGCTTCCACGCGCGGGCGGTGAAACGCCTGAAACTCTTCAGCGCTACGTTGGTAATCACCACGGTATTCAGAACCATCCGCCAGATACGCGCCGTAAGGCCCGACCGATCCTGCTACCAGCAGCGTGCCCGCCTGCGGGTTCTCGGCCAGATACGCTTCACGGGCTTTACGCGCCAGCTCCACGCTTTTACCAATTAGCGCTTTCGACTGCGCTTCATCCAGGCCACGGGCGGCAAACCCCGCCGGTGTCGCCTGGTAGCTGGCGGTAATCGCACACTGCGCCCCCGCCCGGTAGTAATCGAGATGGACTTCGCGGATAAGCTCCGGATTTTCGACCAGCACTTTGGCTGACCACAGGCTGTCGGCTAAGTTACAGCCACGCGCTTCCAGCTCCGTCGCCATCGCACCATCGAGCAGCAGGAAATCCTGTTTATCAAGGATGGCGCTTAACGGATTATTCTGCGACATGTTCGGGCTCCTGTTTGGCTTTACGCGGTTGAGTAAGGAAATAAGCACCATAACACACTGCCACAAACGGTAACCCGCACCACAGCGCAATTCTCTGCGCTGGATCGAATGCCAGCCCGACACAAGCCACCAGGCACAGCACAAATCCCAGTACCGGCACCAGCGGATACCACGGCGCGCGATAATGCAATTCACTCAATGCCTTACCCTGCTGCAGATGACGGCGGCGAAAGACAAAGTGCGAAGCGCAAATGCTCAGCCACACCGCCACCACCGCGAACCCGGAGATTGCCGACAGCGCGACAAATACCGTGTCCGGGGCCACCACGCTGGAAAACAGCGCCAGCACGCCGCCGAGCATACTGACCGACAGCGCCGTCAGCGGCACGCCGTTTTTCGTCACTCGGGCAAAACAGGCTGGCAGCGTGCGTTCATTCGACAGCGACCACAGCATGCGCCCGGAGGCATACAGTCCGGAGTTCGCCGCGGAAAGAATAGCCGTCAGGATCACGAAGTTAAAAATATCGGCGGCGTACGGAATCCCCACCTTCTCAAACACCAGCACAAACGGGCTTTTCTCCACGCCCGCCTGCTGCATTGGGATCAGCGCCGCCAGCACAAACACGGTGCCGATAAAGAAAATAATCAGTCGCGCGATGGTGGTACGAATCGCCACCGGAATGACCTTGCGCGGGTTTTCTGTTTCTCCGGCGGCAATACCGATAAGCTCGGTTCCCGAAAAAGCAAAATTCACCGCCACCATCGTCATCAGGATCGGTAAGCCACCGTGTGGGAACCAGCCTTCCGCCGTGATATTACTCAGTCCCGGCGCGGGCGAGCCATCCTGCATCGGGATAAAACCAAAAATCGCCGCCCCGCCGAGGATGATAAAGGCGATGATAGTGACCACTTTTACCAGCGAGAACCAGAACTCCCCTTCGGCAAAAAAGCGCGTGGAGATGACGTTTAGACCAAAAATAATCGCGCAGAACACCACACACCAGACCCAAACAGGCACCTGTGGAAACCAGTACTGCATACAGAATCCGGCGGCGGTAAAGCTCGACCCCAGCGCCACAGTCCAGGTCAGCCAGTAGAGCCAGGCCACGGTATATCCCGTTGCAGGGCCAAGATAACGCGCAGCATAGACGTGAAACGCCCCGGTCTCCGGCATCGCGACCGACAGCTCGCCCAGACACTGCATAACCAACCAGACCACCAGCGCGCCAATCAGATAAGCCAGCAGCGTTCCCGCCGCCCCGGTGGTGGAGATGATGTACCCGGTATTGAAGAATAACCCTGTGCCAATCACGCCGCCTAAGGAGAGCATTATCAGGTGACGCGTTTTCATTGTGCGCTTCAGTGGCGCATTTTGTTGTGTTGTTTGCATATAACCTTCTGAACGTATGGACATCTAAACATCCAAAGAAGGTTTGTTATACCGCGTTTGTTAACAGAATGCAAAGTCAACCCTGCACCAGGCGCAGATGCCCGCGCCGGGCGCTTAATGTCGGGTGGGGATTAATAATCAGATACAAAAAGGGTCGCCAGCTCATAACGCCTCCGTTGCCAGGCTTTATGTAAACTCTGGCAACGTCCTCACCGACTGGCGTTCACCCGGAAGTGGGAACCGTATCTCCCCCACTCATACCACCGAATGAGCGCTTAAGCACCGCTGGCCGGGACCGGCATCTGCGATTTGCGGTTCATCAGAATAAATACCGCCAGGCCCGCCACTAAAATACCCGGCGCTGAAGCTGCCATCACCCCCACTGTTCCGGTGCCAAGCGCTAACATTTTCCCTGCCAGCAGCGGACCGCTCATCGCACCCAGACGCCCGACGGCGACAGCGGTACCCACGCCGGTGGCGCGGATCTGCGTGCTGTAAAACAGCGGTGCCAGCGCATACAGCACGCTTTGCCCCCCGGTGGCAAACATCCCCGCCACAAATCCCGCCATCAACATGCCGCTCAATGACGATACCGTGCCCAGCGCCAGTAATGATGCCAGCATCCCGGTGTAGATCAGCAGCGACATGACCACCGGACGTAGTTTGTCCATCAACGCCCCGAGGATTAAGGTGCCGCTGGCCGCACCAATTTGCAGGGCAAACATCACGCCCGCCGCCTGCGAGGGCTGAAAGCCCTGCCCGACCAGCAGCATCGGCAGCCAGTTGATCAGCATATACACCACCAGTAGGGTGAAGAAATAGCACAGCCACAGCAGCAGCGTGGCTGTCGCGGTGGTTGGCGCAAACAGCGCGCGCAGCGGCGCGGCAGCCACCTGCGTTTGTTGGGCGTAAACCTGCGATTCCGGCAACCAGCGCATCAACAGCGGTACCAGCAGCAGCGGGATCACCCCGCCAACCCAGAACACCGTTTGCCAGGCGGAGGCCAGACCGCTAAACCCGAGCGCTGCCGCGAGCGCCGCGCCAATCGGCACACCGCAATACATCAGGCTCACCGCCGTACCGCGAAAACGCGGACCCGCCGCCTCAGAAGTCAGCGCGATCAGGTTCGGCAACGCCGCGCCCAGCCCGACGCCGGTCATCAGGCGGGCAAACACCAGCGATGAGAAATCCCAGGATATCGCTGTTGCCAGCGAGAACAGACCGAACAGCGCCACAGAGGCAATAAGAATGCGTTTGCGGCCATAGCGATCGGCCAGCATGCCGCCCACCAGCGCGCCGGGCAGCAGCCCGAGAATGCCCGCGCTGAAGATCCAGCCCATCTGCATTTTATCCAGCGCAAACGCGTGAGCGATACCGACGGCAGCGATCCCGGCAGCCTGTAAATCCAGCCCTTCCATCAGGGCGACTAAAAAACACAGCCCGACGGTCAACGTCAGGCGGGATGAGGATGCGGGGGTACGAGTAGTCATAAGATGTACCTCTGAGGTCACGATGCAGGTGAATCGCGGCTGATACGTTGCCAGCCGCGTAATCATTTTTATTTTCTGTTACGCAGATCCAGCGCCACGTCGACGATCATATCTTCCTGGCCGCCCACCATCCGGCGTTTGCCCAGTTCCACCAGAATATCTACCGCGCTCAGGCCATAACGCGCCGCCGCCACTTCGCAGTGGCGCAGGAAGCTGGAGTACACGCCGGCATAGCCCAGCGCCAGCGTTTCGCGGTCCACCCGCACCGGGCGGTCCTGCAGCGGACGCACCAGATCGTCGGCAGCGTCCATCAGCGCATAGAGATCGGTGCCGTGCTGCCAGCCAAGCTTATCCGCCGCGGCGATAAATACCTCCAGCGGCGCGTTGCCTGCGCCTGCGCCCATACCGGCCAGGCTCGCATCGATACGATCACAGCCCTCTTCCACCGCGGCAATCGAGTTCGCCACGCCGAGGCTCAGGTTGTGGTGGGCGTGCATCCCGGTTTCCGTCTCCGGCTTTAGCACCGCTTTCAGGGCGCGGAAGCGGTCACGGATATCAGACATGTTCATCGCCCCGCCTGAATCGACCACATAGATACAGGTCGCGCCGTAGTTTTCCATCTGCTTCGCCTGCTGTGCGAGGTTTTCCGGCGTGGTCATATGACTCATCATCAGAAAGCCGACGGTGTCCATGCCCAGTTCACGCGCATACTGAATATGCTGGGCCGACACGTCCGCTTCGGTACAGTGGGTCGCCACGCGCACGACGCGCGCCCCAGCCTGATATGCATTTTTCAGGTCATGAATCGTGCCGATGCCCGGCAACAGCAGCGTGGCAATCTTAGCGTGCTTGACCACGTCCGCCGCCGCTTCAATCCACTCCAGGTCGCTGTGCGCGCCAAAGCCGTAGTTAAAACTGGAACCCTGCAGACCGTCGCCGTGCGCCACCTCAATGGAATCGACCCGTGCGTCGTCCAGCGCTTTGGCAATCTGGCGCACGTTTTCCAGCGAATACTGGTGACGAATAGCGTGCATGCCGTCGCGCAGGGTCACGTCAGAGATATAGAGTTTTTTACCGTTCATGCTGCTTCTCCTGCCTGACGAGTGAGTGACTGCGCCATCTTCTCAGCGGTCGCCAGCGCACTGGAGGTCATAATATCGAGATTGCCCGCGTAGGCTGGCAGATAGTGCGCCGCGCCTTCCACTTCCAGATAGACGGCAGTTTTCAGCCCGGAGAACTGACCGATGCCCGGCAGATTGACCGGTTTATCCTGCGGGATGACTTCAAACTGCACGCGCTGCTTCAGGCGATAGCCCGGTACGTACGCCTGTACCGCCGCCGCCATCTCATTAATCGATGCTTCAACTTCAACCTCAGAGGCCGCTTCGCTCAGCACATACACCGTGTCGCGCATCATCAGCGGCGGCTCGGCCGGGTTAAGGACGATAATCGCTTTACCTTTTGCCGCGCCGCCAACCACTTCAATCGCCTTCGAGGTGGTTTCGGTAAACTCATCGATATTAGCGCGCGTGCCTGGACCCGCAGATTTACTGGCGATCGAGGCGATAATTTCGGCGTAATAGACTTTTGCCACGCGAGAAACTGCCGCCACCATTGGGATAGTCGCCTGCCCGCCGCAGGTCACCATATTAACGTTCTGCTGATCAACGTTGGCCTCCAGATTCACCACAGGCACGCAGTACGGGCCGATTGCCGCGGGCGTCAGGTCGATCAGGCGGATCCCCGGTTTAGCAGCACGCAGCGCGGCGTCGTTTTTCACATGCGCGCCCGCGCTGGTGGCGTCAAATACGATATCGATATCGGCAAACTCCGGCATCGCAATAAGCCCCATCACCCCTTCATGGGTAGTGGCGACGCCCATACGACTGGCGCGCGCCAGCCCATCGGATTGCGGGTCGATACCGACCATCACCGCCATTTCCAGATGCTTCCCGTGACGCAGAATTTTTATCATCAAATCGGTACCGATGTTGCCGGAGCCGATAATGGCCACCTTACGCTTACTCATGACTGACTTCCTCTTGTAACCGCCGCGGAAAAAGTGGCGGCAACTGAACCAATACCGTCGATATGGGCCTCGAAACGATCGCCCGCATTCACCGCCACCATCGGGCCTAACGCTCCGGTGAGAATGATATCTCCGGCACGCAGCGGCTCGCCAAGGCTGGCCATTTTGCGCGCCAGCCAGACGGCGGCGTTGATGGGATGTCCCAGGCATTCGCTGCCGCGCCCGCTGGACACTTCTTCGTTGTTGCGCGTCATTTTCATCGCGCAGTTTTTCAGATCTAATCCTGCCGGACGCTGTGCCGGGCCGCCGACCACATACACCCCGCAGGAGGCGTTATCCGCCACGGTATCAACAAACTTGATTGACCAGTCACGGATACGGCTGCCGACTACTTCCAGCGCGGGCAGCACCCACTCGATGGCGTTATACAGCTCGTCAAAAGTAGTGTCGGCATTGGGCAGATCGCGGTTCAGTACCAGCGCGATTTCCGCTTCAATACGCGGTTGCAACACGCGCTCAAACGCAATGGTGTCGTTATCGCCGTAACACATGTCGGCAAACAGCGTGCCGAAGTCCGGCTGATCGACGCCCAGCTGCTGCTGCACTTTCGGGTGCGTCAGCCCTACTTTGCGCCCGACCACGCGCCGCCCGCGCGTCACCTCGTACTGCACATTGATACGTTGAATGGCGTAGGCCGCTTCGCCGTTGTCCACGCCGATCAGTTCACGCAGCGGGGCGATAGCTTCCCCTTTTTCCTCCGCCAGACGTAAATCGGCGGCTAACTGCTCAAGATTAAGATTGGTCATGTCCGTTCCTTAAGGGCGTGCGAGGAAATTCAACACCAGCTGATTAAAGGCATCCGCATGTTCCCACTGCGCCCAGTGTCCGCAGTCGCGGTAGATGTGCAGCTCAGAACCGGCAATCCCGGAGAGCAGGCGCAGACCAGCATCCATCGGCACGAAGCGGTCATTGCGTCCCCAGACAATCAGAGTTTGGGCTTTAATTTCCCCCAGGCGCGGGCCGAAGTCCGGGAACTGTTTCGGGTTGGCTTCGAGGCTTTTCACAAAGTTGTCCAGGTGATCGCGGCGCGACAGCATATTGTTCAGACGCGCTTCAAACAGCGCCTCAGTGAGATCGCTGGTATCGAAGACAAAGATATCCATCATCAGCTTCAGGTTCTCGATAGTTGGCGCGCGGTACAGCTGATTCAGCCGCTTAATACCTTCGGTCGGCATCGGGGTAAACAGGCTCATGCCGCCCGTTCCGCCGCCCATTAGCACCAGTTTGCCCACGCGCTCCGGCCAGCTCAGGGTAAACGCCACAGCACTGTGGCCGCCCATCGAGTTACCCAGCAGGTGGACTGTTTGAATATCCAATTGATCAACCACGCTTTTCAGGATGCGAGCGTTGAGATCGGATCGCGAACCGCGGTTAACGATCCCATCGCTTTTGCCCCAGCCAGGACAATCCAGCAGGATCACCCGGTATCCGGCCTGTACCAGCGGATCAATATTGCGGCTGAAGTTTGCCCAGCCCGTCGCGCCAGGACCGGAGCCGTGCAGCAGCACGACGGTCTCTTCGCCCTGTCCACAGTCATTGAAATGCACGCGTAGTGTTTCGCCTGCTTCCTGCACCTCCAGAAAACGACTGGTCGCGGCTTCGGTTTGCGGTTGATAAGTCATGGTTTTCTCCTGCATATTCAGTTCTGTTTTAGTTCTGTGTGGTGGCGCTCAGGGAGCCGAATCCGGCGATCCACTCCGGGATCGGGCGGTAATAACGGCCTTCGCTGCGCCAGTTGCCAAAGGCAGAAATGGCGGCGAAGGCGGCAACCCAGGTTTTTACTTCGTGCGTTGATTTGCCCGCCATCGCGGACAACTCTTCGTTACTGACCGCGTCCAGCTCCTGCAAACGCCCCTGCTCAAGCAGGCTCATAAAGCGGTTATCCCAGACAGGGTTCAGCGGATGCAGCGTGTTTTGATCGGCCACGAATTTCTCGGCGGCGCTGATCACCCGCTGCTGGCGCAGCTCGCGCTCGTTTTCGGGCAGTTGTTTACCGCTGCCAAGCAGACGGTCGCGCATATGAGCATCGGCCTTCGCCAGCTCCGGTACCGGCGGCTGATGCGACAGCCCGCCGGAGCCTAAAAACAGTACGCGTTTATTCAATGAGCTGGCGAAACGGCCAATCGCTTCCCCGAGCATGCGGGTACGCTGAAAGCCTGGCAGCGGCGTGGCGACACCGTTAATAAACACCGGCAGCACAGGCACCTTATCCAGCCCACCAAGCAAGAACTCCAGCGGCTGGGCGAAACCATGATCGACCTGCATGTTGTAGGACACGGCGAGATCGATGCCGCTTTTCATCACCGCGTGGGCGCAGGCTTCAGCGAGATCTGTCGGCACCGGCAGTTCCCCCGCCGCGCTGCCGAAATCGCCGATCGCCGTGGCTCCCACGCCTAAACAGAACGGCGGCATCACATCGTAAAAAAAACCGTTGTAGTGATCGGGGGCAAACAGCACCACCAGTTCAGGGTCAAACGCCGCAATGCGCGCCCGGGCGCTGGCGATCACGCCGTTGACCTCGTCGAGCACAGCCTGTGCTGGGTCGACATAGCCCACCAGCGGCGAGTGGGAAAGACAGTGAAGATAAGCGTGCATATCAGGCCACCTTTTCAACAGGAATATCGGCAGTAGCGCGGGTAAGCGTCATCACCGACGCCAGTTTATTCAGGGTACTGCCCAGAGTTTGCGGAATAGCGATGGCGGCCACAAAGCGGTCCGGGCGCATCACCACCAGCGAAGCGTTGTGCTGGGCAAACCACGTGCGCAGGCGGTTTTGCGTATCGCCAATGCGGATAACGCCGTCATAGTTATCCTGCTCGGTATGAATCTGCGTATCCGGCACCACCTGGATAAACCGCGTGCCCAACGCCTGCCACTGTTGGATCTGCGCCTCGCTCATGCCCCACAGCGGGTTACAACCCCAGCCAATCACCGCAAAATTCGGCCCGATGACATTGTCGAGCAGCGTCACTTCACCCGATTCCAGCGTCACCTTCGGCTGGATAAACATCTTGCCGACCGGAGACGTTTTCGCATCGCCTTCACGCACCAGCGCCCCGGAGTGGTACTGCGGCATCGGCTTAAAGCGCATTTCAAGGAAGTAGCGTTTGACCGGCGGAATGTAGTTCAGCAGCCAGGAAACCCCGTCGCGTACCACACCGTGCCAGCGTTTTGGCGGTGCCAGTACGTTGCCTGCGGTCACGGAGAGGTCGATCATCGCTTTGGCGTGGTCGCGGCGTTCCTGCTGGTAGGTATCCAGCAGCGCATCACCAGCTTTGCCCTTAATGACCAGCGCCAGTTTCCACGCCAGGTTGAAGGCATCGCGCATGCCGCTGTTGTACCCCTGCCCCTGCCAGACCGGCATAATGTGCGCCGCATCGCCGGCCAGCAGCACGCGGTCAATGCGAAAACGTTCGGCCAGACGGGCGTTATGGGTATACACACGCTGGCGGATCAGTTCGACGTTATCCGGGTTCGGCAGCACTTTGCTCAGCAACTGGCGCATATTTTGCGGCTCACTGAGTTGCGCTTCGGTTTCTCCCGGCATCACCATAAATTCAAAGCGGCGTACCGCATGTGGCAGCGCAGCGGAGACATACGGGCGCACCGGATCGCAGCACAGATACACATGCGGCGTGCTGAGCGGATCGTTGGCGATATCCACCACAATCCACTGATTTGGCGCGGTTTTGCCTTCAAATGGCACATTCAGCGAACGTCTGACGTTGCTGGCCCCACCGTCGCAGGCCACCAGCCACTGGGCCTTCACCGTTTCGCGCTGGCCGTCCGGCGCTTTCAGATTCAGCGTTACTTCACCGTTCTGTTGGCTGAAGGCTTCCAGTTCGCGGGAAAACAGGCAGCGCACGCTGGGAAAACGCGACAGCCCTTCCAGCATCACCGCATCCACCTGCGGCTGAATAAACGCGTTGCGGCGCGACCAGCCAAATTCGTCGGTCATCGGCTGGATATCAGCAAAGCAGCGGCCTTTCGGGGTGAGAAAGCGCATCGCGTGCCACGGCGTAGTATGCGGCAGCACGTTTTCGACCAGACCAACGGACTGCATGGTGCGCAGCGCTTCATCGTCAATCCCGATAGCGCGGGGATAGTCGATCAGCGTGTCGAGCTTCTCCACCACCAGCACTTCAATGCCCATCTGGCCCAGATAGTTGGCCATCATTAGCCCCACCGGGCCGGCTCCGGCAATCGCGACCTGTACGGTGTGCTGCACAGCGGGTTGGATATCAGGGTTTATTGTTGTCATTTCAGAACCTCACGACTCGGACAAAACGCAATTGCAGACCCTGGCGAGGCGCAATTCATTTTGTTAAAAAGATGTAAATTATTTTTTATTGTGCGGTCAGTATAGGAGTGAGTTTTTGCGCTACAATCAAAACATGCCTGGATGTGCACTAAGTGCACAACGTTGTTTTACCTTTAGATTTGTCAATAAATATGAAAAATGATGACGGTACTGAATACAAAACCGTACGCGGATTAACGCGCGGATTAATGTTATTAAATATGTTAAACCGGCTCGATGGTGGAGCCAGCGTTGGCCTGCTGGCTGAGCTGAGCGGCCTGCACCGCACTACGGTCAGGCGGCTGCTGGAAACGTTGCAGGATGAGGGTTACGTCCGACGCAGCCTGTCCGATGACAGCTTTCGCTTAACCATCAAGGTCCGTCAGCTTAGCGAGGGATTTCGTGACGAGCAGTGGATTTCTGCGCTGGCCGCCCCGCTGCTGGGGGATTTGCTGCGCGAGGTGATCTGGCCGACCGACGTTTCCACGCTGGATGTGGACGCGATGGTGGTACGTGAAACCACTCACCGCTTCAGCCGCCTGTCGTTTCACCGGGCGATGGTCGGGCGTCGTTTGCCATTGCTGAAAACCGCTTCCGGCCTGACCTGGCTGGCATTTAGCCCGGAGAATGAACGTCAGGAACTGATTGAAATGCTGGCCTCCCGGCCAGGAGAAGAGTTCCAGCTGGCGCGCGAACCCTTAAAGCTCGACGCCATTTTGACCCGGGCGCGGAAAGACGGTTTTGGTCAGAACTATCGCGGCTGGGATCAGGAGGAGAAAATCGCTTCTATCGCCGTCCCCATCCGTAGCGGACAGCGGGTGATCGGCTGCCTGAATCTGGTGTATATGGCCAGCGCCATGACCATCGAACAGGCCGCAGAAAAGCATCTTCCGGCCTTACAAAGGGTGGCGAAACAGATTGAGGACGGCGTCGAGTCGCAGGAGATTTTGGTTGCCGGGAGGTGAAGTGGATCACAGTTATGCGCATCATCTGATTGATAGTTGGGATGACTCACTCATCAGCCGATATCACGCGGTGTCATCTTGCTTTAATGATATCTTCATTGCAGAGTGTGCATTCATTTTTGCCAGGAGGCTGTATGTTAAAGGTCATTGCCGAGGATTTCATCAAACCTGAGTATATTGAAACCGTTCTCCCGTTGTATCGTGAGCTAATATCGGCCACCAGGAAAGAACCGCGCTGCATTGCTTATGACCTCTATATTGATGAAAAAGATCCGGGCCATTTTATTTTCATCGAAGAATGGCCAGACCACGCGGCTCTCGATGAACATTGTGCCAGTGAGCATTTCCGGCGACTTGTGCCGTTAATCGATCAATACACGCGCAAAGAAGCACGTTACACACTGATGAATGACATCGTAAATCCAGGGGCGCAAAGTCTCTTGTGAAGAGGCTTTAATCCTTCTTCCTGTATAAGGATACGCTACTCTCGCAAATGCGTTCGCTGGTAACATGCTTCGGGACATGCAGCCTGATTACGTCATGGAAAGACTTAGGCTAAAATATGATATTTGATTGCAAATCAAAGGATAAAAAGTGAAAAAAACAACTCCAGAATATACGGCTGTTGACTTGTCTCGTTGGCCAAGGAAAGAGCATTTTGAGGTATTTCAGAGACTGTAAATTAAATTGTGTAATTGCCTGAATTTGCTATGTTCATATTCACAACGGAGTCAGGCAACATGATGAACGAACAAAAACTAAAAGACCTTGCAGCAGAATTTGCTAAAGGAATCAAAACAGAAGACGATCTCAATCAATTCACCCGATTGTTGACTAAACTCACTGTTGAAACGGCTCTCAATGCCGAACTTACCGAACATCTCGGACATGAAAAGAATGCTCGTAAGAACGGTTCAAATGCTCGTAACGGTTATTCCAGTAAGACCGTGCTGAGCGATGATGGTGAGATTGAGATCACCACACCACGAGATCGTGATGGCACATTTGAGCCACAGCTAATTAAAAAGAATCAGACTCGTATCACGCAAATGGATAGCCAAATTCTATCCCTTTATGCCAAAGGCATGACTACCCGTGAAATCGTGGCTACTTTCAAAGAAATGTACGATGCTGATGTATCGCCAACGCTTATTTCCAAGGTGACTGATGCTGTTAAGGAGCAAGTCGCTGAATGGCAAAACCGTCCGCTGGATGCACTCTATCCCATCGTCTATATGGACTGTATTGTAGTTAAAGTCCGTCATAATGGCAGTGT
Organism: Citrobacter sp. Cy070; assembly: GCF_030332245.1. Lineage (NCBI taxonomy): Bacteria > Pseudomonadati > Pseudomonadota > Gammaproteobacteria > Enterobacterales > Enterobacteriaceae > Citrobacter > Citrobacter sp. Cy070. The sequence goes on from NZ_JAOWIG010000043.1 coordinate 28,232, forward strand.
TATCAACAAGGCTGTATTCCTTGCCTTAGGCATTAATCTTGATGGACAGAAAGAACTGCTCGGCATGTGGATGGCTGAGAATGAAGGTGCAAAGTTCTGGCTGAATGTCCTGACTGAGCTTAAAAACCGAGGGTTGCAGGATATTCTGATCGCCTGTGTGGATGGACTAAAAGGCTTTCCTGATGCCATTAACAGCGTATACCCGCAAACCCATATCCAGCTGTGCATTATCCATATGCTGCGTAACAGCTTGAAATACGTATCATGGAAAGATTACAAGGCGGTCACTCAGGATTTAAAAGCCGTTTATCAGTCACCTACTGAAGAGGCAGCCTTGATGGCCTTGGATCAATTCGCCCAAACATGGGATGACAAGTACCCACAGATCAGCAAAAGCTGGCGTACACACTGGGAGAATCTAAATACCTTCTTTGCTTATCCAGCCGAGATACGCAAAGCCATCTATACCACCAATGCGATCGAATCATTAAACAGCGTAATACGTCAGGCGATCAAAAAGCGTAAAGTCTTTCCAACGGATGATTCTGTACGTAAAGTGATTTACCTGGCCATTGATGCAGCATCTAAAAAGTGGAATATGCCGATTCGCGACTGGCGTTTAGCCATGAGCCGCTTTATTATTGAATTCGGTGACCGCTTAAGCAATCACCTTTAAATTGATGAAAAGCAATTACACAAAATTATTTACAGGCTCGTATTTCAGTCTTTTGCTCAAAGTACAATTAACCAAACTGTTCTGTTAGACATTACCGCAGTACTAAAACATATAAAAGAGATTGGCTGGAAATTTTACCCTACTATGATTTCCCTCCTTGCTAAAGTTGTCAACAAGCATACTGAATTCCGTATGGCTATAAAGAACAATGAGCTTGTCATATGGAATGAAATTCATCCAAGCTATACCATTTTCCATAATGAAACTGAGACTTTTTCATCATTATGGAGCCGCTACGATGGCAATATTCATCACTTCCAAAACACTTATTCAGAAGACGTTGCACGCTATTGTAATAATCTTTCTTATTGGCCGAAGGGAGAGTCTCCGGAAAATGTATTTTTTGTATCGGCTATCCCTTGGGTAAGTTTTACCAGTTTTAATATCAACATTGCGAACATGCAGAACTTTTTTGCCCCCATGTTCACACTTGGGAAATACTATGAACAAGATGGGAAAGTAGTGTTACCTCTCGCCGTTCAGGTACATCACTCCGTGTGCGATGGCTTCCATTTAGCACGATTAATCAATGAACTACAGGAAATGAGTCATGACCTACGGCACCATTCAGAGGAACGCAACGTCTGATGCAGCAGACGTTTCTTTATATGGCGTGAGCAGCAAGAATAGTCGCCATGTCCGCAAACAAGAGGAGTCGACATGAACGGTCTGGGAAGAACATAAATTTGGGTTCGCAATGGCAAGGGTAATACTTAAAGCTTTCGCAAAAGTCTGGCCGGATTGCCAGCATACACGCCTTTTACCAGCACGGGCTTTATCACCACACTACCGGCACCAATCACCGCACCACTGCAAATTTCCGTTGTTAAAATTGTGGCTCCACTGCCCACCGTTACTGCGTTACCTAATACAATATTAATCCAGCTTTTTGCAGAAGCGTCAGGACTTCCGCTCTTGAAAAGATCGTTAGCAAAGGTCACGCCATGCCCTATAAAGCAGTCCTCGCCTAAGGTAACGTTTTCACAGATGAAAGTATGGGACTGCACTTTAGTTCTGTCGCCTATGACGCATCCCTTTTGTATCTCAACAAATGGCCCGACAAACACATCATGACCCAACTCGCATTCATAAAGATTCACAGGCATGACTATTGTGACATTTTCACCTTGTTTTACGTCACGAATACCACTTTCAATAATATTCATATCAGCACTGTCCTTACTCAAGATAATACGCTTCAGTATTGAAGACCTGAACTTGCAGGAGCGCCTTTGCCATTTATTATCAGATAGTTTAGGCCAGGAATTTCAATTAATGCGTTTCTTTTAGCGATAGTATTTTTATCTGTTCATTATAATCAACACATCTTATCAGACATGTTGATCATAACAAACTTACAATTTATAAAATCTGCCATAATGACAGATTTCTTTAATTTATAATCAGAGATTTGCAACGTTATGATATACTTTTTGAACATCATCATCATCTTCAAGGGCATCAACAAGTCCTTCAAAGATTTCTAAATCTTCTGGTGAAAGTTCAACTTCTGATTGAGCAATCATTTCTAATTCTGTGGTTGAGAATTCAGTAATCCCAGCTGCTTTGAGGGCTGCAATTCCTTTATGAAGATCTGTAGATTCAGTATAAATAATGATGTTGCCTTCTTCTTCGGTAACATCACGTACATCCACTTCAGCATCAAGCAAAATTTCAAAAATACGGTCAGGGTCTGTTCCCGCAAATACAATCACGCCAGTATTGTCAAACATATAGCTGACAGCACCCGCCGCGCCAATATTCCCGCCTTTTTTATTGAAGATTGAGCGAATATTAGCAATCGTGCGGTTAACGTTTGAAGTCAGGGTTTCAGCTATAATCATGGAACCACTTGGACCAAAGCCTTCATAACGCCCTTGCATGAACGTTTCGTCGCTGCCACCTTTGGCTTTATCAATAGCTTTATCAATAACGTGCTTTGGAACCTGGGCTTGTTTCGCACGTTCAATAACGAATTTTAAAGCTGTGTTTAATTCTGGGTCTGGTTCACCTTGTTTAGCCGCAGCATAGATTTCCACACCGAATTTGGAATATACTTTAGACGTTGCACCGTCTTTAGCCGTTTTTTTACCAACAATATTGGCCCATTTACGTCCCACTGGAATAGTCTCCTCGAAAATTTATTTACATGACAGGCAGCTTAATAAGCTGCCTGTTTTTCCCGCCATATTATATCACTATATGTAAATTCTCGTCTATGAGAAATAAAAACATCCAAACCTTACGGAGTGTTACTTTAATTTCATCAATAATTAACATTATGGATAAGTTACTACATAACTTTCTGCTGATTTTTCTATTTTTATTTTTAACACTGGCGCAGCAACAATAATAGATAAGACAAGAGAATCAAAAGTAATAACCCCGGCAAAGTACCACTTTCACTTCTTATATAAAACGTTCACATCTGCTTCTGACACAAAGAAGCTTTTGCCCCCATATACCTACCCGATCTGACTGAATGCAAAAAAAAACCGAAACCCTGCTTTTGAAAAGAGCAGCGTTTCGGCATTCATTCACTCTGAAGGACGTCAGACTTTCAGCAGCTTCACCGTCTCGTCGATGTCGATTTCATCTTCCGAGAAGATCAGCGTCGTGCCCTGGAAGGTAGTGATCGCCAGCTTTTTCAGTGTGCGCATTTCGCCAGGCTTCACGTCTGATTTCGGTCGGATGCTGTTCATCAGCACGCCGACAGACAGCACCGCGTTTTCTTTGTCGATACGGGTTTCAACCGGCACTTCTTCGCTGTACACCAGGTATGACTTGATCGCCGTGAGCTTCAGGCGCTCGCCCGCGATATAGATGTACTTGCTGTCGGGTATGACTTTCACCGCATAGGCAGACAGGCCTTTGTTGTTGGTGGTGGGTTCAAAAGTCACCGCCGCGTCTTTCTTGATCAGCTCAGGATTAGCAACCTTAATCACATGAAAATAGCGGTTGTCGCCGTTTTCATCTTTGATAAATCCAAAGCCTTTATCTTTAAACCACGTTGTGATTGTTCCGTTCATTGCTGTTTCCGTCTGATTAAACCGAATACTCGTAGAGTATACCTACTCAATTTGCGCGCAGTGTAAAACACAGGCCCCGTCTTTGGCTACTCGTTACCCCAGCGATTGAGGAACTCCGCAATGTCATCAATACGCTGTGCGTCGACGCCGGCGACAGTTGCCATCTCCTGCTGCGCGTCTTCGCTGATCTCTTCGTTGTTCATCAAACGGGTGATCAGCTGCTGGAAGTAGTGCGCCAGCGCATCGCGTTCGGCATCGTTCACCGGCTTTGCAGCCTCGGTCGCGTACTCATCAGCGATATCATAATATTTTAGCGGAATGTCGTTGTTCATCAGGTGCTCCGGGGTAAGTGCGTGTGCCAGCAGTTGCCTGCCGCGTCTGGAGCGAATGATAGCATTGTTATTTCATGGTTCGCGATCTGTTTCCTGGCTGTAATGTGTTGCATAAATCAACAATATTGTCTGGAACCACTTCGCATTTAATTAATTCTCCTGAATTAAAATGACTGTTTCTTTATTTAGCTCGGTATAATAGCCGCAGAGTAAATAATGCAGAAAAAAGGAAAGTATACGTTTATTAATTTAGATAATGAGACGGCGATTAAACGCCATAAATAACGTTCTCTGCAGGCTGGATGCGATTGGCCCAATCCCATCGTTAGTCGCCCATTTGCCCACATTCATCTTCTGGACAACACTCTACGATGATACCACTGACCCAACACGCAGAGCGCACACCATGAACATCACGCAAATCCGTAATGCCACACAGCACATCACCTTTGGTGGAATGACTTTTCTGGTCGATCCTATGCTGGCTGCGAAAGGCGCATATCCGGGTTTTGCCGGAACAGCACGTGCCGAAATTCGCAACCCAACCGTCGATCTGCCCATCGACATTGATACCCTGCTTAATGTCGATGCGCTGATCGTCACCCATCTGCATGAAGACCACTGGGATGAAGCTGCGGCGCGCATCGTGCCGAAAGACAAACCAATCTATGTGCAAAATGACCATGATGCACACATACTGCGGGGGCAGGGTTTCACACAACTCACCGTGCTGACGCAAAATACCGTGGTCGGCGCTATCACTCTGCGTAAAACCGGTGGCCAGCACGGCTCAGATCGCGCCTATGCCATTCCACAAATGGCAGAACGCCTGGGTGATGCCTGTGGCGTTATCTTTATGCATCCGGCGGAAAAAACGCTGTATCTGGTCGGGGACACCCTCTGGCGCGACGAGGTGGAAGCCAACATGCATACCTTCCAGCCAGGCGTGGTGGTTCTGAATGCGGGTTTTGCCCACGTCATCGGTTTTGGCCCAATTATCATGGGTGCGGAAGATGTGCTGAAAACCCACTTCACCTTACCCGAAGCACACATTGTGGCGACCCATATGGAGGCGATTAACCATTGTCTGTTGACCCGCGCGGCCCTGAAAGAGTACGCCCGCGACAACCAGATTGCGCAATATGTCAACGTGCCGGAAGATGGTGAAACCCTGGCATTTTAATCTCTACAAAGGAATCGTATGCAGCCGCTTAACGTCGCCATTGTTGCCGTGGAAGATTTCAGCCCGTTTCACTTCTCGGTGCCGTGTATCATTTTCAGTGACAAAATGGCGGTGAAAAAGCGCTTTGAGGTGCAGATGTGCGGCGAAAAACCGGGCATCATCTCCTCGCAGGATGGTTTCTCCATTACCGCAACCCACGGCTATGAAGCGGTGGAGGCTGCCGACATCGTGGTGATCCCCTGGTGGGGCACCACCGCGCATCGTCCACCACAAAGCCTGCTTGGTGCGCTCAACCGCGCGCGACAAAACGGCGCGCAGATTGTCGGGCTGTGTCTGGGCGCGTTTGTCCTCGGCTATGCGGGGTTACTGGACGGTAAACGAGCGGCTACGCACTGGGAGTTCGAGCAGGATTTTCAGGCGCGCTTCCCGGCGGCCCAGTTGGATATCAACGCACTGTACGTGGATGACGACGGTATTATTACCTCAGCAGGTACCGCCGCCGCGCTGGATTGCTGCTTGTACGTAATTCGCCAGCGTTTTGGCAGCACGGTGGCGAATCAGATTGCCCGACGGATGATTGTGCCACCGCATCGTGAGGGCGGTCAGGCGCAGTTTATCGAACAACCGGTAGCGAAAAATACCCAGGATCAGCGCATTAACGCCCTGCTCGACTATTTGCGCCAGCATCTCCACGAACCGCATAATCTCGACGAGCTGGCACAGCGGGTGATGATGAGTCGTCGCACTCTAACCCGTCATTTTATGAAGGCCACCGGGTCAAGCGTGGCTGAATGGCTGATTACCGAGCGCCTACACCGCAGCCAGATCCTGCTGGAGTCCAGTCAGTTACCCGTTGAACGCATCGCCGAACAGGTAGGTTTTCTCTCCCCCGTCACCTGGCGGCAGCATTTTAAATCCCGCTTCGGCGTCAGCCCGGCTGAATGGCGTAAAACCTTTCGCGGCGATTAACCTCTTTTTTGCGCCAGCCAGATGGTGTGCCCGGTACAGTGCGGATCTTCCATCACCCTCTCAATCACCGTAAAACCGTGCATCGACAGCAATGCGTGATACTCATCAGGCGCGAGGCTGGCGTGAAACAGCGGCTCACCCTCAAATTCCCCCATCGCAATGCCGTTGTCCGTGCCGCTGGTAAACATCAGCGCGCTGCCGGGATGACTGAGCCGGTCAAAAATGGGGAACATCTTTTGCTGGTCCAACTGGGTTAAATGGAAAAAGCTGTCCCAGGCGATCAGACCGTCGAATGTCTCGTTAAGCGCCAGCTCACGCATATCCTGCTCCAGCCAGCGCTGTGCGGGAAAAGAGTGCCGCGCCCGCGCCAGCATTTCCGGGGAACCATCAACCCCCGTCAACTGAAAACCTTGCTGGATAAAATAACCCGCAATCGGCTGACCGTTTCCGCAGCCAATATCCACAATATGGCCCTGCCCGCCCATCACGTTGATGAACTTGTCCAGCCAGCTTTTCTCAAACAAGGCGCGTGAGCGCTGGCGGGCAAAAGCCTCCGCATGGCGTCGGTAAATGGACAGGATATTATTTGCCGCAGAGTCGCTCACGATGTCCTCACTTTTTAATCTGATAAGTTTAACGACGATAAATCCTCCCGCACACGATCCGCAACCCTGGAATGCGCCTCGCAGAACCTATGCGTAAATCCCCCAAAATCGTCCCGCTGTGGCATCATAGCGCGCAGATAACATCATGACAGGGGTGATAAACGTGAAACCGGTAACGCTATACGATGTCGCAGACCATGCAGGCGTCTCTTACCAGACCGTCTCGCGCGTCGTGAATCAGGCCAGCCACGTTTCCGCAAAAACCCGACAGAAAGTTGAGGCCGCGATGGCGGAACTCAATTACATCCCCAACCGCGTCGCACAGCAACTGGCAGGCAAACAGACGCCGCTGATTGGCGTTGTAACGGCGAACCTTGCCCTGCATGCCCCCTCACAAATCGTTGCCGCCATAAAATCCCGCGCCGACCAGTCCGGCGCCAGCGTGGTGATCGCCATGGTCGAGCGCAGCGGCGTTGAGGCGTGTAAAACCGCGGTCCACAACCTGCTTTCTCAGCGCGTAACCGGGCTTATCATCAACTATCCGCTGGATGAAGAAGACGCCATTGCCATGGCCGCCGCCTGCGGTACAGTGCCGGTACTGTTTCTCGATGTCTCTGACCAGACGCCGATTAACAGCGTGATTTTCTCCCATGATGACGGCGCTCGGCTCGGCGTTGAACATCTTGTACAGCATGGTCATCAGCGAATCGCCCTGCTGAGTGGGCCGCACACTTCAGTTTCGGCAAGGCTTCGCCGTGCGGGCTGGCATAAATATCTGGCGCACTACCAACTACGTCCCATTGTAGAACGTGAAGGTGACTGGAGCGCCATGTCCGGCTTTCATCAAACCATGCACATGCTTAACGACGGTATCATTCCAACCGCTATGCTGGTCGCTAACGATCAAATGGCGCTGGGCGCAATGCGGGCAATCAGCGAGTCTGGGCTGCGAGTTGCAGCGGACATCTCCGTGATCGGCTACGACGACACCGAAGACAGCGCCTGCTACATCCCGCCGCTGACCACCATCAGGCAGGATTTCCCCACTCTCGGACAGACCAGCGTTGACAGGCTGTTGCAGCTTACGCTGGGTATGTCCGCCCCCGGCAATCTGCTGCTGCCGGTCACGCTGGTCGAACGGAAAACCGTACTGCCGCCTGACGCACAAACCACCACGCCTCAGGTGCTGGCGGAGTCGTTGATGCAACTGGCGCGTCAGGTCTCTCTGCTGCCATCCGGCGAGCGCTAATTACTGTGAGTCAGTTCACCCATTAAACCCGCCCGGCTTTACAGCGTCTCACCGCAGGCCTTATGTTTATTAAATTGTGAGCGAATAACAAACATGAGATACCGCTATGACTCTGAGCTCGGACTCACTCGCCGCCGTACTGGCGCGCCGTGACTGGGAAAACCCCGGCGTCACACAGATAAACCGTCTGGAGGCACATCCGCCGTTTTGTAGCTGGCGCTGCGTGGATGATGCCCGTAACCACCGGCCTTCATCCCAACGAATTTCGTTAAACGGCGAGTGGCAGTTCGCCTGGTTTGCCACACCAGAGGCAGTGCCAGAAAGTTGGCTTGAGCATGATTTACCGCAGGCCGTTGCCCTCTGCGTGCCGTCTAACTGGCAGATGAGCGGTTATGATGCGCCAATCTACTCCAATATAACCTATCCGTTCCCGGTCAATCCGCCTTCTGTTCCGACGCAGAACCCTACCGGATGTTATTCGCTCACATTTAGTGTTGAAGATGCATGGTTAGATGAGGGTCAGACGCGGATTATTTTTGACGGCGTGAACTCCGCGTTTCATCTGTGGTGCAACGGTCGTTGGGTCGGCTACGGTCAGGACAGCCGTCTGCCGTCTGAATTTGATCTTCGCGATTATCTGCTGCGCGGCGAAAACCGCCTGGCCGTCATGGTGCTGCGCTGGAGCGATGGCAGCTATCTGGAAGATCAGGATATGTGGCGCATGAGCGGCATCTTTCGCGATGTTTCTTTACTGCATAAACCCACAACACAGATCCGTGACCTACGCATCAACACGCGCTTTAATGATGATTTCAGCCGCGCGGTGCTGGAAGCGGAAGTCCGGATAGCAGGCGACGAGCGTGAAGATGTACGCGTGACCCTGCAATTGTGGAACGGCGAAACGTTGGTTGGCGAGCTCACCTCACCGCCCGGCAGCGAGATTGTTGATGAACGCGGCGCTTATCACGACCGTACTACGCTGCGCCTCAACGTTGAACACCCGGCGTTGTGGAGTGCCGAAACGCCTAATCTGTACCGCGCCGTTGTGCAGCTACATACCGCTGACGGTACGCTGATTGAAGCCGAGGCCTGTGACGTCGGCTTTCGTCAGGTTTGCATTGAAAACGGACTGCTGTTACTCAATGGTAAGCCGCTGTTGATTCGCGGTACCAACCGTCATGAGCACCATCCGGTCAACGGTCAGGCGATGGACGAGGCAACGATGGTGCAGGATATTCTGCTGATGAAGCAGAACAACTTTAACGCCGTGCGTTGTTCGCATTACCCAAGTCACCCGCTATGGTACACCCTGTGCGACCGCTACGGCCTGTATGTGGTGGATGAGGCCAATATCGAAACCCACGGTATGGTGCCCATGAATCGCCTGAGCGATGACCCAACATGGCTTCCCGCCATGAGCCAGCGCGTCACGCGCATGGTACAGCGTGACCGCAATCACCCAAGTATCATCATCTGGTCGTTGGGCAATGAATCCGGTCACGGCGCGAACCACGACGCGCTCTACCGCTGGATAAAATCAGAAGACCCGTCACGCCCGGTACAATATGAAGGCGGCGGCGCAAATACCGCAGCGACCGATATTATTTGCCCGATGTATGCCCGCGTCGATCAGGATCAGCCCTTCCCCGCCGTACCCAAATGGTCGATTAAAAAGTGGCTGTCGATGCCCGGCGAACAGCGTCCGCTGATCCTTTGTGAATATGCCCACGCGATGGGTAACAGCCTCGGCGGCTATGCCAAATATTGGCAGGCATTCCGCCAGTATCCGCGTCTGCAAGGAGGATTCGTCTGGGACTGGGTGGATCAGTCGCTGACCAAATATGATGAGAACGGCAAAGCATGGTCAGCCTATGGTGGCGATTTTGGCGACACGCCTAACGATCGCCAGTTTTGCATGAACGGGCTGGTGTTCGCCGATCGCACCCCACACCCGGCGTTATATGAGGCCAAACATGAACAGCAGTTTTTCCAGTTCACGTTACTGCCGGGCGCTGAACGCCAGATTGAAGTGACCAGTGAATATCTGTTCCGCCGCAGCGATAACGAAGTTCTGCACTGGTCCATCGCCCAGGACGGCAACCCGCTGGCCGCCGGAGAGGTCGTTCTGGATATCGCCCCACAAGGCCGCCAGGTGATTACCCTGCCAGATGTCCCGATGCCGGAAACCGCAGGTCAGCTGTGGCTGACGGTGCGCGTCGAACAACCTCAGGCAACCGCGTGGTCAGACGCCGGGCACATCAGCGCCTGGCAGCAATGGAAGCTGGAAGATAAACTCAGTCTGGCGCTTAAACCTCGCGCCAGCACAGCGCCACAGCTGACGATCCGCGATGACACGTTTACGGTAATCGTCAGTGATAAACGCTGGGAATTCTGCCGCCGTACAGGCTTACTGACGCAATACTGGCTGGTCGAAAAAGCACAGCTGTTAGCACCGTTAATCGATCAGTTTACCCGTGCGCCGCTGGATAACGACATCGGCATCAGCGAAGTAACGCGCATCGATCCTAATGCCTGGGTCGAACGCTGGAAGGCTGCGGGCCATTACCATGCTGAGCCATGGCTATTGCAATGCGAGGCCGAAGCGCTGTCGAACAGCATCCTTATCACCACCGCGCATGCCTGGCAGTATCGGGGCGAAACGCTGTTCATCAGCCGAAAAAGCTACCGTATTGACGGCAAGGGTGAAATGCAGATAACGGTGGATGTCGACATCGCCAGCGGTACGCCGCATCCGGCCCGCATCGGCCTGAGCTGCCAGCTGGCGCAGGTGGCTGAACGGGTAAACTGGTTAGGCCTTGGGCCGCATGAGAACTACCCGGACAGGCTGAACGCCGCTTGTTTCGACCGTTGGGATTTATCGCTCGATGAAATGTACACCCCGTATGTTTTCCCAAGTGAAAATGGCCTGCGCTGCGGGACACGCGAATTACGCTACGGGGATCATCTGTGGCGTGGTGACTTCCAGTTCAACATCAGCCGTTACAGCCAGAAGCAACTGATGGCAACCAGCCATCGCCATCTGCTGCAGCCTGAAGCCGGAACATGGCTCAACATTGATGGTTTCCATATGGGCGTCGGCGGGGATGATTCGTGGAGCCCTTCAGTGTCACCAGAATTTCAGTTGAGCGCAGGGCGTTATCATTATCAGCTGAGCTGGCGCTAATCACGTTGCTTTTGCCGGATGGCGCCGCTTCGCGGCTTATCTGGCCTACGGTGCGCGGTTTCGTAGGCCGGATAAGGCGAAGCCGCCACCCGGCAACGCCCTACTCCTCGATCGCCTGGCGGATTTGCTGTAACGATGTTGGATCGTCAATGGTGGTCAGATCGCCAGGATCGCGGCCTTCGCAGATCGCCTGGATCGTCCGTCTGAGCATTTTACCGGAACGTGTTTTCGGCAACTGCGACACAAACCAGACGTGTGCCGGACGGCCAAAGTTGCCAATCTGGCTGTCCACCAGCGCCATAATCGCCTTCTCTTCCGAATGGGCGATGTCGCGATCTTCCAGACTGTCGCTCTGTTTCGGAATAACAAACGCGACCGCTACCTGCCCTTTCAGCGCATCCTTCACGCCGACCACCGCCACTTCCGCAACGTTCGGATAGCTGGAAATACTCTCCTCGATCTCTCGCGTACCGAGTCGGTGTCCGGCGACGTTGATCACGTCATCCGTACGCCCCAGGATGAAGTAATAGCCATCGGCGTCGCGAATGCCCCAGTCAAAGGTGGCGTACACCTGGCGGGAGAACAGCGACCAGTAGGTATTCACAAAGCGTTCGTCATCGCCCCAGATGGTCTGAATACAGCCCGGCGGCAGCGGCCCTTCGATCACCAGCATGCCCTTCTCGTTTGCCGCACAAGGTTCACCGGTCACCTCATTGAGCAGTTGTACGTTGTAGCCGTACATCGGCACGCCGGGACTGCCCAGACGCGATGGCCTGTCGTCCAGCCCGCGGGCAATCGCCATAATCGGCCAGCCGGATTCAGTCTGCCAGTAGTTGTCGATAACCGGGACGCCCAGCGTTTGGGTTACCCAACTGGCGGTTGGTTCGTCCAGCGGTTCCCCCGCCAGATACAGCACCTCCAGCGAGGAGAGATCGTGATTACGGATTTGCGCAGTGGGGAATTTCTTCAGCACACGGATAGCTGTCGGGGCCGAGAACATCCGGCTGACCTGATACTTCTCAACAATTTTCCACCACACGCCGCAGTCCGGATACGTTGGCAGACCTTCGTAAACTACCGTCGCCATCCCCGCCAGCAGCGGGGCATACACGATATACGAATGCCCAACTACCCAGCCGATATCCGACGCGCAGAAGAACACGCCGCCCGCTTTGCCGCCGAAAATGGTGTCCATCGAGGTCGCCAGCGCCACCGCGTAACCGCCAACATCGCGTTGCACGCCTTTCGGTTTCCCGGTTGTCCCGGAGGTGTAGAGAATGCAGGAGGTTTCGTTTGATTCCAGCCAGACAACTGGTACCCGCGCGCCGAGATGCTGTTGGCGCAGGGCGGCAAAGTCGAGGTCACGTCCTTCAACTCGCGCCATTTTCGCCAGACCGCGGTCGACCAGCACCACATGACGCGGTCGGTGCTGCGCCTGGTCGATCGCATCATCGAGCAGCTTTTTATACGGCAGGATCTTGCCCCCGCGCGCCCCGGCATCCGCCGAGACGATAACCACCGGCCGGGCGTCGTCGATGCGCGCCGCCACGCTATGCGACGCGAAGCCGCCGAACACCACCGAATGGATCGCCCCAATGCGTGCGCAGGCCAGTAGCGTAATGTGCGCCTCGGCGATCATCGGCATATACACCAGCACCCGATCGCCACGCTGTACGCCCAGCGACAATAGCATCGCCGCCGCGACGTTCACTTCGTCATACAGCTGACGAAAGGTAAACGTGCGTTCTTCTTCGGTTTCGGATGACACCGCAATCAGCGCCAGCGCCTCGGGCTGTTTCTCCAGCCAGCGGTCGATGGCGTTATGGCACAGATTGGTCGTGCCGTCGCAAAACCAGCGGGCAAACGGCGGGTTGCTGTGGTCCAGCACCTGCGTATACGGCTGCTGCCAGTCAATACGCTGGGCCTGCTCGGCCCAGAACGACTCCGGTTGCGTTATAGAACGTTGATAAAACTCGCTATAAGACATAATGCTCTCCTGTTGAACTTACGCCTTGCTGCACGCTGGTTTAAATAATGAAGAGATCCATATACTCATTGACCGGCATCTGCTCCAGGCGAGTTCTGTCCAGGGAGACATCCAGGATGCGCTGCTGCTGGCGGGTCGGGAACTGACGCGCCAGGTTGATTTTGAACTTCTCGACCAGCTTCGGCATGCCGTCAGTACGACGACGCGCGTGGCCGATTGGGTATTCCACTACCACTTCTTCAAAGCGTGAGCCGTCGGTGAATTCCAGAGTGATGGCGTTGGCGATGGCGCGTTTTTCAGGGTCGTGGTAATCGGCGGTAAAGGCCGGATCTTCGAAGCAGTTGATCTTCTCGCGCAGGGCATCGATGCGCTTGTCCTGCGCCACGCCGTCTTCGTAATCTGCCGCCGTTAAGCGCCCGAACAGCAGCGGAATGGCCACCATATACTGGATACAGTGATCCCTGTCCGCCGGGTTATTCAGCGGGCCTTTTTTATCGATGATGCGGATACAGGCTTCGTGCGTGCGAATGGTGACTTTTTCGATATCGGCAGCGGTCTTACCTGCGGCCTGTAACTGCTCGTACAACGTCATTGCTGCTTCTACCGCGGTCTGCGAGTGGAACTCGGCCGGGAAGGAGATTTTAAACAGCACGTTTTCCATCACGTATGAGCCGTACGGGCGCTGGAAGCGGAACGATTCGCCTTTGAAAGAGACGTCATAGAAGCCCCAGGTTTTCGCCGTCAGCGCAGACGGATACCCCATCTCACCGGTTTTCGCCATCAGCGCCAGGCGTACCGCGCGCGAGGTCGCATCGCCTGCGGCCCAGGATTTACGCGTGCCGGTATTCGGCGCATGGCGATAAGTACGCAGCGACTGGCCGTCGACCCACGCCAGCGACACGGCGTTGAGAATTTCATCCCGGTTCAGGCCAAGCATCTCAGCGACCACCGCCGTGGAGGCCACTTTTACCAGCAGGACGTGATCGAGACCAACACGGTTAAAGGAGTTTTCCAGCGCGATACAGCCCTGAATCTCATGAGCTTTAATCATACCGGTCAGCACTTTTTTCATGGTCAACGGCGCTTTCCCCGCCGCCACCGCATTGCGTGACAGCCAGTCAGCCGTGGCCAGAATACCGCCGAGGTTATCAGAAGGATGACCCCACTCAGCGGCAAGCCAGGTATCGTTGAAGTCCAGCCAGCGGATCATCGCACCGATGTTAAACGCCGCCTGCACCGGGTCGAGCTGGAACTGGGTGCCAGGTACGCGCACGCCGTTCGGTACCACTGTACCTGGGACGACCGGCCCCAGCAGTTTTTTACAGGCCGGATATTCCAGCGCTTCCAGGCCGCAGCCTAAGGTATCAAGCAGGCAATAATGCGCGGTGTCATACGCCACCTTCGAGGTGACCTCGTAGTTCATGACGTAATCAACGATATCAACGATTTCACGGTCAAATTCCGGGCGGACGTTCGAAATATGTGCGGACATAGGGTACATTTCCTGTTTTTTATCTTTAGAGGTTTTTGAATTAGCAACGTTTTTCAATCGGGACAAATTCGCGATCTTCCGGGCCGGTGTAATTGGCGGAAGGACGGATAATTTTATTGTCCTGGCGCTGTTCGATGATGTGCGCCGCCCAGCCGGTGACGCGGGCGATAACAAACAGCGGGGTGAACATTTCGGTCGGGACGCCCATCATGTTGTAGGAGACCGCCGAGAACCAGTCGAGGTTGGGGAACATCTTTTTCGTTTCCCACATTACGTCTTCCAGACGGTCGGCAATGTTGTACATTTTCAGCGAACCACCTTCCTGGGAAAGCTGTTTTGCCACGCGTTTGATCACCTGATGGCGCGGGTCGGCGATGGTGTAAACCGGATGACCAAAGCCAATCACCACTTCTTTGTTTTCCACGCGTTTACGGATATCCGCTTCAGCTTCGTCCGGCGTTTCGTAGCGCTGTTGGATCTCCAGCGACACTTCATTCGCCCCGCCGTGTTTCGGTCCACGCAGTGCGCCAATCGCGCCGATAATCGCGGAATACATATCGGAGCCGGTTCCGGCAATCACGCGGCTGGTAAAGGTGGAGGCGTTAAATTCGTGTTCGGCGTACAGCACCAGCGAAATATGCATCGCTTTTTCCCAGCTTCGCGACGGTTTTTCGCCATGCAGCAGGTGCAGGAAGTGACCGCCAATGGAATCATCGTCAGTTTCCGGCTGAATACGCTCGCCGTTATGGCTGTAGTGATACCAGTACAAAAGGATTGAACTGAGCGACGCCAGTAGCTTGTCGGCAATATCGCGCGCGCCGGAGACGGTATGACCTTCTTTTTCCGGCAGCGTACAGCCCAGCGCGGAGACGCCGGTGCGCATCACGTCCATCGGATGCGAGGCGGCAGGCAGCGCTTCCAGCACGGTGCGCACATTAGCGGGCAGTCCGCGCAGCGCTTTTAGTTTGCTTTTATAGGCGGTGAGTTCATCGCGGGTGGGTAATTTCCCGTGGATCAGCAGATGCGCGACTTCTTCAAATTCGCACTGCTGCGCCAGGTCGAGAATATCGTAGCCACGATAGTGTAAATCGTTACCGCTTTTACCGACGGTACACAGCGCGGTATTTCCGGCGGTAACGCCTGACAGCGCAACCGATTTTTTAGGTTTAATGACATGGGTACTATTTTGCAGGATCGTTGTGTCGCTCATGTTGTCCTCGTCATTTTTATAATATGTAGGGTACAAATTTATTGCCGGATGGCGGCTGTGCCTTATCCGGCCTACGACGGTTACTTTTTGCTATACAACGCGTCGAGTTTCTCTTCGAACTGGTAGTAATTGATGCTTTCGTACAGTTCGTTACGCGTCTGCATAATGTCGATCACGCTCTTTTGCGTTCCTTCCTGACGCAGCACGTTGTAAACCTTTTCCGCTGCGCGGTTCATGGCGCGGAAAGCCGACAGCGGATACAGCGCCATCGCGACGTTTGCGCTGCGCAGTTCATCGGTGGTGAACAGCGGCGTAGCGCCAAATTCAGTAATGTTGGCGAGGATCGGCACCTGCACCGCGTCGGCAAACTGGCGGTACATCGCAAGCTCGGTAATGGCTTCCGGGAACAGCATGTCAGCGCCCGCTTCGACGTACGCCTGGGCGCGATCGATGGCAGCCTCTAACCCTTCCACCGCCAACGCATCGGTTCGCGCCATAATGACAAAATTGGGATCGGTACGCGCATCCACCGCGGCGCGGATCCTGTCGACCATCTCTTCTTTAGAGACGATCGCTTTGTTCGGACGATGACCGCAGCGCTTGGCGCCGATCTGATCTTCAATATGCAGCGCGGCAGCCCCAGCTTTGGAAATCGACTTCACGGTACGCGCCACGTTGAACGCTGACGATCCAAACCCGATATCCGCATCCACCAGCAAGGGCAGCGGGCAAACATCAGTAATGCGACGAATATCGGTCAGCACATCATCCAGGGTAGAAATACCAAGATCCGGCAGACCCAGAGACCCTGCCGCCACGCCGCCGCCGGAGAGATAAATCGCCTGATACCCGGCGCGTTGGGCCAGCAGAGCGTGATTGGCGTTGATGGTGCCCACGATTTGTAATGGGTTTTCTTTGCTGAGCGCGGCGCGAAACGCCAGCCCTGGGGAGTGTAGAGACATATCCCGTCCTCTTGTTATCAACTTGTTAGCATTAGTTGATTTACCTAAAGCAAGGGGTATGCCAAAGACCTTAATTTTTCATCAATTTATATATTCACCTTTAAAAACAATGCATTAAAATCAATTTCTGTATCTTTGTTGTACAAAAGCGTGTCAGCTATCGTTTCATGAAACTGGCCTTAACGTTTCATTGCAACATTTATGAAACACAACTAAACCCTAATACTCGGTTCCTTACTTTTTGGGTTGGCTATGGCTGATACGTATCTTCCGCCGCGGGTGAACGACGACAAACCGGTTATCTGGACCGTTTCGGTCACCCGCCTGTTCGAACTGTTTCGCGACATCAGCCTGGAGTTCGACCACCTGGCGACCATCACCCCTATTCAGTTGGGTTTTGAAAAAGCGGTGACGTATATCCGCAAGAAGCTGGCGAGCGAGCGTTGTGATGCGATCATTGCGGCGGGCTCCAACGGTGCCTATCTGAAAAGCCGCTTATCAATTCCGGTTATTCTGATTAAACCCAGCGGCTTCGATGTGCTACAGGCATTGGCGAAAGCGGGAAAACTCACATCATCGATTGGCGTCATTACCTATCAGGAAACCATTCCTGCGCTTCTCGCCTTTCAAAAGACCTTCAATTTGCAGCTTGAACAGCGCAGCTATATCACTGAAGAAGATGCTCGTGGGCAAATCAACGAACTGAAGGCCAGCGGTACACAAGCGGTAGTCGGCGCGGGGCTGATTACCGACCTGGCGGAAGAAGCGGGTATGACCGGCATCTTTATCTATTCAGCGGCTACCGTGCGCCAGGCCTTTGTCGATGCGCTGGATATGACGCGCCTGACGCTACGGCGAAACGGTCAATACGCTTCTAGCGATACGATGCGCACCCGCTATGCGCTCGGTGATATGCGCGGTCACTCTGCGCAGATGGAACAGGTGCGGCACACCATAATGCTCTACGCCCGTTCTCGCGCACCGGTGTTGATTCAGGGCGAAACGGGCACGGGTAAAGAGCTGGCGGCGCAGGCCATTCATCGTGAATATTTCACCCGTCAGGAGAATCGACGCGGTAAACCCTCACCACCGTTTGTCGCCGTCAACTGCGGGGCAATCACCGAATCCTTACTGGAAGCGGAGTTGTTTGGCTATGAAGATGGCGCTTTTACCGGCTCACGGCGCGGCGGACGCGCGGGTCTGTTTGAAATCGCCCACGGCGGAACACTGTTTCTTGATGAGATAGGCGAAATGCCGCTGCCGTTACAAACCCGACTGCTACGCGTGCTGGAGGAAAAAGAGGTTACCCGGGTCGGTGGGCACCAGCCGATTCCGGTCGATGTGCGGGTGATTAGCGCCACCCACTGCAATCTGGAGCAGGAGATGAAACAAGGCGAGTTTCGTACCGATTTGTTTTATCGCCTGAGCATTCTGCGCCTCAAGCTCCCCCCGCTACGCGAACGGCTGCCCGATATTTTACCGCTGGCGGAAGGCTTTTTAAAACAGTCACTGGCGGAATTAGATGTGCCGTTTTCTGAGCCTGTGCGCAAAGGACTAGGGCTCAGCCAACATATGCTGCTGAATTACGGCTGGCCGGGGAATATTCGTGAGCTGCGCAATATGATGGAGCGTCTGGCATTATTTTTAAGCGTCGAGCCACAACCAGAACTTAACGTCCATTTCTTGCAGCAATTATTGCCAGAACTGGCGATTGTCGCCGAAATACCCCAGATATCATCATCACTGACGCCACAGCAGGTGCTGGCACAATTCAATGGTGATAAAACAGCGGCGGCACGATATCTCGGTATCAGCCGAACCACGTTTTGGCGCAGGTTAAAAGAATAACCCGCCAGTACAGAGGCTGGCGGGTATTTTATCTTTCAATGCAGCGTATTATTTTTTCTTGTAGATATTGGCTGTGCCATGGATTTTATTATCCGTTTGACCGGAAGTTAATACCACAACATCGGCGCCTTTCTCTTCGGCTTTCTTCAGCAGCTCTTCTTTAGCATCTGCGACAGAAACTTCATTACTCGTTGAGATATCACCGATTTTTGTGTACTGCGACTCAACCTTTTCAAACTCAAGTTTTGTCATAAATTCCGCGGCATATGCGTTGGTCACGACAAAAGCTAATGCACCAATAAGTACTTTAATTCCAGTTTTCATAGACCAGCTCCAGGTTTTGTTATGACGCCATCATCGATCCCTGAACATGAGATAACGCGATTCAAGGATGATTAATAACTAGTCCAGCCTGGATAAAAAATCCACACTCAGCAGAAATATATAGAAATTTTGCGGCACAGAAAAAACCAGCCATCGCGTATCCGCACTTCAACCGGTTCAAAGTTTCAATAGCCAGTGTGAGTTAATCCTCAGAACAGCCAGCTCGTTGAAATTATAGTGTTAACTTTATGAATATTTGAGGAATGGTTGTCTATGGAACCGCTACACGCCGTCGTACTCACCGTCAGCCTGTTTGTTTTAACCTTTTTCAACCCCGGGGCGAACCTGTTTGTGGTGGTGCAAACCAGCCTGGCATCAGGACGGCGCGCGGGGGTGATGACCGGTCTGGGCGTGGCCCTGGGCGACGCGTTTTACTCCGGCCTTGGCCTGTTTGGTATGGCAACGCTTATTACCCAGTGTGAAGAGATATTTTCGTTGATTAAGATTGTTGGCGGAACCTATCTGCTGTGGTTTGCCTGGAACAGCATTCGCCATCAGGCGACACCGCAAATGCCCACGTTACAACAGCCGATATCCGCCCCCTGGTATGTATTCTTTCGTCGCGGGCTGTTAACGGATTTATCGAATCCGCAAACCGTATTGTTTTTTATTAGTATTTTCTCGGTCACCTTAAGCGCAGAAACCCCGACCTGGGCCAGGCTGATGGCATGGGCAGGCATTGTGCTTTCTTCTGTTATCTGGCGTATTTTTCTCAGCCAGGCGTTTTCTCTTCCTGCAGTACGCCGTGCATATGGTCGCATTCAGCGCGTTGCCAGCCGGGTAATTGGCGCCATTATCGGCGTCTTCGCCTTAAGGCTGATTTATGAAGGTATTCGCCATCGTTAATGCGTAAAGAGAGTTTCACTTGACCATCGTGACGTAATTGTCCGTAATACCGCCTGAATTTTTCAATCACATTTTGAGTGGCTGTGAGATGGAACAGGTTGATCCCGTAAACGACACATTACTCCTTACAGAATGGCGGGCGCTAATACGCCAGACATCCCCTGACGTTCATACGATCCTCACAGGGTTAAGCGACGATGAGATCCGCCATTTAGTGACCGTTTTTTATGACTACATGCTCTCTCATGCGGAGAGCGCGTTGTTTCTGAATACGGAGCAGGTCAGTACGCGACTGAGCGGCAGTATGTTTGACTGGTTGCGCAGCGTGCTCGGCAGCGCATATGAAGACCTCCCGCTCTTGCTGGCAAAACAGCGTGAAATTGGTGTGGTACACGCCCGTATCGGCCTGCCTATCGATCTGGTTAACCGCGGTGCACGTAAGCTAAAAGAAGAGCTGTATCAGTTGCTGAAAAGTAAGGCCGACTACTCTGTCAGCCTGTTGAGCGATGCTATCTGTTTCAGCAGTCTGGCGATGGACACCGCGCTGGAGGCCATGACCGTTTCCTACTCTCCAAGCTATCAAAACTCGCTGCACACGCAGGAGCAGTATCGGCTGCAGACCATTTACGACGACGTCAACGTCGAGCGCGAACGGCAAATCCGTTCGTTTACCGATTGGGAAAATCAGTTTATCTACAACATTGCGACCGGCTTACCGTCCGGTGATCTGGTGTTCCTGGCGGACTCAGATTTTGGTATGTGGTTCTCCCATAAAGGAAAACACATTCTTGGCAGCGGTAATCTGCTGGCAGAAATGGAATCCGTGATCGCTGAAATCGATAACCGTCTGACACAGGCATTCTCGAATCAGCAACAACCTGGCGAAACCGAACGGATGAGCTTATTGCAGGA
The DNA here is from genome assembly GCF_030332245.1 of Citrobacter sp. Cy070. Lineage (NCBI taxonomy): Bacteria > Pseudomonadati > Pseudomonadota > Gammaproteobacteria > Enterobacterales > Enterobacteriaceae > Citrobacter > Citrobacter sp. Cy070. Next base: position 49,160 of record NZ_JAOWIG010000043.1, read on the forward strand.
TATCCGACAGCTCTCGGCCAAAATCCATTTTCTCCTCGCCTCAATGTTTGAAGCGCTGGTCAAACAGGAAAATGGCAAAGACTCGCTGACCCAGTTGCTTAATCGCCGCTTTATTCCGACGATTATGCGCCGTGAAATCTCGCTGGCGTTACATTCACGAAGACCCTTTACCCTGGCAATGCTGGACATTGATTATTTTAAGCAGATCAACGACAGCTACGGACATAACACTGGCGATATGACGCTGAAAAACGTCGCGGCCGTTATTTATGAGCACATCCGCAGTAGCGATTACGTATTCCGTTATGGTGGTGAAGAGTTTATGATTCTGCTCGTCGAATCAGACGAATCGCAGGCCTCGATTATTCTGGAAACACTGCGCAAGAAAATTGCCGAGCTGCGTATCGCCGCTTCCATGACTGAATCCTTCTCTATTACCGTCAGTATCGGCGTTGCCGAATATGACTATCACCCCGACTACAAACAACTGGTTGATAAAGCCGATCGCGCGCTCTATCTGGCGAAAAGCCATGGCCGTAACCGCGTAGAAACGTACCGGGAATGACCGTCGTCCCCCACAGATAAATAAATACCCCGTTCAGGGTATTTATCTGACCTGTGATAAATATCGTGCTGTTATTTTTATACATGCCCATTAGCGTGATAAAAATGGCAGCCGATTAATAAGATGCAAATCAAATACACTATATCTTTATAGCGGTAGCATATCCCGGTGATGAGTCTTCCTGAATGCAGGGGGAAATATGAGGGATAATAAAAGATCATGAACGGGAAGAAGAAAACGCGCTGGCAGCGCCGCCCTGGTACCGTCGGAGGAAAACTGCCGTGGAATGACTGGCGCAATGCCAGTAGCTGGAGAAAAGCCACCCAGTTTCTCCTGTTGGCTATCAATATCTATATTGGCGTGACGTTCTGGTATTGGGTTCGCTATTTCGAAACAGCCGGTACCAGCGTTTATATATCAAGACCCGGCGGTATTGAGGGATGGCTTCCCATTGCCGGTCTGATGAATATCAGATACACACTGGAAACCGGCTTTCTTCCCCCTATTCACGCCGCTTCCATGCTGCTGCTTGTTGCCTTTATCCTGATGAGTCTGCTGTTAAAAAAAGCGTTCTGCTCGTGGTTGTGCCCGGTGGGTACGCTGTCTGAGCTGATAGGGAATCTGGGCAAAAAAATAACGGGTCGCAACTTCACCCTGCCGCGCTGGCTGGACCTCCCTTTGCTGAGCCTGAAATATCTGCTGCTGAGTTTCTTTCTGTATATCGCCCTGTCGATGCCAGCACAGGGGATTCAGTATTTTCTGATGTCAGCCTACGGCATGATTATCGACGTTAAGATGCTCGATTTCTTTCGTAATATCGGCACGACGACGCTCATCGTAGTGGCGGTTATCAGCATCATGAGCCTGTTTATTCGCAATGCGTGGTGCCGTTATCTGTGCCCTTATGGCGCACTGCTTGGCCTGTTCTCTTTGCTGTCGCCGTTTAAGATCCGCCGTAATGCCGACAGTTGCATCGATTGCGGCAAATGCGCAAAGAACTGCCCGTCGAATATTCCGGTCGATCGCTTAATTCAGGTACGCACCGTTGAGTGCACAGGATGTATGACCTGTGTGGAATCCTGTCCGGTAGCCTCGACGCTGACTATGTCACTGAAGACACCGCCTGGCGCACAATCAGGGCATAGCGCAGCGCCGACACCATGGTGGCGACAAGGTAGGTTATCAGGGTGGACAATGACGCTACTGCTGCTCGGTATTCTGTTTGCCACCATAGGTTATGCGGTGTACGCCAACGTCTGGCAGACGCCGGTGCCAGATCATATGTATTTCCAGCTGATCCCGAAGGCCAGAATGATCGGCCATTAATGGTTTGATTGTCTGCCTTTATGCCGGGTGGCGACGTCCCACTACCCGGCCTACACATCGGGTATAACCGGTTTATTTCTTCGCCCCGGATTTACCAATGCCCCGATACAGTTCGTTAATCCGTTTCACGGACTTAATTGAACGTTGCGGCGCAGTCGAAGCAACGGACAGGACGATCATTTCCAGACACACCAGTACCGTACCGTGAAGCGGCATTTTCCCATTCTCGCCGCCGCGTGGCACGTTAATCACCACATCCGCTTCTTTACTAAAACGGGAATCCAGCGCGTTCGTCAGTAAAATAACCGGGACACCCAACCGCCTGGCCTCGCGAATGGTCGTCAGCCCTTCCCGATGCGGTGATTTCTGCGCCATCATGATCAGCACATCTCCCCGCTGCAATGCGATCAGTTGCTCTGCGAGGTTAATCCCGGTGCGATTAAATGCTACCGCAGGCAGGCCAATACGGCTGAGCAGACGAGCGGTATAATCCGCCAATACGCCGGATGCGCCAATACCAAAAATCCCCACCTGACGGGCTTCTACCAATAACGCCACCGCCTGGGCAATCGCATAGCGGTTTTGCGGTGTAGAAAGCGCTTCGCAGGTACGCTGATGCCCCTGCAGGACGAAGTCAATGCTTGAGTTCACATCGCAAGAAAGCGTATTCACCGTGGTGGTCATCTTCTCTTCTGAGGTCACGCCAGGACCAAACCAGTGCTCAATGGTCTGCTTTAAATCGCGCAACCCGGCAAACCCCAGCGCCTGGATTGCCCTGACCACCGTCGCGTCAGAGGTTTGCGTGGCGGCAGCGATTTCTATCGCCGTAAACTCCAGCACCACTTCGCGATTTTCGTTGATATAACGCGCCACGGCCTGCATGCGTGGCGAGAGTAAATGCGCCCGGGCGCGAAAACGGTCACCATAGACATCAATACGGTTTTTGGCTTTTTTCGCCGTCAGCATGGTTATTTAGCCTCCGGTAGCCATCGTCCGGCGATATGCGTTTGCACCTGCGCCACCATCAGACTGAGCGAGGCATAGGAATTGGATATCGCCTCTTCACGGGAGAGTAAAACGTAATGTCCGCGCTGGCAGGCGGTCAGGAACTCACACCAGCCAGGCATCACCGCATCCATCGCCGCGATTTCATCCTGCGGTTTACCGCCGGTATCGCCACGCCAGGTCGCGAAGACAAAATCGGCATCCAGTTCAGGCAGACGTTCCGCACTGACATCAATGCGCCCACCCGGCGGAATACTGTCGATAAGCTTCGGGAAGGTGAAGCCAGCATCGCGTAAAACTCGCCCCAGGGAGTGATAGGTGTGTAACGCGTTGATTTTTCCCTGATTAGCCTGTATTACCGCCACAGAGATGTGCTGCGTATCTACTGTCCGCTTGAGCTGGGCAATTTCTTCACGGTAGCGCCGTTCCAGCAATGCCAGCCGGTTCTGCGTACCTGTAAGCTGCGCCAGCTTGCGGTAGATTTCCGGCGCACCGCCATCAAGATGATCGATGCTGACCGTCGGCGCTATTTTTTCCAGTTGCTCAATCGGCGTGTTACGGCTGGGTTCGGTGATGATTAAATCCGGTTTTGCCGCGACAATGGCTTCAATATCAATATCCGCCGTGCCGATATACGTCATGTTCGAATTATCAAAATCCACGCCGGTCAGCAGCACGCCGGAACGTAAAAAATGGCTGCCGTCAGGACGCGTTCTGCCGTGGCTGGCCACCGGAGGCACGCCCAGTTCGATCAGCGGGATAGTGATGTCGAGATCGTGCAATGACACAATGCGCTGCGGATGTAGCGGCACGTTCACCACTCGACCGAGATCGTCAGTAAATGACTGAACAGGCACCGCCGCATGGGCGGTGCAGCCGACCAGCAGCAGCAATGAAAAGATTAAACGCATATACCCTCTTAACAATTACAAACGATCCCGGCGACGCCAGAGCAACAGTAAAAGGAACGGTCCACCGACCAGGGCAATGACGATCCCGGCGGGGATTTGCAGTGGGGCAAACGCCAGACGCCCCACGGTATCGGTGACCAGCACCAGCAATGCACCGATCAACGCACTTCCCCACAGCAGCGCTGTTTGTCCGCCACGCAGCCAGAATCGTGCCATGTGTGGCGCCATTAACCCGACAAAACCGAGGCTGCCCACGCAGGCAACACTGGCGGCGGTGAGTACAACCGGCGCGAGAAAACGCAACAACGCCAGCCGGGGTAAACGTACACCCAGCCCCGTTGCCGTCGCATTGCCAAGTAGCGCCACATCTGAAGCTCTCGCCGTGGCAAATAAGATGATGGCCGCAGGCAACGTCCAGACCAGCGCCACCAGCAGTAGCGGCCAGGTGGCGGCATGAAGGCTGCCCGCCAGCCAGACCAGTGCAGTCTGAACGTCACGGACATCCGCGGTGGTCATAAATACGCCCATTCCCGCGGCAAAGAACCACGACACGCCAATGCCTATCAACACGAAGCGAGGCCGGGAGAAATCACGGGCCAGCAGCATCACCAGTGCAGCGACCAGTGCGCCACCGGCCATTCCTACCAGGGGCCGCCAGACCAGACTTGCGGACGGGAAAAATAGCACCAGGGCCAGCACCACCACGCAACTCCCTTCTTTGACACCGATAAGCCCGGGATCGGCCAACCCGTTGCGGGTGATAGATTGCATCGCCGCCCCAGCCAATCCGAGCATCGCCCCGCACAGAAGCGCCATCAGCAGTCGCGGCAGTCGTACATCCCAAACGACATACTGTTGCTGAGCCGTCAACGCCTGAGGGTCAAACACCGCCCGTCCGATAGCGGAAGCCGGAACCGGGAGCGAACCCTGCATCACGCCGAACAGCAGTAATGCGATTGCCAGCACCGTCAGGCTGAGGCTGTACAGCACGGTTTTGGGACGAATGACACGAGAAAATCCCCCCACCCGCCATGCACGAAGCCCTGCACGCTGCAGCATATCGTTCATTTCAAAAACCTCGACGCAATGAAAATAAACGCCGGCGCGCCCACCAGGGCGGTCATGATCCCTGTAGCCAGCTCCTGCGGAGCCAGCACCGTGCGGGCGGCAATATCCGCCAACAGCAGCAGCGCCGCACCCAGCAATGCCGACGTCGGTAGCATCTGACGAATATCTTCTGTTACCAGACGGCGGGTAACGTTAGGCACTAACAGACCGATAAACCCCAGCGGCCCCACGACAGAGACTGCCGCACCGCACAACAGCGCAATGGCTACCATCGCCAGCAAGCGTATGCGCAGAATGTTCACCCCTAACCCACAGGCCATACGGTCGCCGAGAGCCAGAATATTCAGGCCCGGCGCGATAGCGAGCGCCAAAACCATACCAGCTAGCGACGGAGGAACGGCGCTTTTGACTGCTTCCCAGTGCAGACCAGAAAGATCGCCCACCAGCCAGGTGCGCATTGCCAACAGGGTTTGTTCATCCAGAATCAGGATGGCCGCAGTAAGCGATGACACCATGGCCGACAGCGCCACGCCGCACAGCGTAACCTTCAGCGGCGTTAACCCCCCCCGTCCGGCAGAAGAAAGCGCGATGACCAACGAGAACAATGCCGCTGCGCCTCCAGCCGCCAGCAATGGCTGGCTTACCCCCGTCACGCCAAGCGCGGTGCACAACACAACGACAAAAGCAGCCCCGGCGTTCAGTCCCAGAATATGCGGCTCTCCCAGCGGATTACGAATCAACGCCTGCAACAGCACACCCGCCACACCTAACGCTGCGCCGACCAGCATCGCCGCCGTCATGCGCAGCAGACGTAAGGAGACAATAATCCGGTGGTCGAAATCTTTCGCGTCAAAGTGGAACAGCGCCTGCACGACGGTCTGCGGGCTGATAGTGCGTGCGCCAACACCCAGATGCACCACCGCCAGAACACACAACAGCAGCGTTAACACGGGGAGTGCCAGCATAAACCGGCCACGGCGACGAGCCAGTGTGCTTGTCATGACCGTCATTGCTCTTGCCCGCCCGGCGCGCGGAACGGCATAAAGAACGGTTTGCCGGTGAGAGGATTCACCGACATCTGCACGTCGACGTCAAACACGTGCTTAATCAACTCGGGCGTGCAGTTTTCGCCATCATGCACGACGCCCTGCAACGTCCCCTGTTTGAGGAACACCAGCATGTCCCCGTAATTCACGGCAAAATTCAGGTCATGCAGGACCACGATCACTGTACGACCATGATGGCGAGTCAGTGAATGCAACAGTTCAAGGATCTCTACCTGATAGCGCAGATCGAGAAACGTAGTCGGCTCATCCAACAAGATGACCGGCGTTTGCTGTGCCAGCGCCATCGCAATCCAGCAGCGCTGACGTTGCCCACCGGAAAGGCTCTCCACCGGCAAATGCGCAAAATCAGCAGTTCCGGTTAACCGGAGCGCCTGCTCCACGGCGCGTTCGTCATCGTCCGTCCATTGCGAAAGCATGTTCTGCCAGGGAAAACGCCCACGCGATACCAGTTCTAAAACGGTAAGTCCTTCTGGCACCAATGGGGATTGCGGCAGGATGCCGAGCTGGCGTGAAACCGCTTTGGTGGGCTGTTGATGAATGGCTTTGCCATCCAGCAATACGCTGCCGCCGTGCGGTTTCAACATCCGAGCCATGGTGCTTAACAACGTTGATTTACCCGAGCCGTTCGCCCCCACCAGCACCGTCATTTTGCCTTGCGGAATAGTGAGACAGATACCGTGGACAATGGTGTTATGGCGATAACCCGCAGAAAGCTGTTGTAGTTCAATGCCCGTTCTGTGGGCGGTATTTTCCACATGCTGTGGCATGTTCACTCCTGCGCCGCCGCATGGCAAAGCCTGCATGCGTAATTCTCTAAATAAAAATAAAACTCATTCTCTTTGTGATCTTGCTGGCTTGCGCTGTAGTAGTCAAGCAATTACACCCTGTAGTTACATCACCTGTTGCCAACAACCAAAGCACAAATAAAAAATGCCGAAAAATCAATAAAAACCATTCTTTTTCAATGCATTGGAAATTAAATACCCTTAAAAAAACGACGGTTAAGTTGTGTCGAATCGCCTGTAGTTTCTTTTTCATTTTTACGTTTACTACTACAAACGCCCATGATTGAATGATTCTCAATTACATATCTGATGCCAGTAACGCCGGCTTACAGATGGATAAATGCAGGGCTGGCAAGCCGGGCAATGAATTGAATCAACCTGTTTCCCTGCCCATTTTTGGCAGGGTCTTTTGCGGAATAAATAAAATAATGGCTGAGTTAACGACTTACTTTTCGGGGATGAAAGGGCGGGCATTGTGCTCTGCTCTCTTTCTGGGCATAACAACAACACCTACGGTATTTGCAGCGGAGAAAGAGACGACTCCGCCTAAAGGGGAAGATACCATCACCGTTCGGGCAGATGCGTCGTCTGCCGATCAGGCCGTAACATCGGGTTATCAACCGCTGAGCTCGTCCACCGCGACGCTGACATCCATGCCATTGTTGGATATCCCACAAGTGGTGAACACTGTCAGCGATAAAGTGCTGGAAGATCAGCATGTCACGACGCTGGACGAAGCGCTGTATAACGTCAGTAACGTTGTGCAAACCAACACATTAGGTGGCACACAGGATGCGTTTGTCCGCCGTGGCTTCGGCGCAAACCGTGACGGCTCGGTGATGACCAACGGTCTGAAAACCGTGTTGCCGCGCAGCTTTAACGCCGCAACCTCACGCGTGGAAGTGCTGAAAGGCCCGGCCTCAACCCTGTACGGGATTCTCGATCCCGGCGGCCTGATTAATGTCGTCACCAAACGTCCGGAAACGCAGTTTGGCGGGTCGATTTCAGCAACCTCCAGCAGTTTTGGCGGCGGTACGGGGCAGTTTGACGTGACAGGGCCGATTGAAGGTACGCCGTTGGCGTATCGTCTGATTGGCGAGTACCAACACGAGGACTACTGGCGCAACTTTGGCACCAATCAGAGCAGCTTTATCTCCCCTTCTCTGACCTGGTTTGGCGACAACGCCACCGTCAGCGTGCTCTATTCACACCGCGACTACAAAGCGCCATTCGATCGCGGCACCATTTTCGATCTCAACACCAAACACGCGGTGAATGTGGATCGCAAAACCCGCTTTGATGAGCCGTTTAATATCACCGACGGCAAATCGGATCTGGCACAGTTGAATGCCGAATACCGCTTCAACAGCGAATGGACAGCGAAATTCGACTACAGCTTTAGCCAGGATAAATACAGCGATAATCAGGCTCGCGTAATGGCGTATGATTCTGCAACCGGAAATCTGACCCGCCGTGTCGATGCCACTCAAGGCTCCACCCAGCGCATGCACGCCACACGTGCCGATTTACAGGGCAACGTCGATATCGCGGGTTTTTATAACGAGATCCTCACCGGTGTCTCTTATGAGAACTACGATCTGCTACGCACCGACATGATCCGCTGCAAGAACGTAAAAGGGTTCAATATTTATAATCCTGTCTACGGTACGTTGGATAAATGTACTAACGTTTCTGCCGCTGATAGCGATCAGACTATTCAACAAGAGAGCTATTCTGCGTATGTGCAGGACGCGCTGTACCTGACCGATAAATGGATCGCCGTCGCCGGGATGCGTTATCAGTACTACACCGAATACGCTGGCAAAGGGCGTCCGTTCAACGCCAACACCGACAGTACCGACCAACAGTGGGTGCCCAAATTCGGTATGGTTTACAAACTGACGCCGTCGGTATCGCTGTTCGGTAACGTGTCGCGATCCTTCATGCCGCAATATTCTATCGCCAGTTATATTGGCGAACTGCCACCTGAAACCTCAACGGCTTATGAAGTGGGGGCAAAATTCGATATCTTTGACGGTATCACCGCCAATATTGCCCTGTTTGATATTGATAAACGCAATGTGCTGTACAACGAAATGATCAATGGCGAAACCGTGGCGAAAACGGCGGGTCGCGTGCGTTCACAAGGCGTGGAAGTGGATGTCGCCGGTTCGTTGACCACCAACACCAATATTATCGCCAGCTACGGTTATACCGCCGCGAAAGTGACGGAAGATCCTGATTACAAAGGTAAGCCGCTGCCTAATGTACCGAAGCATACCGGCTCATTATTCCTCACCTACGATATTCAGAATGCCTTTATGGGCAATACCCTGACGATTGGCGGTGGGGGTCATGGGGTGAGTCGCCGTTCCGCAACCAATGGCGCAGACTATTATCTGCCAGGCTATTTTGTCGCCGATGCCTTTGCCGCTTATAAGATGAAGCTGCAATATCCGGTCACATTGCAGCTCAATGTGAAAAACCTGTTTGATAAGACCTATTACACCTCATCCATTGCCACCAATAATCTGGGTAATCAGATCGGCGACCCACGAGAAGTGCAGTTCACGGTGAAAATGGAATTCTGATCCTCTTCATCCATTAACCCTGCCAATTCTGGCAGGGTTTCCCGCTTATTCCGTCATTTTAAGATAATTGCACTTGTGCTGTCGTCGCCCCGTTTATACAACCCTAAAGATCACCTGTAATTTGATGACTTTTATTTTGTTATGGGCGACTGGGGACCACAATAATGAATGGGATAACATCATGACTAAAACAAAACTGACGCTGCTATTACCTTTATTTTTAGCTGGCTGTTCAATGAGTGACGGAGAATTAAGAAATGCTTATGCTCAGCATTATCAGCAACCCGCCGCCTATGTCGATATCTATAAGCAGAAAATAGCCGGGATGGATATTAATGCACTGGCACAATATGCCGCCGCAGAAGATAAGAAAAAAATGCGTGGTCAGCCAAGACTGAAGATCGACGAATTCATTACCATTGAGAACGTGCAGGCGAAAGGGAATCGGGTGGTCTACGATTATACGCTGTCCGAGAGCTGGCTGGCGCTGTCCGCAGATAAACAGCGCGAGAAGCAGAGCAATATGAATAAAGATTTGATCTACCGAACCTGTTCGCTGGAAACGGTACGTCTGGCGCAGGCAAAAGGGCTGGAAGAAGAACATAACTATTACCGCCAGTATCCTGACAAGTTAGCCTTCACCCTGAGAACCAGCGCACAGATTTGTATGCAAAACGGTTTTACCAAATAGCCGCAATCCACTATGCCTGATGCGCTGCGCTTATCAGGCCTACAATTTGCACGCTGCCGTATGCCGGATAAGGCGCCAGCGCCGCATCCGGCTTAAGCATCAGAACTTCCACGAAACGCTGCCAACAATGCTGCGCTCGGCACCGAAATAACAGTATGAGAGCGAATTACAGGCTGCAACGTAACGCTTGTCGGTCAGATTGTTGACGTTCAACTGCGTGCTCAAACCTTTAATACCAATATTCGTTAAGTCGTAGCCAATCGCCAGATCCACCAGCGTATACGATGGCAGGGTGTGAGTATTCTGGCGATCGCTGGTAATACCGTTGACGTAACGCACGCCTGAGCCCAACGTTAGCCCCGCCAGTGGGCTATTTTTCACATCGTAGCTTAACCAGGTGCTGGCCTGATTGCGCGGCGCATAAACGGCACGCTTGCCCTGCTCTTCCGGGCTGCTTTTCTTATAGCGAATGTCGGTATAGGTATACGCCGCCTGCAAACGGAAACTGTCCGTCAGTTGGCTAATAGCTTCCAGCTCTACCCCTTCAGATTCAATTTCGCCAATCGAACGGTACGGATCGGTCGGCTCTTCTTTGGTGGCAATATTGGTCTGATTAATGCGGAACACCGACGCGCTAAACTGGCTATTCAACCCTTCCGGTTCATATTTCAGCCCGGCTTCCCACTGCTTGCCTTTCATCGGTTCCAACAGGTTACCGTTCTCATCAGCAAAACTGGTTGGCGTAAAGGCGGTGGAATAGCTGATGTACGGCGCAACGCCGTTATCGAACAAATAAAGCAGAGCAGCGCGACTGCTGAAGTTATTTTTGTCCAGATCGCTGCGAGTGCCGTTTTGCTTATCAATATTAGATATGCTCACCTGATCGTAGCGGCCACCGAGCGTTATACGGAAGCGATCCCATGACATCTGATCCTGCAAATAGTAGCCCGTCTGGCGCAACTTGTGTTTCTCGCGCGCATACATATTGATGTAATCAGGCTTCGCGCCGTACACCGGGTTAAAGGCGTCAATCGGCGGGAACGCCCCGTAGTAGCCGGTGGTATTGTTGCTGCGATCCTGATAGTCGATCCCCACCAGCAGACGATGGTTTACCTGCCAGGTATCAAAGCTGCCGTCGAGCTGGTTATCCAGCGTAATCGCCGACATTTTTTCATCGGAGCCGGAGTAGCCGCGATTAAGCTCGGTTTCATTCAACCAGCCCGCCGCATACACCTGGTTCAGCTCAACGTCGGTATGCAAATAGCGTAACTTTTGCCGTACCGACCAACCGCTATCAAACATATGCTCAATGTTGTAGCCCACCATGTTTTCACGGCGATCGTATTTGTCATAATCATCCTCGCCTTCGTAAAAGGTATTGGAGATCTTTTGCCCGTAATGGGGAACCACAGTGCCGTCATACGGCAGACCGGAGTGGCTACCGCCTTCCGGGTCACGGTGCAGATAGGCCATCAGGTCAAGACGCGTTTGATCGGTGATGCGCCAGGTGAGGCTCGGCATCAGCGCGTAACGTTCTTCCTTCAAGGGACCAAACTGCGAGTCCGCATAACGCGTCATTCCACTCAGTCGTGCGGCGACGCGATCGTTATCATCCAGCGCCCCGGTGACGTCAAACGCCGCGCCGCGCTGATTATTGTTGCCAGCAAACAGCTTCACTTCTCCGCCCGCATCAAACGACGGTTTACGCGATGTCAGCGCCACGATCCCGCCCGGAGAGGAACGGCCGTACAGCACGGAAGCCGGGCCGCGCACCACTTCAATATTGTCGAGAAACCACGGATCGACCACCAGCGAACTGTGCGAGTTAGTGTCGCCCATCATTTTCAGGCCGTCGAGATAGACGTTGTCCAGACTACCATCGGAGAAACCGCGCAGCACAATGTAGTCAAAGCGGTTGGAGGCACCAATCTGATTGCTGTACACCCCAGGTGTGTAGCTAACAGCCTGCCGCACGCTGGTTGCGCCCTGCTCTTCAAACTGTTCACGGGTAACGATCGATACCGACTGCGGTGTTTCGATATCCGGTGTGGCAAGCTTGGTCGCCCCACTCTGCATTTGCGAAGTGACAACCACCGTATCGTTTTTTGTTGTTTCCTGCGCCAGCAGAGGAAAAGCCACACTGCCGGTCACCCATCCTATCAGCAGCGCCAACCGAGTCTTCGCGAACATGAACATCTCCCAAGGCATATCTATCTGTAAATGAGAATTATTGCCATTTTTGTATCAGGAGTCGCTATGCCGAATGCCAGGTTGCGTATGCGCAGCGCCAAATTATGAATCAGCTTCGCGCATAAAACGGGAAAATGGATTAGCAAAGTTTGAGAACATCACCAGGCGGGAAGCCATAGCGACGACGAAAAGCGGTAGAGAAGTTAGTTGCGTGCTGATAACCCGACATCCAGGCCGCCTGCTGTACGCTGTATCCTTCCAGTAAATAGCCGCGCGCACGTTCCAGACGGCAGTCGCGCAGGTAGTCAAAAACGGAGCAGCCATATGCCGCACGGAACTTGCTGCGCAAACTGCTGGGGCTCATCGCTGCGCGCTGCGCCAGCTCGTTAAGCGTGTAGTCATTTTCAGGGGATTGCTCCAACAGACGGCGCACCCTTTCCAGCCGCTGCTGTTCGCCACTGGCGGCGAGGCATTTGCCGCTTTCCACCTGACAAACGCTGAGACCGTGACCAAATAATTGTAAAATCAGTCCTTCCAGCATCAACTGGCGGGAAACATGGCTAAGTGAGCCCTGCTGCGCATACTGTAATCCGCTGAGTAAAAACCCCGGCACCTGCCAAATAAGCGTTGGCGTCTGACAGTTTTCCCACTCACGCATGAGGGATTCAAGTAATCCTTTGCGCCATGCTCCGTCAGGATACAACCCGAGTGATAGCGTCCGTAGCTTGCAGTCGGCAGGGTGACGAGCGCTCATTGCCTGGCGTTCACTCAGACGCGAACTAAACGCCATGCCGGAACGTACCACATGTTCCTGCCCGTTGAGCGTCAGTATCACGCAACCTTCCAGCACTACCAGCATATACAAGGGGCTACTGTGCCGGGAGGTAGTTTCATACGGTTGCAGCACCTGTACATCAGAGTGTGTGACGCACATCCCGCAAGGGAGCATCATCTCCTCTACTTCCCCTTGCAATACAGCACTGGAACACGGAAGACCCGTTTTTTGCGCCAGCAACGGAAAACGGTAATCGATCCCGTAACGCTCACCAAAGTCCCTAAACTCACTGACGGAGAAGGTGCGGGTAAAACGTCCGGATGTATTCTGGATGGTGGTGTTGTTCATGCTGTCTTCTGCACAAGAAATGGAATTTGCAACGTACGATGGGTGGCAACATTACCATTACCCGCACAACACAACAATAATAATGAGAATTGTTATCAATATGGTGTTCTGCGGGTTACTCCAGCCAGAGCAGTTCTGCTATGTCAGCCTCAGGCGCAGCTTCTTTTAACCAGCGATACAGCAACTCAATATTTCGAAGCCGGGTTGACGCTTTTGGCCAGACGAGATAATAACCGTCCCCTGTCGCGACCACCTGTTTAAACGGTAACGCCAGCATCCCACTCTCAATAGCCGTCAGGCTTAATAGCAGATCGGCGACCGCTACCCCATGCCCGCTCATTGCCGCAAGACTCCCCTGCTCCAGGGTGTCGAACACGTTGCCACGTGCCAGGTTCAACGCAGGAAACGCCCCGGTACGCTGCAGCCAGCGACGCCAGTCGCGGCGATCGGCGGAAGGATGAATCAATTCACAGGCGGCGATATCACTTTGCGCCAGAGCCTGCAACGCAGGCGCACAGACCGGGATTAGCCACTCCTGAAACAGCAAACGACTGTCCGTATCCTCGCCAAAATAACCATTCCCCAACAGGATTGCACAGTCATACGGTTCGCGACTGAATGCGACGGAATCGGTGTCCATCCACACGCTGGAGATTTCAATCACCGGCGTTGGATGGGCTTCCCGGAAATGCCGCAGCACATCCAGCAGCCAGCGCATGGTCAACGTTGAGGGTGCTTTCAACCGCAGCTCATGACTGCTGCTACGAAAAGCATGGCAGGCATGTTCTAAACTCTGAAACCCGGCCGTCAGCTGTTGCGCTAACCCCTGCCCTGAAGGCGTTATCTCAATACGGGGGCCGCTACGAACAAACAGTTCGCAGCCAAACCAGGCTTCCAGTGTGCGAATATGACGGCTTACCGCACCAGGCGTGACGTTCAGTTGAATAGCCGCTTTACTAAAGGACCCCAGACGGGCAGCAGCTTCGAAAGCTCTCAGGGCATACAGCGGGGGTAGCGTCATCATCGGCTTCTATGTTGAGTTTTACTCACAGTAGAGCGCAGTTTTATTCGTTTTTCAATGTGACACGCAAGCGGAATACTGATGAAAAATAACGTCAGGATCATCAGATATGAATCTCGCTTTACTGGCTGTATACAGCCTCTCGGTGCTAACACTGTTGCTAACGCCTGGTCCTGTTGTGGCACTGATTACCGCGACGGCGGCACAGTACGGCTATCGCCAGGCCTTTATGACGCTATGCGGAACTAACGGTGCTTCATTGCTCTTGCTTGCGCTCGCTGCGCTGATGCTGGCGGGGGTGGTATCACTCTCTCCTCTGCTGCTGTGTGTGTTGGGTCTCGCCGGATCGCTGTATATCGGCTATAGCGCGTTTTGCAGTCTGTGGGCAAGAAATCAAGCCGCCAGCGAAGACTCTCGCCAGCCGTCTCATGGGGGATTTATCAACGGTTTTCTGATTGGCGTATCAAACCCGAAAGATATTCTGTTTTTCGCTTCATTCTTTCCACAGTTCATCACCATTACACATAATTTCGCCACCAGCATGCTGATACTCACGCTGGTATGGATCATTTTTGACGTTGCCGTTCTGTCATTTTATATCGTGATTTTCAAACGCTGGATGCCCACGCGGTTTGTCAGATACAGCGTTTTTATCTCATCCCTGTTCCTGCTGGCGGTAGCGGTGTTTGGCATTATCTATAACACCAATGCAATACGAATGTTGTAGCCCGCATAATCAGGTCATGATGATTTTACCGATGTCTGATGTAATTTATCGGTGTTAATATTCAGCACATCAGAGAATATATACCGTAATATTTCCCCGACTTTCTGCCGGAACTCTGACCCAGGATAATGCGTCAACCGTGATAATCGCCATTTCATTTTCCAACCTTAGCAGGGGAGTCTTGTCGTCAGGAACAGATGAACTTTCGCATATTTCGATTACCCCTCGAAAAGCGATGAACACGCGGTCAGGAACATCAGATAACTTTATCCATTCAGTCGTGATCGTTAACTTTCGCGTAAACATCCCCGATCCCTCTATCGCGATTTATATCTCAGAATGTAAAATCTGGCTACAACAACGTATTATGACTGGCAAATTTCATTTATGTATCGCCAGTGTTCATCACCCATCCAGATTAAAATAAAAGTAGTAAAACTCATTTGAAGTATGCTTTACAAACTCAACCGGAAGATTATTTTTGATGAACAGCGACTTTGCAAATTCGACATCACCATAAACCCGAAGACAGAAAGGTTTTAATATCTCGCCCTGAGTACCAAAGCACTCCTGAAGTCGGGTGTCATCCATAAAAATAAAATTGCCTTTGCGAACCTTAACATCTTCACTCAAATCACGCCATTTCCCGGGTGTGAGAAGAAAACTCTCCCAGCCATTATTCCTTAGATTTTCAATAACATGAGTAAATTTAAAATAGTAGCTCTGCATTGTGACATCACCACTTGATGTAGCATATAAATACTCTATCTTAAATTTAAGTTGGGCATTAATGCTTTTCCTTTTCCCCTCTTCTATTAACCACTGAAGTTCGTTGGCGATAGTTTTTGAAAATATCTTCCTTTTTTTCGCAATCGCCAGCCAGTTCATAATGAAGAGATGTTCTGATATTTTAGAATAAACCTTCTGGTCCTGTATTGCGATACCCACGGCAACTAACGCACTCCAGGTAAACGTTTCAAGTTCATCCTGGTAATTGTGCCTCGATGCGCTGATCTTTCCTAAATCACTGACCACTTAAAACCCACCCAGATAAATCGTTATCACATTTGGACTTGGCATCACTTCATTTAAAAAACTACTACAATTAAAACCAGCATAATATGATCCAGATTAATTAATTCTCACGTATAAAAAACGCCGGATTAACATATTACCTTCCTTAATCATTCATCTATATACGACACCGTAGTAGAACAATAAGAATAATGCGATAAAGATGAAAACAAATAATAACTCATGACAACCAGTTTTATTTGAGATTATAAATAACATTATCAAGCAAACCTCCGCGCCCCGGAGGTTTGCTTGCAGCAGTTACGACTAATAGAAAATACCGATAATCAAAGTATGGGTGACAAAGCCCACAATAAGCGGCACAGCAGTACGTTTAACTACATCGAAAGGTGTAATTTTTGCCCCACTTGAAACCGCAATAACAACACCGGATACCGGCGAAATAGCCCGCCCCATATGTGATGCCTGCTGCATAGGTAGGATCATAGCAACCGCGTTAGCGCCCATGCTCGCGGCAATTTGTGGGATTAACTCAACAAATGCCAGGAATGGCGCATTCCCCGAGCCCATAATAATTGCTGCCGCAAGCGTCACCAGCGCAAAGACGACGGCCATCGCAAAGGGTGGTAATCCGACATGTTCTGCCATCAAAATTAACTGATCAATGGCACCAATGACTTTGATGCCATGCGCGAAAACTCCGGCTGCGACCAGCAGGCCCACAACACCGGTAAACGCCGCGCCCATTCCTTTCAGAAAATGGCTGAACCCTTCACACACCGACTTTAAATCACGCGCTCGTATCCATTCAATCAGCATACAAATAGCCATTGCGATAAGCACGATGGTGATTATGTTTAGATTAATTCCACTGACAAACATCGCGGATGATCCTACCGCCATCAGTATAGGCAGCATGGGAAGCACAGCATAAAAAGCCGGCGCCTTTCCTGAATCGACAATCTCAGCGCTCCCGATTTCCCGAGGTAACGTCCCCGCGTTGCGATCGCAATGACGTTGCCAGAAAAAATGGCAAACGCCGACAACCAGTACGGTTGCAAGCGCTGCTGGCCCCTGGTGGTAAACAACGTATTCCACCACATCCATATTGACTGCTTTCGCTCCCCTGATGGCATCAATCGCTGTTGGGGTGTATGCCACCCCCAGCGAGGTGGCGATGACCCCGGCGGCCGAAGCCGCAGAGAGCCCCAGGCCCAGCATAATCGGGAACATTGTCCCCATCAGTAACACGGCAAGCCCGGTCGCTGAAGGGATGGCCAGTTGCAGGAGACTGGCAAGCAGGTAGGAAAAAAACAGCAGAATATAAGGAGATCGCAGTGCCCGTAACGGTTTCGTCACCACGCGCACCACAGCTTCATTTGCCCCGATATGATCCATGTAGTGAGCAAATCCCATCAACGCCATGATCATCAGACCGAGATCGGCTGCACGTGTGCTGAACAGATCGCGCATAACTTCAAATGGATCGAGAAAAGCAATCCCGGTACTGGCAACCCCCTTCGGCAATACGGAGCCCCATCCGGTTAATCCGGTACAAATCATTAGCACCAGACCCGCGATAAATAACACGGGTTCGGCCCGGTACCCCTTCAGGATCAGACGAGCGACCACAACGATAACCAGAAGGGCAATTATTACCTGAATCATGACTGAGTTCTCCCTTCGGCGAACTCAGCGTAGGTTTCTTCAATAACTGCGACTACAACATCACTGGCTGCCCGTAGCGATCGCACCGGCAAGTATTCATAAATTGAATGGAAATTATGCGCACCGGTAAAAATATTCGGACACGGTAACCCTTTCTGCGACAGAACCGCGCCATCATACCCGCCACGCATGGCGACAGGTTGCGGAGTGATTCCGCATTTCTGATAAGCACGTATAGCAATATCAATAGGATAATGCGAATCGCCCTGCAGGCTATTAAACACATTCGCATAGCGGTCGGTTAAATGGCAGACCACACTATTTTCGCCCCATAGTGCACAGGCACTTACTGCAAGCTGGCGAATAAATGCCATACGGGACTTATAACCTTCTTCACTAAAGTCGCGAATATCCAGTTTCAGTACGGTACGGGCACTGTTACCCTGCAGCTGTTTTACCCAGTAATATCCTTCACGACCTTCTGTATATTCAGGCGCTTCTCCGCCCGGCAGCATCGCAATAAACTTATGCGCCATCAGCAGAGAATTCTTCAGTTTACCTTTAGCTGACATTGGGTGCGCAGATTGACCGGTGAAGATAATTTCCGCATCACCTGCATTCCAGTTTTCATAGACAAACTCACCTATGCCGCAGCAATCCAGGGTATAGCCAAAATTTGCGCCAAACGCGGCAACATCAAAAGATTTGGCACCCCGTAGCCCCTGCTCTTCATCAGGAACAAAACCGACCTTCACCGGTCCATGTTTAATCTCCGGATGTGCAACCAGATACTGTATGGCATTCATGATGGCAGCGATGGCAGCTTTATCATCAGCACCTAACAGGCTGGTTCCATCCGTCACGAGCAGGTCATCACCGATATAGTTTTTCAGTTCTGGAAATTCACTTTCGCGCAGATAGATATTATGTTCTTTGTTCAGGCATAAATCGCCACCGCTATAGTGAAGGCGTTGCGCATGCGTGTCTGCAGTCTGTTCGGCACTGGTATCCAGATGTCCAAAAAAGGAAACGACAGGAATATTATCGTCAGTATTTCCAGGTAATGTTGCCGTTACAATCGCCGTATCCCTGACTTCAATGTTTTGCATCCCTAATACTTCAAGCTCTGCTGCGAGCAGTTTTGCCAGCACCATTTGGCCTGGGGAAGACGGCATGATGCCATTTGCGCCATTTTCCCGTGAGGTTGTGGTATTGATTTTGGTGTAGTTAATAAAGCGTTCAACAATATCCATTGTGGGACATCCTTTAATGTTTCATTTATGGGGTACTGCGAGGAGATACCTGCATGCAGCGCGAGAGGGATACATCTGAAGTGTCAAATAAAATCAGCGCTCATCCCAGACCACTGATCTCATGAGTGTTCTGACAACGATTTATATTAAGGAAGATAAAAAACCGATCGTTATGTTTGTAATCAAAAATCGCCTTTTTGATGATCACATCATATTCCCTGCTTGTTTTTACGACTATTTTACATGGTGTTAAGCTAACAGAAGCCATAACAGTTTCCGTCTACCCAAGAGATAATGGAAATCATTTAAATCTCCATATCCTATAAAGACACAAGGCAAACCATCGCTATATTTTTTTAATGAACGAATACCATTACAGCTACGTGCAACCGTTTGCACTTCTCTAGAAATAGCCATTTAGTGCATTAAAATCCATGAGCAAGGTCACATTTATCCCAACGACAAGAAAAACATATCACGCTGAAAAACAGACAATTATAAGCGCCACTATACTATACCCTGGTAAACAGAGGGATAGCTGAACAATTCAGTACAGAATAGAAACGCCGCGGTACTATTATAAAGTCATGATATCCGGCATCATTAGTCATAGTAGCCACAATAACACCTGGCACGGTGTTAAATTATTATTAATAGGCACTACCCGATGAATTACAGGTAAAAAAACCTCTACCCTGAGAAGAGATACAGAGTAGAGGAAATACGGGTGTAAAGGACATATTTATAATTTTAATGATAACAGAAGAGTCTCTTGCAGAAACAAGTATACACATTTCTCACCATAGAGAGAATTCTTAAACAGAAATAATTTACAGAACATCATCCTGCGATAGCTATAATAAATACTGCTTATCATAAATAAAACAATCAATCCCGACACGCTTAAATCAGGCTAATATATTAGCGTGAAACATAAGAACGAAGAATGCAGAATAACTCAAATCCATATTTTTTAAAGCCATTTAAATATAAAATATTTTAATGATTTAATATGTTAATAACATTACAACAATTTAAAGCTATTCGATGCGACGAGATGTCCTTCCAGGCCATTTTTCCGTTGCGGGTCACACTTTTACTGGCGCAAGATTCCCATCCAACATTCCACTGCTATCATACACCGTGTAAATACCTTTCAACTCAACCTGAGGCTTTGATGCTGGAGAATGTCATCATCAGATAATCAGTTTGCCGACCTTATCAGGCCGGACTGGTTATCAATGCGCTGAAATCGAATGCGGACACCGCTGTGTGTTTGCACGTTTTGCACATGATGATTAAACAGGTTTCCCAGTATGAATTTATCCCGTCAGGAACAACGTACCTTACACGTTCTCGCCAAAGGTGGCCGCATTGCGCACGTCCGCGACAGCGCTGGCCGCGTCACATCCGTTGAATGTTATAGCCGTGAAGGATTGCTGCTCTGCGACTGCACGCTTGAGGTGTTTAAAAAGCTCAGAACCAAAAAGTTGATCAAATCCGTCAATGGTCAGCCCTACCGCATCAACACCACCGGATTAAACAATGTTCGCGCCCAGTTAGATAATCGCTAAGGAGAGAGTGATGGATATTCCCAAGATTTTTACGATCAGCGAAAGCGCTCATCGCATTCATAATCCGTTCACCGCGCAAAAATATGCCACATTAGGTCAGGCGCTACGTATGACGCCAGGAACCCGTGTTCTGGATCTGGGCAGTGGTTCCGGTGAGATGCTCTGCACCTGGGCACGCGACCATGGCATTACGGGGATCGGTATTGATATGAGCCAACTGTTTAGCGCACAAGCCAGACAACGCGCGGAACAGTTGGGCCTCACCGATCGCGTGAGCTTTATCCATAACGATGCGGCAGGTTATGTCGCGGATGAAAAATGCGATATCGCTGCCTGCGTCGGCGCAACGTGGATTGCAGGCGGTGTCGCCGGGACAATCACGCTGCTGGCAAAGAGCCTCAAACCTGGCGGAATCATCGTGATCGGTGAACCGTACTGGCGTCAAATGCCCGCCGCAGAAGATATTGCCCAGGCATGCGGAGCCGGCTCGGTGGCCGATTTTCTTTCCCTTGCCGACCTCGTTTCGTTTTTCGACAAACTGGGCTACGACCTGGTTGAAATGGTGCTGGCAGACCAGGAAGGCTGGGATCGATACGAAGCCGCTAAGTGGTTGACGATGCGTCGATGGCTGGAGGCGAACCCAAATGATGACTTTGCGCAGGAAGTCAGAGAGCAACTGAGGACGTCACCGGGACGCCATGTCACCTTCACCCGGGAATATCTCGGCTGGGGAGTATTCGCACTCATGCAACGGTAATTTTTTGCAGTCGGTATAGCCGGATGGGTTATACCGACCTGCAAAGCCGGTACCCGTTACTTCATTAATACTTCAACAAATTTAGCCAACCAGGCAGGATGAGCAGGCCATGCCGGCGCGGTAATCAGATTACCGTCGACGTGCGCCTGGTCAATCCCGATATCGGCATAATGCCCACCGCTCAACCGAACTTCTGGCGCACACGCTGGATACGCGCTGCAGGTCCGGTTTTCTAACACTCCGGCTGCCGCCAGCAGTTGCGGGCCATGACACACCGCGGCGATAGGTTTACCCGCAGAGTTAAAGTCTTGTACCAGTTGAATGACATCCGGATTCAGACGTAAATACTCCGGCGCCCGCCCGCCAGGGATCAACAAGGCATCATAATCCGCCTCGCGCGCATCAGAGAAATTCGCATTCAAGGTGAAGCGATGCCCGGGTTTCTCACTGTAGGTCTGCGCCCCATCAAAATCGTGAATGGCGGTCTGAACGTAGTCACCCTGACTTTTATCCGGACAGACGGCATCCACACGATGCCCAAGCATTTGCAAAGCCTGAAAAGGCACCATCGTTTCATAATCTTCGACATAATCTCCGACCAGCATCAGTATCTTCTTCATGCACATCCCCCACTCACGGTTATTAATGATGAGAAATAACGGCCATCTTTACTATAGTCCACACTGTTCATGGCATTAATAAATACAACAGAACAACCGGCCAGATCACAATCCGCGACAAGGCCCGTCAGACGAGGCTTCAGAGCCAACGGCGTGACACATGTTCATGCTGATAAATATAAATTATATATAAATATATAGTTGAGAAATTTTAATAGTAGTCAATTTCACTCATAATATAAAACTAAGAGATTGCAACGAATATCTCCTGTGCTATATTCCGCATGAAACTTACCCGCAATCAATTTATTTATTATTCAATATTTAAAATACGCAGAACATTAATTATCTATTATTATTTTATTCATCCAATATCAGATAAATATACGCAAAGGTTAATCCCATGATAACAAGACGTTCATTTGTCAGGCAGAGCCTGGTGACGTCAACGAGTATGCTACTCGCCAGCATGACGGGTATCAGTTTAAGCCAGGTTGCCCGCGCAGCAGAGAGCCGCCGCTGGCAGATGCCGGATGAAGGAGCACCTCATGCTGCCACCTGGATGGCGTTTGGTGCCAGTGTGGCGATCTGGGAACCTCACCTGCTTCCCGTGGTACGGAAAAATCTGGCGCTGGTCGCGAACACCATTGCCGCCTTTGAACCCGTGAATATGCTGGTGCGCGAAGAAGACCACGCGCTCGCGGCAAAACTATGTGGGCCATCAGTTAACCTGCTGGCTCATCCAATTGACGATCTGTGGATCCGCGATACCGGACCAGTATTTGTGAAAAGCCCCCACGGCATGCCCGGTGGCGTTGGATTTAACTTCAACGGCTGGGGCGAGAAGCAGGAACACGATCGCGATGCCGAAGTGGCTGAATTTGTCGCAGATTATGCTAAAGCTGAATTTATCCGCTCAACCTTGATCCTTGAAGGTGGCGGGATAGAGGTAGACGGCGAAGGGACAGCCATTATTACCGAAAGTTGTGTACTCAATCCCAACCGCAACCCGGGCGTCAGTAAAGTTGAATGTGAAGCCGAATTAAAGCGCCTGCTGGGACTGGATAAGATCATCTGGCTACCAGGTATTGCCGGAAAGGATATTACCGACGGCCATACGGACTTTTACGCCAGATTCACACATCCGGGTACGGTGGTAGCGGGTCTTGAGCAGGACCCTACATCGTTTGACTACGCTGTAACCCGGCGACATCTGGAAATCTTACGCACAGCCACAGATGCAAAAGGACGGCACCTGAACGTGATCACGCTGGAAGGACCATCAACTATTCGCCAGAGCTATGCGAACAGTGATTTTGCCGCCGGTTATATCAATTTCTATCTGTGTAATGATGCGGTCATTGCGCCGGAGTTTGGCGATAAACGCACGGACCGTAACACGCGCGATATTTTGCAGGAGCAATTTACCGGGCGTGAGATTATTCAATTGAATATCGACGGTATCGCGGCCGGTGGCGGCGGTATTCACTGTGCGACCCAGCAACAGCCGCGTTAGCGGCTACTCCTTCTTTGCTAATAAAGCGGTGTATTAAAAATAAACGGCAGGTCAATTTATAGGCATCGATAATGAATAAAGCATGGGCTGCGCGGTTTACAGCATGCAAGAACCTTCACTCATACCGAGAGGACAGGACCATGAAGATGCACGCCATGACGAAAATACTGCCGTTGATTTGCCTGATCTCAGGCGGGTTGCTTTACTCCGCTGCAGCCAGCGCCATGGGAAATGACGATACCACCACCCCAACATGCCCGAAGGGTCAGGTTTACGACAACAAAACCCAAAAATGTTTGCCCGAAAAAAGCAGCATGATCGACGATCAGGATAAAACGCAGTATGCGTATCACCTGGCGAAAACCGGCCATTATCAGGATGCCATCAATTTACTCGATACCTTACAGCAGCCCAATACGCGTGAAGCCTGGAACTATCGAGGCTACGCGACACGCAAGCTAGGGCGTACGGATGAAGGGATAAGTTACTACCAACGATCGATTGCCCTTGATCCGCACTATGCGAAAGTGCGCGAATATCTTGGGGAAGCATGGATGGTTAAAGGCCGCCCCGACCTGGCGAAAGCGGAGCTGGCAACCATTAAGAATATCTGCGGCACCCAATGCGAAGAGTATCGCGATCTGAAAGCCGCGATCGACGGACACCCAGAGTCATAGACCGGAAGATCCAAAAAAATCACCGTCAACGATGCGCATTTTCAATGGATACAGCCGTTGGATCGCATCGTCGACATACCGTTTATTGCCTCAGAAATTCGCGGAGAATGTAGGCAGTTCACAACTCTGTCGTCCCTCGATTACGGTTCGTATTTTCGCATGATAGGCTTTTCAGATGACCCTTTCTGCTCTGGCCGCTGCGGACTACATGAAACTCAGATTGTCCTTTCAGGTAAAGCTGTTCCTTTCGCTGGTGGCTTTTTCCTGCCTTCTGCTGGCGCTGCTTGGCGTATTGCTGTTTCACTTTATCGACCGTCAGTTGCACCACGATTTGGGCCAACGCGCGCGAGTACAGGCCAGCGAAATTGCCCTGATTCCCGGTCTGGCAGAAAAAGTACAGCAGCGGGATATTCCTGGTATCGCACAACTGATTCAGCCGCTGCGCGCCGAAAGCGACGCCAGCTATATTGTGATTGGTGATGCGCGTGAACAGCATCTTTACCACTCAGAATCCCCGGAGCGCCTTAACCTGCCGATGATCGGCGGCGACAATGCTGATGTACTGAAGGGCAAAACCATTATCACTGTGCGTAAAGGTGGGATCGGTGTCTCGTTACGCAGTAAAGCACCTATTTTCGATAGCCATCATCAGGTAATCGGCATTGTCTCCGTCGGTTACCTCACCTCCTACATCGCCAATATCAACGCCCGCCTGCTGTGGCGCACCGGAATGTACGGCCTTGCCCTGCTGCTGCTGCTGTTTATTTTTTCCTGGTTACTGACCCGTACGCTGAAAAAACAGATGTTCGGCCTGGAACCCAAAGATATCGCCCAGTTGGTGCTACAGCAAAAAGCGCTGCTGGAGGCGATGTACGAAGGTGTCTTTGCGGTCAATGCCGATAAACAGCTCATCCTCATCAATCGTGCCGCCCGGGAGATGCTCAATATTCGCCAGAGTGAACAAGCGCTGCTCGGCAAGCCATTGGATGAGGTGATTCAACTGCCGCCATCATTTTTCGCGCCTGGCAATACCGCTTATGACAGCCGCCATCACGATCATATTACCGTCCTGAATCAACGGGAAACCATCGTCAACCGCGTGGCTATTGAAGTCGAGCCGGGCACCCAAAGCGGTTGGGTATTCAGCTTCCGCGATAAGAACGATATCAATACGCTCAGCAGTCAACTCAGCCAGGTGACCCGCTATGCCGATAACCTGCGCATCATGCGCCACGAGCAGCTCAACTGGACGGCGACGCTCGTCGGTCTGCTGCAGATGCAGCGCTATGACGATGCGCTGCGTTATATTCAGGTACAGTCAGAGGGGGCCCAGCAGGTGCTGGATTTCCTCTCCAGGCAGTTTGTCTCTCCGGCGCTGTGCGGCCTGCTGCTGGGGAAATATGTCGGTGCCCGCGAGAAAGGTGTTGAGCTGGTTTTCGACCCCGCCTGTCAGCTCTCGCGCCTACCGGAAGGGCTGAGCGAAACGGAGCTGATGTCAGTAATTGGTAATCTGGTGGACAACGCTGTCGATGCCACGCTGAAAACGCCAGCACGTACCGCGCCGGTGGAAGTGTATATATCGGATCGCAACCACGAACTGGTGATTGAAGTGGCTGACCGGGGCTGTGGCGTTGATGAGGCCATGAAGCCGCATATTTTTGAGCAAGGCTTTACCAGTAAACCCACTGACTGCAGTGAACTCACCGGTTCAGAACATGGTATTGGCCTGTACCTGGTCGCGGGCTACGTTCGTCGGGCTGGTGGCAGCATCGAAATAAGCGATAACATCCTGCAGGGTACCGTATTTTCGGTTTTCATCCCGTTCCAGATTTCTCTTTCGACAGGACCTTCCCATGACTGATATCCGCCCTCTTGAGGTTGTTATTGTTGAGGATGAGCCACATCTCGCACAGCTGCATCGGGAGTTTATTGAGCAAAACTTCCATCTGCGCATCGTGGGAATCGCGGGATCGCTGGAACAGGCCCGCGAACTGATCCTCCGTCATCAGCCACGTCTGCTGCTGCTGGACAACTATTTGCCGGACGGTCAGGGCGTTGAGCTTATTGATAGCCCGCTGCTCAAACAGTTTGAGTGCTCGGTGATATTCATCACCGCCGCCAGCGATATGCAAACCTGCAGCCATGCTATGCGCAGCGGCGCGTTTGACTACCTGCTAAAACCCGTATTTTCCCACCGTCTGCGGGCCTCGCTGGAGCGCTTTATGCTGCTGGAGCACACGCTGCGGCAGGTGAAAGTGGTGGATCAGCACGCGCTGGATAAGCTGTTCAATTTGCCTGCCGGGGAGGCTGCGGGGCAGCCGTCGACCAAGGGGATTGAGCCTGCGACGCTGGCGCGGGTGCAGCGGATTTTTAGCGATCATCCGGCGGTGAGTTGGTCGGTTGAGCAGGTGGTCGAGGAGGCGGGGATCAGTAAAACGACGGGGCGTCGGTATCTGGAGTACTGCGTGGAGATTGGGTTTGTTGTGATTGAGATTCAGTATGGGAGTATTGGGCATCCGCGGCGGTTGTATCGGAAGGGGGCTGACTGACAACTCCGTAGGCCGGATAAGCGAAGCGCCATCCGGCTGTGTTCCGTATAGTGCCGGATGGCGCTTCGCTTATCCGGCCTACAACGGTGAGCATTCCATTCTCTCAAATCCCCGCGCTCACGGTTTCTATGGTGTTAATTACCGAAACAACGCCAACAATCACATTTCCACCAGCCGGCTCTCTCTCCCCTCTTGTCTCTCCTCTCCCATCCGCTATGTTGACTTTTAGTTCCCAAAGTGTAACTAGAAGGTTAATAATAATGACAAACACATTCCGCATCTCTCTGATCTCTGCTGCTGTTTTCATGTCGTTTTCTGCCCTGTCCGCGCTACCGCAGGGGTATCCGGCTGACTACCAAAAGGTGGTTGATGCCGCCACCAAAGAAGGCAAAGTCGTGGTTTACTCCACAACGGATACCAAAGCGGCGGGGCCGCTGATTCAGGGCTTTGAAGCCACCTATCCGGGCATCAAAGTTGAATATAACGATATGAACAGCACCGAGCTGTATAACCGTTATATCAGCGAACAGGCTGCTGGCGGCGGCAGCGGTGACGTCATCTGGAGCTCCTCCATGGATACCGCGATGAAGCTCGCGACCGATTATGCGATGGAGTATGTTTCAGCAGAGCAGAACCAACTGCCGAAATGGGCTGTCTGGCACAACAAAGCGTACGGCACCACCTACGAGCCAGTGGTGTTTATTTACAACAAGCGCCTCATCCCGGCGAACGAGGTTCCGGATTCTCACGCCGCGCTGGCAAAGCTGATTGCAGGCCAGGTGGATAAATTCAAAAGCAAAGTCACCACCTACGATATCGAAAAATCCGGGGTTGGCTTCATGCTATCGGTGCTGGATTATAAGGCCGATCCGAACTACTTCAAAACATTGGCCGACGTGGCGAAAGGCGGGTTAGCCGTGCAATCGTCCACCGGTACGATGATGGAGAGGGTTTCATCGGGTGAAAACCTGATTGGTTATAATATCCTCGGCTCTTACGCCGAAGCGCGTGCCAAAAACGACCCGTCACTGGGCATCTCCTATCCGAAGGACTACACCCTGGTGCTGTCACGAGTTTCTTTCATCAGCCAGCAGGCTGAACATAGCAATGCCGCCAAACTGTGGCTGGACTATGTGCTGTCTGAAAAAGGGCAAAACATCCTCGCCAACCAGGCCGATATTCCCTCTATCCGTAACGACATCGAAGGTAAAAATGACATCGACGGAATGACCCAAATGCTGGGTAGAGCGCTGAAGCCGATCCCGGTTGATGAGTCATTACTTGAATACCTGCAACCGAAAAAACGTCTGGACTACATCAAACAGTGGCGTGAAGCCGCGGCCAAATAAGAGCCAGAACCAGGCGTACGGTTCACTGGTGCGCCTGGTACTCGCTTCCTGAATTCGTGTTACCGGATCTCCGCTTATGAATGCATTACGCAGAAAGTGGCAAAGCTTGCCGCGCGGCATCGTCGTGCTGTTAACCGCGCTGGTTATCTACACGCCATTGTCGTTCATCGTGATACAAAGCTTTTTGTCCGCGCCGTTTTTCTCGCCGGCAAAGGACTGGAGCCTTGAATCCTTTGGCTTTATTTTTACCGACCCTGACTTCTATAAAGCGCTGAAAAGCGGCTTTATTCTCGCATTCGGTCTGGTCATTATCGCCATTCCACTGGGCGGCATTCTGGCCTTCCTGATGGTGCGTACCGACCTGCCCGGCAGACGGTTAATTGAGCCATTGATCCTTGTACCTATTTTTGTTTCACCGATGGTGCTGGGTTTTGGCTATGTGGTGGCCGCAGGGCCGGTAGGCTTCCTGTCACTGTGGGCACAATCGCTGATTGGCTTCGTGCCGTGGAATATCTACGACATGTCGAGCATCGTGGTGATTGCGGGTCTGACGCACGTGCCGCACGCTTATCTGTATATCTCGTCAGCGCTGCGCAGCGTGAGCTCAGACGTGGAGGAAGCCGCGCGTATCTCCGGCGCTTCCCCGCTACAGGTGATGATCTCGGTCAGCCTGCCGATGGTTCGCCCCTCGATTCTGTACGCCGTTGTGCTGCTGTTTTTCCTCGGTCTGGAAGTCTTTGGTCTGATGCTGGTGCTGGGCGATCCGGAAGGCAACATGGTGCTGGCGACCTACCTGTACCAACTGACCAATAAACTGGGTACGCCGTCGTATCACCTGATGGCGGCGGTCGCGGTGGTGCTGATTTGTCTGACCATCCCACTGGTCATGCTGCAACGCCGCCTGATGCGTACCGCTAACCGCTTCGTCACCATGAAGGGTAAAGCCTCGCAGGCCCGCGCGCTGCCGCTGGGTAAATGGCGCTGGATAGCGGGGGCTGTGGTGGCGTTCTGGCTAACCATCACCATTGGCGTGCCGCTAATGGGCGTGGTGCTGCGTGCGTTTATCTCCAACTGGGGCGTAGGCGTTCCGCTGTGGGATGAGCTGTCGCTTAGCACCTTTCGCACCATCTGGGAACAGCCGAACCTGTTGCGGGCCATCGTCAACTCCATGGCGATTGGCGTAATAGGCGGCGCACTGGCGGTAGGTTGCTATCTGTTTATTGGTATCGCGATGCACCGCAAGCCGGATAACACCACGCGTTTTCTCGACTACAGCGTGCTGGTGCCCCGTGCGGTGCCGGGCCTGCTCGCGGGTCTGGCGTTTTTGTGGGTGTTTCTGTTCTTACCGATGTGGCTCGATAACGCGCTGAAATCCGGCTGGTTATCCGGCATGCCGTGGTCGCAGTGGTTGCGAGACACGCTGATTGTCTGGCTGCGCTCGCTGCGTAGCACCATTTTCAGCGTCTGGCTGGCGTATACGGTGGTGTGGATGGCCTACGGCCTGCGCCTCATCTCCTCAACGTTGCTACAAGTGGGGCCAGAGCTGGAGGAAGCGGCACGCAGCACCGGTGCGACGCGTGGCCAGATTACCCGCCACGTTACCATTCCGCTTTCGCGTTATGGGCTGATTGGCTCATGGCTGCTGATGTTCCTGATCTTTGAGCGTGAGTATTCCACGGGCGTCTATCTGCTGTCGCCGGGTACGGAAACCATCGGCTCGATGCTGGTATCTCTGTGGGCGGCAGGTGCTATCGACATCGTCGCAGCACTCTCGTTTATCAATATTCTGTTGGTGGTGGTGGGCCTGGGTATTGCCCTACGTTTTGGAGTGAAATTACATGATTGAATTATCGGTCGAGAACCTGCACTTAACCTACGGTGATAATCCGGTGCTAAAGGGCGTGACCATGGACCTCAAACGGGGCGAAGTGGTTTCGTTACTCGGGCCGTCCGGGAGCGGTAAAACCACCCTTCTGCGCGCGGTGGCCGGGCTGGAAAAACCGACACAAGGGTCAATTACCATCGGCAACAACAAGGTCTACGACGGCACCCCGCGCAGCGAAATCCCCGCCGAAGAGCGTAATCTGGGGC
The DNA here is from genome assembly GCF_030332245.1 of Citrobacter sp. Cy070. Taxonomy (NCBI): domain Bacteria; kingdom Pseudomonadati; phylum Pseudomonadota; class Gammaproteobacteria; order Enterobacterales; family Enterobacteriaceae; genus Citrobacter; species Citrobacter sp. Cy070. Next base: position 79,319 of record NZ_JAOWIG010000043.1, read on the forward strand.
TGGTATTCCAGTCCTATGCCTTGTGGCCGCATAAAACCGTATTTGAGAATGTGGCCTACCCGCTGAAGTTGCGCAAAGTCTCCACCGCAGAGATCAACCAACGGGTACAGGGTGTGTTGGATCAACTGGGCCTGGGACATCTGGGTAAGCGCCATCCGCATCAACTTTCTGGCGGCCAGCAACAGCGCGTAGCGATTGGCCGGGCGCTGGTTTATAACCCACCCGTGATCCTGCTCGATGAGCCATTATCCAACCTTGATGCAAAACTGCGGGAAGAAGCGCGCGTATTCCTGCGTGAGCTGATTATTAATCTCGGGTTGTCCGCGCTAATGGTGACGCATGACCAGGGAGAAGCGATGTCGATTTCTGACCGCATTTTGTTGCTCAACAACGGCAAAATTGAACAGCAGGGTACGCCGCAAGAGATGTATGGTTCCCCAAAAACGCTGTTCACCGCTGAGTTTATGGGCAGCAACAACCGTCTGCATGGCAAAGTCACTGACGTGCGTGACGGCAAAGCACGTATTGAAGGACGCGACTGGGTCCTGTGGGGTCAGGCGGGCGACGGCGTTCAGGTTGGCCATGAGGGCACCGCGGTGATCCGCGTTGAACGTGTGGCGCTGGCCGACGGGCCAGGCGAAAACCAGTTGGCTCTCCCGTTGCTCACCAGCATGTATCTCGGTGACCGCTGGGAGTACCTGTTCCGCACCGTGGCTGATGATTTTGTCATCCGCGCCTACGGCAACGAAGTACGCGATCCTCAGCATTGCCACCTGGCGTTACCCGAAAAACATGTTTGGGTGTTCCCAAAATCCTGATGCCAGAAGGGAGCGGCTGTCGCTGCTCCCTTTTCTGGAGGAAGGATAGCGGTAATACAGAAGATATATTTGAGTACAATGAGATGATGATGACATCAAACGGCCTGGGCCTAGTACAGGAAATGGGAAAAATCAGTCCGAGGAAATAGAGAAATGGTGCCGATAATAGGAGTCGAACCTACGACCTTCGCATTACGAATGCGAAGTTATTATACTTTTACCCCTTTAAAAACCTACTCTTAAAACAATTATTTCATTATAAAACATTAACTTATAAAAAACACCTGTTGATAAAAATTGACAGGTGTTGATGTGTATTTCCCCAATTTACTTACACCAGCCGTTACATTATGGTGATGTAACCTTTCTCATCTGGAGACCAAAAATGGCACTTCCGAGACAAAAACTCACCTTCGAGCGCATTCGAAAATTTGCTTTAACTGAAGGTAAAAACCAAGCATTTCTTTGGGATGCGGATGTACCAACTCTGGCATGCCGGGCAACTCGCGGAACAAAAGCTTTTGTGTTCCAAAGCGTATATGCGGGAAAAACCCTTCGCATGACCATTGGCAACATTAACGATTGGAGGATTGATGATGCCAGGGCCGAAGCCAGGCGGCTGCAAACATTAATCGATACTGGGATAGATCCGCGTATAGCTAAAGCAGAAAAAATTGCTGAAGCGGAATCACAGCAGGCTGAATCTCGTAAAACGAAGGTAACCTTCTCAAGCGCTTGGGAAGATTATCTTCAAGAATTGAGAACCGGAATCAGCGCAAAAACTAAACGTCCTTACTCTGCACGTTATATTGCCGATCACGTGAACTTGTCCAGCCGTGGAGGCGAAAGTAAAAAAAGAGGCCGGGGCCCAACCTCGTCTGGACCATTGGCTAGCTTACTCGACCTACCGTTATCGGAACTAACACCAGAGAACATTGCCGTATGGCTAAGTACAGAGAGACAAAATCGGCCTACCGTCACTGCTCATGCCTACCGTCTGTTGCGTGCATTTATCAAATGGGCTAATTACCAGAAAAAATATCAGGGAATAATCCATGGCGATCTTGCACAAGATCATAACGTGAGAAAAATGGTTCCAGTATCAGCGAGTAAAGCGGGAGATTGCTTACAAAAAGAACAGTTAAAAAGCTGGTTCAGTGCCGTACGTAGCCTCAATAATCCCATTGCATCGGCCTATCTCCAGGTACTTTTGCTCACCGGTGCACGGCGTGAAGAAATTGCGTCACTTCGGTGGTCTGACGTAGATTTCAAATGGTCAAGCATGAGGATTAAAGACAAGATCGAAGGCGAACGTATCATCCCTCTCACTCCTTATGTTTCTGAGCTGTTAAGTGCACTAGTGCAATTCCCAAATTCTGACGTAAATAAGGAGTGTTGGGTTTTCAGAAGTAACAGCAAAAGTGGCAAAATTATTGAACCGCGTTCAGCACACAACAGAGCGTTAGCTCGAGCTGAGTTGCCACATATCAGCCTTCACGGCTTACGCCGTAGTTTTGGAACCCTGGCAGAATGGGTTGAAGTGCCAACAGGTATTGTTGCTCAAATTATGGGACACAAACCAAGTGCACTGGCGGAAAAACACTACCGCCGTCGTCCCTTAGATCTGTTGCGCAAATGGCATGAAAAAATTGAGACTTGGATCTTAGAACAAACCAAAACCAGTAAAAAAAAGAATGTTGAGTTGCGTTGATATTCAATATTATCAATAAGTTAAACGGAGTGTGGATATATTGACAGGAATACAAACTTAGATGAAAATCGACTCATAAACCTCAACCATAAAGGAGATGTATCAGAATGTTTGATTCAAAGACCAGCGCTTTAGACAATGACCAAGAGATTCTGGCGAACATGCTGGGATTAAATAATGCGGCTTTTGAAATCTATTACCATGCCCCATCAGCAGATGCAGGACCACTCGCTCAATGGTTTAAAAATCATTACAAGAAAGTTGCTCTTCATGCAATGAACCTTGCTATGAAACGGAAACACGTAAGAATTAAGTCACTTAGCATTGCATTTCAGAATGTAATTTTTCGGAGTGTGCCTCATACAGGCTCGGCTGCAAGGTCACGTCGCAGCACCACCAAATCAGTTAAAAATTCTTTGTCTTCTAGTTCTAGCGATGGAAGTGATCCCGAACCTGCTGAGGCTTTTGGTTCCATATTCCCTTCTTGTTTTTGTCATATAAATTTCCTCTTTAATTCATTTGCCAACAACTCTTTTACAGAGGTGGCAGCATGAATCAATCTAAAATGTTACACTCATTAGATCTAGATAATATTTCCTTGGTATCTACTACTGAGTTAGCTGATTTTCTAAAGCGCAAACCTCAAACGATAAGAATGTGGTTGCATGAAGATCGCCTTCCCTTCGGTCTAGTCAGACCAATCAAAATTAACAATAGAAATTATTGGTTTGAAGATGATGTTAAAAATTATCTAAAAACGTTAAAAACAGCCAACGTTAAATGTTTGTGAGATATTTATTCATCATTAAAAATGATTCTGGAAATATTTCTTAGTCCATCAACTTGGCTTTTCATTGGTAGGATGGCGGTCCACTTCTATAGATAAGTGGACTGCTTCAAAAACAGTATAATTTTTCTAAAAAAGAGGAGCTATACAATGCATGTCTAAGGAAAAAAAATCTAAGCAAAATAAAGAACTTTGTCTGGAGTTTCATACGCTGCCCACTTTTGCACAGCGATTGATAAGTTACATACATTACAAAACAGGAGCTCCCATTGAGCTTATTTTAATAGTATTACTTGGGGTAATGGCATTTTCCTGTCAGGATAAATTTGATGTTCAGCTTAAAAATGGGAGAACATTTACATCACTTTATCTCCTTTTATTAGCACGGTCAGGTAGCAGGAAGTCAACGGTATTCAAAGCACTGATGGAAACAATCCATCAAATGGAAAAGGGAATGAAGAATATCTTTCTGGAAAAGGAAAAAATTTATGAACTGAAAAAAGTATCTTGGGATACGGAATTAAAAGAACTTAAAAAGCAATTTAGCAAAGCTGTTCGCCAGAAGGTTGATGTAGCTGAAACACGCGAAGCACTGGAGGAATGTCAGAAAAGTGGACCGGTAGCACCGGTTAGAAAGTATCTTACTAAAAATGATTCAACAAGCGAGGGACTTAAAAAGACATTAGCTCTGGGATCTCCGTCCTTGATGCTCGGTTCTGATGAAGCCGGAGGGGTGTTTGACAGTAGCCTTTTTCGCGATATATCAGTTCTCAACTCTCTTTGGGGAGAAGGGAGAATTTCAGACAGCAGAGCATCTCGTGACAGCTACGATGTTGATGATGTCCGGCTGACCATATTGCTGTTACTGCAACCTGCAATATTTAACGATTTCCTAAGCAAGCAAGGAAAAAAATTAAGAAACTCAGGGTTCTTAGCCCGTTTATTATTAATTGATCTGGAGCAAGTACCTGAACCATGCGATATCCCTGATGTATGTTCATGGTCTGATGAACCAGGGCTTGATGGTTTTTTCTCTATTCTTGTTAAGCACTTGCAAGACGGCATACAGCGTAGAGAAAACAATGAAGAACGTATCTGTATTACTTTATCTGAAGAGGCGAAAGCATTATGGGAAACACAAAATAAGCGAATCAGGGAACTTATGCAATCAGGAGGTGAGTTGCATCACTATGATGATTTTGGTTCCAGAATAATGGAACAAGCTACGCGAATCGCAGCAGTAATGCAAATGTTTATTACACCCGACTCACCAATAATTACTAGGGATACTTTTCTGTCAGCAGCTAAAATAAGTGAATGGTGTATTACCCACTTAATTTTAAAAGTAGATTCTACCAGAAAACCTAGCGAGAAAGAAAAGTTGCTATTTTGGCTTGAGGAACATGTTATCAGTAATAAATCTTACGATTTTAGGAGGCACACTATTCGTAGAGATGGTCCATACTCTCTTAGAAACATAGAGCGTCTGATACCCGTTTTAAAGGAACTTGAGAAAGATGGCATAGTGCAGTTATTTAAAATGGACGGCGTTGACTATGTAAAATATATTGGTTCAGACGTGCATCCTTTTGATATGGCTAAAGCATCAAACATACCTTTAATTTCATCTGGATCTGTTGCTTTTAATAAACTACCAAAGAACGAATAACTTCAGAGTAGCTAAGTTTTTCTGGATAATATTTTTTTGTTCTAAAGCTCAATAATCCTGCGGCCTCAACTTAAATGACTAGGGAGGGCAACTCATGATTTTAAGGTGGTATATGTAATATACCTTAATTAAGGTTCTATACCTAATCAGTACTTATCAATAGTAATAATAACTCCCCTACAGGAGTTATATCCAACATCACATGGGTAGCGTGAGGGCTACCCATTAGCCAAAGATTATTATTTACATACTTAAGGATTATTATGGAATCACAATATACACTTACCAACGAAGAAATTGATGACTTGGTAGAAATAGCCTCCAAAAAGTATAGATCACCTATCGACCGCGATATTCTCATCCCACTACTTAACATGGTCTACGGCGCACTAGTGCAGAATAACCGAATACTAGGTATTCGTTCTGATCTGAGATTTGCCCAGTCCCATGTACTGGGAGAGCCTGATCTACCCCTCTGCTTCCAGCGCGATGATACGCAGGCAATCACTCGCTTCTTCGAGTCACTGAAAAGTCAGCTACGGGTAGATCATAACCGGTCCAAGAGACCGGGTGACCCGACATTTCCATCTTATGGGTGGTGTAGAGAACGTGACACAAGTGAGCATCCCCATTACCACCTGATGCTGTTATTTAATGCGGATGTGTATGGATACTTGGGCAATTACCAAGAACTCAATGCTAAAAATATGGCAACCCGAATACAGAAAGCTTGGTGCAGTGCTATAGGGCTTGCTCACGAAGAGTACGCGACATTAGCTGAATTCCCACCTAATGCTGTTTACAGGTTTAGCAGATTCGATGCTTTGGATCGTAACTCAGTCTACTGGGATTTCCTGATTCGACTGGCGTACTTGGCCAAAACCAGAACTAAGGATGTCCACTGCGGTTACCGCAACTTTGGTACAAGCCAATGTCCGCGGTTAAGCGGATTAGCCAGTTGATAGCTCTCTAGCTGAGGTATTTATCCTCATTCTGTCAATTAACATAATTGACACATTTCTCAGTGAAATTTTTATAGTTTGCCTCGGTACCCTGCTACAACCTGCTACATGTAGCAGGTTGTAGCAGTTTCTAGGAAGCGATAAATACCATTACCACATTTGCTTGTTATTCAACAAAGATGCCTACTACCATCACGGTGTTTACAATCATGAAGACAACATAGGAGATATGATTATCGGGGCATGGCACAGCACCCAAGGCTGGAACTCGAAGAGCATTAAGGTCAGGTGCATTTTCCAGATGGTTGCCACTTCGTGCTGGACACCAACAACCCTGACTTCAACAAGCATTTTAAGGGACGCTTGAACGTCGGAATTATCTGTGCACAGCCAAAACCAAAAATTTTTGAGAAGATGTGAGTTTATCTAAGCACTTAATAACTACACAGTCTTCTTAAATTATCAGCAAGCTGAGCTTTAACATCCTTCAGGCTCACCCCCCATAATGCGGCTAACTGAGTCTCGGCTATCTCACTATCCCATGGCATTAGTGGAACATTATGAAACTTACCAAATGGCCCATCGGTTTCTGTAAGAATGCGTGATTTAGGAATTTTCAAAACTAACGCTTTCCCCTTAATTGTTTCGAGCATAGCGGGTCCTACGGAGAACCAACACCCTAAATCAATTGCTCTTTCTAGCTGCTTTGGAGTCCCAGTAAACCAATGTAATATCGCTATACCATCAATATTTTCAATCTCATCAATAGTATCTGATGCACATCCCCGACTGTGAATAGTCATAATCTTACCTCCGGCACGATGCACACTATTAAGTATGTGTCGAAATACCTTCAGCTGGACGTCCCAATGTTCTTTAAACCCCTTACCTCCATCAAGCCCTATTTCGCCAACATACCTGGTCTCCGAAAGTAACGAATCAAACAGCTCTAACTCATGAGATCTTTGATGCGCAATTTGGGGATGAAGCCCAAGAGCAGTTCGGATTCGTTGGCTTCCTTTAGCCAGTAAAGAAGTCCCATGCCATGCTCTCGGTGTCGTTGTAACCGACAGTATATAAGTCCCTCGACGTCTGCACTCCTCAGCCACTTGTTCTGGCTGAGGATATAAGTCAAGATGACAGTGCATGTCGATACTCACACAATGCCCTCACTCAATAAGTAGTTTTCGACCTCATTTAGCCCTTCCATAAACACTTGCTTAAAATTACTGAAAGCGGCCACAGGCAAGGGACCGCTCTTGGCGACCCATGCTCCTATTTTCAAAGTGGATTTCTGGGCGATTGCAATCCTTAGAGCGATAAGGTCATCCCTACGATCAATTTCATTCATTACTTTAGCCAGGGACTGGAAAGTGTAACCAGCGTCTCTATTAATTCCCCCTGCATGAAGCGATGCCCGTCGAATGATGCACGGTACACATACCCCGCACTGCTGATTAGTGCGTTTCCAATGACTGCAAGATACTGTACTTTCTACAATTTCAGTCAATAGTGGCTTGTTCAAACATTGATAAGCCATTTGCCCTTTTGTTTTGAACTGATATGGGTTGATTATTTGGCAAGGAATTCCGACCGCATCAAACAGCTGTTGGATGCTGGCAATAAAATATGGATGTGTTGTTCGTGTGCTCAACGTACCGATCCGGCGTGGGGTTAGTGGTGCATTTAACGAGATAAACCCGTTTTCGGGCACAAAAATATCGACCTTTTTTTGTTGAGATACTTCTTGAATAGCACAAGCGCCCACTGCCGCAAAAGCAAGAAAATTGAGGCTCCGCGTTCGCATCGTAATGTCAGTCACACCTTGATAGTGATGCGGATCAGCATTAATTTCAAACCGTGAATATCGACCATTTAATCTTTCAGCGATTTGATCTTGGCGTGACTTATCTCCTTTATAAGCATGACTAACTAAAAGCGGAGCGCGCCCCATTGTCAGAAGATCTATTGCGCCAATAGCCGAATCTAATCCTCCCGAAAACAAGCAGACACAATCAAGTTCTTTGAGCTTGATTAGGTGAAATCTTGAATGTTGACTATAGGGTTCTGGCGGTGCATAACCACCAGTGCAAAACTCGAAATCCCAGATGTCTCCGCTAAGGAAATGCAAAGCGCTTTCAAGTTCCTTCTTTAGAGCAATCCATCGAGATGGCTCATGAAGGGGAAGTCGTAGCGAGAATTGACGAGTCCAACCATCCTCAGAGCTTTCACGCTGAACGAAGGTATCAGCCGCTGTAACCGCTAGTGCGATGCTCAAAAAATCCATGACCTGAGCTGGAATTTTGACTCCCAAGCGCTTAATTCGCTCAATCGCAGGATTCCCAATAATGGATATATCACCCCGCCCCTGCCCACTTAATCCATAAAGCTGTACGGGCAACAAGTTCTCACTTGCTGGCGGTAAGAGACGATGATCATGATGAAAAACTAAGTGTGTCATTGATAGGCCTCCCATTCTTGCCAAGCCTCAGTAATTACCTGACGCTCGATTTTAACCATTTGGTTTTTCGTAAAAGTCCTAATGTTACCGACAAGTTTTGGAGCCATATGCTTATCAACAACAACTTTGATCAATTCTCGAAGTTCAATTTCTGCATGAATGGCCTTTGAAGGAGTGTCCGCTTTATTCCATGCCTTGTTAGAATCCATGACCATTTGCAGAAAAATGCTTTCAGCTAAATAACAAATCATTGTGTCAACGATCACACTATCAGTTATTTTTTGAGGATCGAAAATTGCCACACCATCGAGAGCTTCCACTAAGGCATGATTCATGGCAGCACAAATCTTTTCTGAATCACCATCCTGTGATGTTAAAGCTTGAGCAATAGCCGATATTGCTATTTCACATGGAAGGCCAGCCAAGCTTCCCAAATCAATGCTTGGTTCTCCTGGAGCCGCTTGCACTCCCGCCAGAGCCCCAAACAATCCGCCCCCAGCCTGTGTGACACTCCCTAGTCGTCGAGCTGCACTACTGCTCCCTCCAGACGCTTTTCGCGCGTAATGCCCTATTGCTTTTCTAAAGTCTGCTCTATTGCCGTTTGAAACTGCATTTCCCAAAGACTCCCTAAAAGGCGCAAACCTTCGTTCTTGTGGCGGGGTTAAGGGTTGCTGTGGCTGATCATCAGCCCATGGTGGAACCAGTGGAGAACCACCACCCGGGCCTATACTTGATTGTGAAGTTCCCATTAAGCGTCCTTATTCCATTGCTCATCTTTCAATGCTGCAGCCATCCATACAGGTGGCTTCGTTCCCTGCTGCAATTCCTGCAAGTAACGAATTAATATACTGGCAGCATCTGCCGAGTGGCGAGCCAAAAGGCATGCACCAGAAAACCCCTTAGGTCTACGAGTCCAATCCGATGCTTGCCTTAACTGGCTAATTAAACCTTCCATTACAGGCACTTGTTCCTCACGAGGAAGCGTTTCCAAAAGAGCTTCTGCTGCGGGAGAACTGGTATTTTTCATTTCAATGAGTGCATTCAGTGCTTCCCGCCCATACGACGATAAACCAACCACATATGCACCTATTGGCATAGTTTCTCTGGACAGATATATGGCGGCTCTCAAATCGATTCCACCAAGGCGCGGTTCAAGCTGAGCCCATTGAGCAATGAAAGCTTTAGTTGTTGGATTATCAGTCCATGTCTTTGGCGCTTCAGTAGGTATTTGACCGTCAGCTTCCTCAAGCTGTTTAAGCAACTGTGGTATACCTTGTTCAATATCCACTAGATGATATAAGTCAGCGGTACCATCTACTCCAACACATCGCTCAAAGATTACTAACTTAGTGATGATTGCTTCATCCAAAGGCATTGCTCGCCGCTTGGCAATTTGAGATCGCATTTTGACAACATTCAACAAGCGCTTAACGATTCTAGGATTGCCATGGATAATTGGCGAATTGGCTAACACAGGAGCAATACGGTCCGCACGAGCAAATGCCAAAGCGAGGTTACTATCCTCAGACTCACCAGTCATTTTCAGAGCGTCCTGGCGTGTAATAGGTTCATCTTTCCAAGATTGCTGTAATGCCTTTTCTAGGCCGTCACGGAGCGTAGTAAGTTTTTCGCCTTTTAAGCCATGTTCAATGGCATAAAGCATGAACAGATATGAACGAATCTCACGAACCCCAGCTTTTGGCACCCGAATAGGAACTTGGATGAGCTTATCAAGATAGTCTATTTGATGCCGCTGTGATGCTCCCTTGAAGTAATCAGCTACTGAAGAACGAATCATGTCCTCATCTGCTGCAATGATAAAGGCTGTATTAGTTAAGAAAAGGAATAACCTGATTGCTTCAAGTGTATGGATAGCATTAGCCGGTAGGCAGCGGTCGAGGTTATCAATTACCACAATGAGTGGCTTACCAAGCTCTTCTAAAATTTCTCCATATTCCTTACGAAATGCATCAATCTGCTGAGGAGGGCTTTTTTTAGCCTCAGGTTTAATCAAACCACCAGCCTTCTCTTTGCCTTCTTTAGCCAGATTGCCCAAAGCCTCATATTCTTCCTGGCTTTGGATACCGTCGGTAACATTCCTAAACGCGCCAATTCCCCTAGAAAGTAAACCGCCAGTAGGGACTCCAGCAAATAAAGCAGCTCCTTCCGCCAGAAGCCCCATTGCTCTAAACCCATCAACTCGGCTCAGAAGTCTCTTCGCTTTTGAGATGAGAGGCGTATTTCCATCAGCAGCTTTTGTCAATGCTGTAGCGATGACTTCAAGTAGAGCTGCTCGCGCATCGTCATAGCCCTGATAGAGCCAGGAGTCAAAGTTAATTACAATCCAATCTTTTTTATCTTGCTCAAGTTTTTGCTCTATCAATTTCAAAAGTGAAGATTTGCCTGCCCCCCAATTCCCAAAAATGCCGATTGATACTGGTAACATGTTTTCGGTAGTAAGCACGTCTACAGCTAACTGGGATACTTCACCAAAATTTAGGTAATCCTCTGATGATTCCTTATCTGACCACATCTATTTATCCTTTTTTCTCTTGGCTGATGGAAGATTCAAATCCCAGGGCAAGGTTTATTAAAGATGTCGCCTCGGTTATCAACTTGTTAAAAATTGCAACTCAACTACCTGATTATATTTTCAATTCTCGGATAAGTGATATGCCCAATGATCGCACAAATCAACCTGTAATCGGCTACATAGAAGACCTCATGGTCCTCAGTACTTTGCTCACCGATGAAGAAAATCTGAGCCCTGTCTTTTAGCTTTTTCTTCCCCGCATCTTTCGCTTCTTCCTGGGCGGCCTCCAACTCGTTACGAAGTGCTGTGCGTTTAGCTTGGGACCAGCCGCTCCATTCCACATGGAGTTTATAACTTCGAGAAGGCTTGAGCTTTCCGGATTCATCTTTAACCCATTCTCCCGAAAGCGGAATGACAATCCGATTCTCATCTTGCTCAAATTTCTGCCACAACAACTGTGAGTAGAAAACTCGCAGTTCCGGATAGGGCTGAATCGGATCTTTAAGTTTTTTAAAGACAGTCATGTAAGTATCGGCATCAATATCCGGTATATGTAGTGACATACCTCGATCATACGGGAAACGAATAAACGCTCTACAAATCTGACGAATAGCATTAACCGGACGACGCGATTGCCGTGTTGGGGGATTGCCTTTACTGGATGTTGATGATGCAGAACGCGTTGTGCTCGAATTGTTTTCACCACCCGTTGTGTCAGGATCAACAACCGGGCGTTTTTCAATCAACTTTAACCCTGCAGGCATCAAACCCGGTGCACTGTCCAAGAGATGGCGGACGCTTTTCTTCTGGCCCTGCTTAACAACAGTGCTCTCAGCATCAGCATCGCAGTTGATGTGTTCTTTTCCTGGCATTTTATTAAACGACGGTCTTTTCTTACTGCCTTTTTGCCAGGCGGAAGGATACATTTCGATTCCGCATCCCCAGCAAACATAACCACTGGTATCAACGATATCCAACAACCAGAGCTCTTCAGCATCCACTTTTTCTCCGGTGCGTTTGTCACGAGCAGATTCCATCCTTTCCTCCTAAAATGAACAGCCCTCGAGTTTTCTCAGGTTGAGATCCTAACAGCCCTGCTTTATCACCTGGCCCAGCGCTGTTAGGTTACCTGGTTATCCGCATCTCAGATGCCGTCACCCCTTCAGGTGTAGGAACGAGTGACCACAAGCGTGCATCAATGCCATCATTTTGCAGTTTGCGCATGAAATAACGCGCCTGAAGGGCATCATGTGTTGCAATTACAACCTGGAAGCCATGATCAACTATGTAATCACGCAGTAAATCGAATACGGACGCTGCGTGGACCAAGTCATGATGCTGTGTTGGGTCATCCAGAAGCAGGCAGCGCCATGAGGACCACTGGTGTTCCAATGCCATGGAGAGCAAGAAGGTAAGCTGTAGATCAGTAAGCTGAGCTTCGCTTGCTATCGCCGGAACCGGTACTGACTCCCCATGTAACGGAACAGATACTTCAGCATGTTCCTTTCTGTAGATACTGCGAAAACCCAAACTGGTGCCAGTAAAGCGCTGTTCTCTGACTACGCGTTTGAGCAAAGCCTGCCACCTTGGAACGACAGAGAGCACATGTTTTTGTACATTCGAGATCTCAGTAGATAGGCATCGATTGAGCGTCTCCATCGCTTCAGATAATTGCAGCAACTGCATCTGATTTGTTCTCTCGTTATCAATTCGCTGGCTAAGACTTGTAGCGAATTCCTGCTCAGATGATGTTCCTCGGCGACGATCTATAAGCCCTTGTGCCAAACGAGTCTGTTCCAGCTTGTTCCAAGTGCCAATCTCAATTTTGAGTGTTTGTAACTGTTCTGAATGTCGGGACAGGTCAGCAACGGATGACTGCAGTTGAATCTCTTTACTGCTCGCCACTTCGAGAGCGGGATCGCCGGGAAAGGACAGTTGTCTCCATGAATACCGAATTGAGGCTAGCTGAGCATGAGCGTCAGTGATCTGCTTTTCGAGGCCATTTATCTTATTATTAACTTCAGCTAAAGGGATATTCTGTCTATCCAATGCAGATTGCCCAGCCTCAATTTTTGATTTTAATTCAGCTAGTTGAATCGTATTTTTGTTTTGTTCAGTGGATAAATCAGCCAACGTTTTTGAAGGGAGTGCCCCTGCTGTTATTGCAGCTAATGCAGCGGTTGTTTGTTCAAGGCTAGCCAAGGCTCCGGCCCGATTATGCCGCGCAGTATCCAGTTCGCGAGTCGACAATTGGTATGCGTTTTTAGACGCTTCCAATATTTCAGGTGTCGGTAAGGGGGCAAGGTTAAGCTGTTTTTCGTCAATCTGCTGTTTCGCTGAAGCATTTGATTCTTCGCGACGTTGGATAGATGCTTTCGCTAGTTGTACCGTATCTCCGTCAAGAAGGATGTTTGTTTTGAGTTGATTGATCTCTGCTACTGAGCGAACGATATCGCCTCGCAATTCAACAATTTTACTCTGGCACGCTTTCAATTCTGTTTCGGTATGCGTCACTGTTTCTATGCATTTCCGCAAGTGATCGGATGCTGTTTTAACGCGCTGTTCTGCTTCGATGACTTTGGGGTCTATAGCCTCTAATGATCTAGTAATGCGTTTATGAAGAACGGCAGCGCCATGTTCCACTCCACATAAAGGGCAGTCCCCGCGATCCTCTGGTAAATGTGCGGCAATGGTGGCTACGGATTGCCTTATAGAGTCAGCAGTAGACGTGAGCATCTCATGGAACTGCTTCGCTGAAAGCTCATCTGTTTCAGCTGATACCTTTAACGAATTCGCGGTATGAAGATGCTCCTGAAGTACACGCTCCTGAATTTCCTCATTGCTAACCAAGTCGGTAATTGTCGCAATGTGTTGAAGAATGTCTTCCCAGCGCTTGATAAGTTGATGAGCAGTGAGTACTTCACTATCTACAAGCTGCAGAGACTTACGCTGTTTATTTATAAGTTCATGTTCAATACGTAGCTGTTCGTTCCCCTCATGTATGTGACGCAAGGTTGATGCCAGAGACTGGGCGTCGGCCAACGCTTTGTCAGCTGACGCCAAGTCAAGCTTACATTGCTCGAAGGCCTCTTTGGTTCGCGCCTCACTATTGAGCCGGTTAAGCTGCTGTATAATTACATCACGTTCTGCTTCAGCTGTGACAAGTTCCTTCTGGAGTTTATCTTTTTTATCAACTAGCTGGGCTCGTTCCTGTTGTTTTTGTGTCAGTTCCTCTTTAGCAGTTATAAGCGCATTGCCAAGCTGCTCAGAACGCGCTTGCTCAGAAACGAACCGGCCAATTAGTCCATCCACTTCCATAAGCGCAGTAATCTGTTCGCGAAGTCGGTTCAGCTTTGCTTGTACTGTTTGCTCTAATGCCTCGTGCATTGTTTCCAGATTGCTGATACCCACTGGCGGAACCAGTAAACCTACTGGCAATTGTTCTGCACTCTGAGTATTGCGAGCTATGTCTGAGATTGATTCTGCGATGTTTTCTTTACTGCGCAGGGCCCCCTGAGATTGTGATGCCGCCTGGTCCCGATCAAGAATCAGACTTTGCCACTCCCCAAACTCAGCTTCGAGCGCCTCAAGGGCTCCCTTTGCTTGCTTCAGCTTTTCAGTGAGAACGCGGCGAATGCCGCCAAGAGCATTACTAACTAGGGTTCCATCTTTACCGATTGGCAAGCGAGCCAGTTGAGCGCCCGCAACTTTTGCATCCGCTTTGACCAGCCATTGGCCCTCGCGCTGATCCAGTAAGTGGGTAAGTCTTAATAAAAAGGGGATGTCCTCCGAATTCGTATCCGGAAAAAGAGAGCTTAAATCACCAGTCCTTTCGACGTCACCTTCGTTGCTCACCTGCGCAGAGGCTTGTACATCCCCAAAATCCAAGACCACCTTAGCGACAGTCTGGCTGTCCCTGATAATGGGTGAAAGATTCTCGCCTAGACGAGAAATATTACCCGTGAGACTAAATTCGATCGCTTCGAAGAAGGCCGTTTTCCCCGTACCGTTAGGGGCCAGTAAAATGGTTGCACCGCCACTGAGCTCAATTTTGGTGTCGGTACCGTATCGGCGGACATTTGAGAGCGTGATAGATTTAAGTTGTTTCATTGAAAGTCCTTCTCTCCAAACATCATATCCCTCAGCGCATTAACAATTTCATCGCCAGATTTCTCAGAGAGCAACAATTCACGCCATGTTTCGAGATGAGGTTCTACCCAAGAGTGTGCTTGCCCCATCGAGTTCAGAGACGCTAGCAGAGGATCGCTGATATCATTCCCACCTCTCGCAGGTGTTAAAGACGCCAGAAAACTTCGATCAAGGAAGGAGTCAATATCTTCCTGCTTTCTGAGCACCACCTTCCTGCAAAATCGATCGTCCGTTTCAAAACGGGCAGCATCTTCTGACTCAACTCCATCGATGAGCATAAACATGTAAAGGTCTGCTGTCTGAGGCTCTGCAAGTATGTCTCGGATATCAGCGGCCCATCGGAAAGCACTCTGGATATTATCCACGTTACTAGGAAATGCTGTGATCAGCACTGTTCGCCATCCAGCATTCTCCCGATTAATGCGTCTGAGTTGTATTGCAGTCATGCCGATATCAATTGAGGGTGAAACCATTTCGTCCACATCTGGAAAATGAACTTCATAGCGGCCCTTAGCACGCTTGGTTATAGCAGTAACGAGTTCTTGGATTGTCGGCATTTCAGGATCCCTTCGCATTCTTCTCAATGGCCGATTCACGAGCGAGCTTTCGATCTTGCCACTGCTTAGTGAAATGTTGGCGTACGGAGTCAAGTGTTCCGTTATGTAAATGACGAAACATACCAGACCGCGTGACGAGCAGGTGAGGTTGACGCTCCGCGGCCATACTGGTCGCAGTCTCTGCGTCGTCAGCCATACCTATATTCAATAATTCTGATGGGGATGTACTCACACCCGATAAGATAACGATGGGATCCGGATTAGGGCCAATAACGTCTATTAACGGATCGTCAGAAAGCTCACGTACTCCCGAAAAACCACCCGCAGGACCAGACCAGTACTTAAGAGCAATGCTCAATACTGGGCCACCTTCCTGAAAAGATTCCCAGTTATTACTGTCCTCAGGCAAACCCACAGCAACCAGTAATAAGGTTTCAACAGCGGTAACAAGAAGATTTAAAGTACGAAGGCCCAGGCGAAGCGCATGTCTTTCATTTTTTTTCTCCGTTTTCGGATAGAGAAGCTGCTCCATGAATTTTCGGCGTTTTTCTGGTGCAGCTGCGAACCCGCTCAGCCATGACTGCCAAACCGTCTCCATCGCATCTGCTAGCGCCGAATCTGAGATTGAGCCAAGCTTTTCTGAAACCCCTTGAAGAAGGCGTTGCCACAGCACGTCGTCCATAGCTTTAGCAAGCGCTTCAGCTTCTCCTCGAGCAGCATTTACTGTCTTAAATTCATAATCCTGTGCACAGGATAGGCGTTCGGCATTTTCAAGCCAAGGTAGGTCGCTGAAGTCATGTTCTGCACAGCCAAGTGTGTGTCCAATTTCATGACCAATGCTACTACGCCACGCTGGTTCACCTAACATCAGCCCCTGACTGCCTTGGGGTAAATGCAAAGCCATACGCACAATGGCAGAAAGAAGAGTCAGATTATCGCCTGCAGGGGGGGAGTAATTGGCATAAACTCTGAGTTTGCGGTTGCCGGGCTCACGACTCCACATGTGCTCAACGACCCCTTTTGCGGACCTTTCTGTTGAACCGGCAAGATCAAGCGTTCCGGCTAATGACCAAGTTTTACCAGCCATAGTAGAACCGTCGCTTAACTGATACTGCACCCAGGTTTCAACATCAGGGCGCAGTTCACTTCGCAGTTCCTGGACGACGTCATGGCATCCCAAGGCTGCTACGTCAGATGTTTCTGCCGCGATATAGGTAATTAAACGGTCCAGTGTACGATTCGGATCGCTGAAGTAACGACCAAGCGAGTGAATTGTCCGATCTTTTAATGTCGCATCGTTACCGATACAATTGATTTTAACCCGGCGAAGTACATTTCGTATCTGACTCCAGTCTTCGAATCCACACCAGGTTGTTAGCCATAAATAAGCCCTCGTGGTTGGACCATCCTGACGCTTAGCTAATTCCTCTATACTGAGTCCATTTTGACGACAAAGATCACAGACTTCTTCTAAATGATTGACTGAAAAACTATCTTTTATTTGTAGATGCAGACCCACGAGGGTGAGTCTAAACTCACGGTTAGGAGATTCATCAAGTTTTCCCGCTTTCGCGATTCTGGCAAGACTGGAAAATGCCGAGTCTAAAACGGAATTGGTCGGGGAGATGGGCGAGGAACCCTTTCTGGGTTTTTTAGCGAGTTGTACAGCTTTATCAGGATCTTTGGTACAAAAGTCAGTCGACTGACGCTTAATCTGTAAATGCTCATAGTGGTCTGCGGTGTGCATGATTACCACATCGTCCCACTCCTCAATGCCACCTTGTTCAGCACCAATCGACAGAGGTGCCAGCCTTCCACTTAAGAATTTCTCAAGCATGTCCGCCAGACGCTGAGCAATTACCAGCTTTTCATAGTCAGACTTCCGCTCTAACCGGAACCTTCTGAGCATTCAGATTTTCCTTATTGCATTTTCTGCCCTAAAAAAATTAGGGATATGCTAACCGAATTAGCAAGGGTTTTATAGTGAGCTTGATTTCATCTTGCAGTAAGAATTAAACGTTTTTTATGGTTCTTGGTGGCTTACAACGCTGATAACTTCTTGATGATATATAAATTGAGTGGAGTACCAGTTGTCAGTGCTACCTTTCTGTGAGGTGTGATAGAAGTTATGCAGGTATCTACGTTGTCGGGTTTAATGATTTAAACTTTTGGGGATACCCTGAATCACTTCAAAGTGTAATTATCAGGGTTCGAATAGCTGTACATCGCTCATAACAGATCCCTCGTTGCTTCAGACGGTTCGCTAGTGCCGTGAGTCCAACGAATGGAAACGCATACCAGCATTATAAAAAACTTCAGACAGATATCACCTCCCTGAACATACCCCTTAACGGCAGAACCTTATGGTTCTGCCGTTTTTGTATTCTTTTTCAGAGGAGCAGTAATGAAACAATTTGACGGTCTGCAGTCACTGCAGCAAACGCTTTCCGGCCTGCCCCAGTGGGTCTCTGAACGCATTCTGCAGCAGATAAATCAGTTAACCCACTACGAGCCTACAATAGGCATTATGGGGAAAACCGGCGCAGGCAAGAGCAGTCTGTGCAATGCGCTGTTTGCCGGGGACGTTTCACCGGTCAGCGACGTGGCCGCCTGCACACGTGAACCTTTGCGCTTTCGCCTGCAGCTGGGAAAGCGCTATATGACCATCGTGGATCTGCCCGGTGTGGGCGAAAGTAGCGTTCGCGATAACGAGTATGCCGCGCTGTATTGTCAACAGCTTCCCCGGCTCGACCTGGTGCTGTGGTTGATCAAGGCCGATGACCGGGCACTGGCGGTGGATGAGCATTTTTATCATCAGGTGATTGGCGGGGCATACCGGCAAAAGGTGCTCTTTGTTATCAGTCAGTCCGACAAGGTTGACCCCACCTGCGGTGGTGAAAAGCTGTCAACAGAACAGAAACAAAATATCAGCCGCAAAATCTGTCTATTGCATGAGTTGTTCCAACCTGTAAACCCTGTCTGTGCGGTGTCGGTACGTTTGCAGTGGGGACTGCGGGTGATGGCTGAACGGATGATTCGTTGCCTGCCGCGGGAGGCCAGTAGTCCGGTAGCGGTACAGCTTAGTGCTCCACTTCGTACCGATACCGTTAATAAAAAAGCCCGTGACGATTTTGGTGAAACGGTCGGCTCGGTACTGGACACAGTAAGTTCCATGCCCCTGATACCGGCCCCGGTTCGGACAGTCATCCAGTCTGTACGCGACATCGTGGTATCAGTCGCTCGTGCAGTCTGGAATTTCTTCTTCTGAAAATTAACCCTTCTAATCTAACCCGTAGTTTCCTGAGCCCTGCCGCGACTTTGCGGCAGGGCTTTTTGTATTTATTTTCCATCATGAGGAGTCTGCTTATGACCCGTCTGGCTTCGCGCTTTGGCGCAGTAAATCTTATCCGTCGCGACCGTCCGTTAACCCGCGAAGAACTGTTTCTTGTGGTGCCCAGCGTTTTCAGCGAGGACAAACACGAATCCCGCAGTGAACGATACACATATATACCCACGATTTCTCTCCTCGACAGCCTGCAGCGCGAAGGCTTTCAGCCCTTCTTTGCCTGTCAGACCAGAGTGCGTGACCCAGGTCGCCGCGATCACACAAAGCACATGCTGCGCCTGCGCCGAGAAGGGCAGATTACCGGCAAGCAAGTCCCGGAAATCATTCTGCTGAACTCTCATGACGGCACCAGCTCGTATCAGATGCTGCCGGGATTATTCCGCGCGGTATGCCAGAACGGGCTCGTCTGCGGCGAGTCGTTTGGCGAGGTGCGGGTGCCGCACAAAGGAGATGTCGTAAGCCAGGTGATTGAGGGAGCGTATGAGGTGCTGGGGATTTTTGACCGTGTGGAAGAGAAGCGGGATGCCATGCAGTCGCTGATGCTGCCGCCACCTGCACAACAGGCTCTGGCACAGGCTGCACTGACGTACCGTTTCGGTGAGGACCACCAGCCGGTGACAGCACCTCAGATACTCTCCCCACGCCGCTGGCAGGATGAGAGCAACGACCTGTGGACCACATACCAGCGTATTCAGGAGAACCTGATTAAGGGCGGGCTCAGTGGCCGGAGTGCGAAAGGTGGGCGAACGCATACCCGCGCCGTGCGTGGTATTGACGGAGATGTGAAGCTCAACCGGGCTCTCTGGGTGATGGCGGAAGCGATGCTGAATGGGCTTCAGTCCTGAGCTTGTTATCAGCATGTTGGGAAGGGACACTCCCTGTCCGTTTTACCTCCATTGGGTTGGGTGTTTTATCACCGTATTCTACGGAATGCCGCGTCGGGCCTGCCTTCGGTGGCAGATAAAAAATAGTTCATTCCATGTCCATACCCTGTCCGCCCCCCTCTTTAGAATCATTTCATATTCAGTCAGTTAATTATTACGGAGATTTAAGATGACACAGGCAGAGCGCCGTCATGACCGACTGGCTGTCAGGCTGTCACTGATAATCAGCCGCCTGGTTGCCGGTGAGACGCTGAACATGGCCCGACTGGCTGCTGAGTTTGGTGTGTCAGTCCGTACCCTGCGACGGGATTTTCGCGAACGGCTGATGTATCTGGACCTGGAGTATCTACGGGGGCAATGCCGCCTGCGCAGCACCGGTGGAGGCGTACAGGGTGAACTGGATGCGCTGACCTTTGCTCACCGGGCTGGACTGGCCGATATTTTTCCGGGGCTGGACCGGCGTCTGGCGGGCATGCTGCTCACTGCAGGAGGGATGCCGTGTCTGGTATGGCAGCCGCCACAGTCTGTGTCACCGACCAGCTCACTGGTCTTCTACCGTCTCGTCAGTGCCATTACCGCCTGCCAGCGGGTACTGCTGCTCGCTGATGGTGAACGCTGTGACGGACTGGCTCCGTACCGCCTGATATCACTCGATGGCTGCTGGTACCTTACCGGTGAACTTAACGGGCATATCACCGTGCATCCTCTGGCGACCATCCATGCGGTGACAGTTCTGAACACCACTTTTACCCCGCAAAAACGTCTCAGCCAGTTAACCATACAGGCGGGCTTTATCCGGGCCCTTCCGCACTTCAGCTGTATCCGCGAAGTCCTGTCTCCTGGGCCCTCTGAGGAGCCGGGCAACACACTGATTTAATGACCTCTGTTAAGAAGGAAAAACAATGACCTGGCATTACGAGAAAAATGGCATACGTCACGACAATGTGACCGA
>NZ_JAOWIG010000044.1:0-32922 GCF_030332245.1 Citrobacter sp. Cy070
AGGCGCATTATAGGGAGTTTCCCTCAGCCCGCAACCCTTAAATGACAGAAAAATGACTGACTGCTGCAATCCCCAGCAGAACCCCGCCTTATACCCATTTACGCACAGAGTTATCCACAAAAATAAGGTTCTCTTTCGAGAGTCACCTGGTTTTATCCCTCATCTATAGAGATGAAATAATGGAATTGAGGTAAAGAGAAAAATTCGCGAGCGTTGCGCAAACGTTTTCGTTACAATGCCCCCGCACAACAAGGATGCCCCGTAAGGGGCGTTAGCTGAGTTTTTAGCCAAGAATTCACCTAACGCTCTCTGTAATAGTCAAATCCAGGGGATTTACCATGCAACAACGTCGTCCAGTCCGCCGCGCTCTGCTCAGTGTTTCTGACAAGGCCGGTATCATCGAATTCGCTCAGGCACTTTCCGCACGTGGTGTGGAGCTGCTGTCTACAGGTGGCACTGCGCGCCTGTTAGCGGAGAAAGGTCTGCCAGTGACCGAAGTTTCCGATTACACCGGCTTCCCGGAAATGATGGATGGACGCGTGAAGACCCTGCATCCGAAAGTCCACGGTGGCATTCTTGGTCGTCGCGGTCAGGATGACGGAATAATGGAACAACATGGTATCGCGCCTATCGATATGGTGGTTGTTAACCTGTATCCATTCGCCGAGACCGTCGCCCGCGAAGGCTGTTCTCTGGAAGATGCCGTAGAGAACATTGATATCGGCGGCCCGACCATGGTGCGCTCCGCTGCCAAGAACCATAAAGATGTAGCTATCGTTGTGAAGAGCAGCGACTACGACGCCATTATTAAAGAGATGGATGCCAACGACGGTTCTCTGACCCTAGACACCCGTTTCGATCTCGCGATTAAAGCCTTCGAACACACCGCCGCCTACGACAGCATGATCGCCAACTACTTCGGCAGCATGGTTCCGGCCTACCACGGTGAAAGCAAAGAAGCCGCCGGTCGCTTCCCGCGTACGCTGAACCTGAACTTCATTAAGAAGCAGGATATGCGCTACGGCGAGAACAGCCATCAGCAGGCTGCCTTCTATATAGAAGAGAATGTTAAAGAAGCGTCCGTTGCCACCGCGCAGCAGGTTCAGGGTAAAGCGCTTTCCTACAACAACATCGCTGATACCGATGCGGCACTGGAGTGCGTGAAAGAATTCAACGAGCCAGCCTGTGTGATCGTCAAACACGCGAACCCGTGTGGTGTAGCAGTAAGTACCTCTATTCTTGACGCTTACGACCGCGCCTATAAAACCGACCCGACCTCCGCGTTCGGCGGCATCATCGCCTTTAACCGCGAGCTGGATGCTGAAACCGCACAGGCGATCATCTCCCGTCAGTTCGTGGAAGTGATTATCGCCCCATCCGCGACCGAAGAAGCGCTTAAGATCACCGCCGCTAAGCAGAACGTTCGCGTTCTGACCTGTGGCCAGTGGGCACAGCGCGTGCCGGGCCTCGACTTCAAACGCGTTAACGGCGGCCTGCTGGTTCAGGATCGTGACCTCGGTATGGTGAGCGAAGGTGAACTGCGCGTGGTAACCAAGCGCCAGCCGACCGGGCAAGAGCTGCGTGATGCGCTGTTCTGCTGGAAGGTCGCCAAGTTCGTTAAATCCAACGCCATCGTTTATGCCAAAGGCAATATGACCATCGGTATTGGCGCAGGCCAGATGAGCCGCGTTTACTCCGCCAAAATCGCCGGGATTAAAGCCGCCGACGAAGGTCTGGAAGTGAAAGGTTCCTCTATGGCTTCCGACGCCTTCTTCCCGTTCCGCGATGGGATTGATGCCGCTGCTGCCGCGGGCGTAACCTGCGTGATCCAACCGGGCGGTTCAATCCGCGATGACGAAGTGATTGCCGCCGCAGACGAGCACGGTATCGCGATGGTATTCACCGACATGCGCCACTTCCGCCATTAATCCACGGAGCAGACGATGAAAATATTAGTGATTGGCAATGGCGGGCGCGAGCACGCCCTCGCCTGGAAAGCGGCACAGTCGCCAAAAGTCGAAACGGTATTTGTCGCCCCGGGCAACGCGGGCACCGCGCTGGAACCCACGCTACAAAACGTGGCCATCGGCGTAACCGATATCCCGGCGCTGCTGAGCTTTGCCCAGAACGAGAAGATCGATCTGACCATTGTTGGCCCGGAAGCGCCGCTGGTGATTGGCGTGGTTGATGCCTTCCGCGCCGCCGGTCTGAAAATCTTCGGCCCAACCGAAGGTGCCGCGCAGCTGGAAGGCTCCAAAGCCTTCACCAAAGATTTCCTCGCGCGCCACCAGATCCCAACGGCGGAGTACCAGAACTTCACCGAAATCGAACCTGCGCTGGCTTACCTGCGCGAGAAAGGCGCGCCGATCGTTATCAAAGCCGATGGCCTGGCTGCCGGGAAAGGCGTTATCGTGGCGATGACGCTGGAGGAAGCGGAAGCCGCCGTGCATGACATGCTGGCCGGTAACGCGTTTGGCGACGCGGGCCACCGCATCGTTATCGAAGAGTTCCTCGACGGCGAAGAAGCGAGCTTTATCGTGATGGTCGACGGCGAGCACGTGCTGCCGATGGCCACCAGCCAGGACCACAAACGCGTGGGTAACGGCGATACCGGCCCGAACACCGGCGGGATGGGCGCTTACTCCCCGGCGCCGGTGGTAACCGATGAAGTCCACCAGCGCACCATGGAACGCATCATCTGGCCAACCGTAAAAGGCATGGCGGCGGAAGGTAACACCTACACCGGTTTCCTGTATGCGGGTCTGATGATCGATAAGCAGGGCAACCCGAAGGTTATCGAGTTTAACTGCCGCTTCGGCGATCCGGAAACCCAGCCGATCATGCTGCGCATGAAGTCCGATCTGGTGGAGCTGTGCCTCGCCGCCTGTGACGGCAAGCTGGATGAAAAAACCTCCGAGTGGGACGAGCGCGCCTCGCTGGGTGTGGTCATTGCCGCCGGAGGTTATCCGGGTAATTACAATACCGGCGATGAGATCCACGGTCTGCCGCTGGAAGACGTCGCTGACGGTAAAGTGTTCCACGCGGGCACCAAACTGTCTGCTGACGATCGCGTGTTGACCAACGGCGGTCGCGTGCTGTGCGCCACCGCGCTGGGTAACACCGTGGCTGAAGCGCAGAAACGCGCTTACGCCCTGATGACCGACATCCGCTGGGATGGCAGCTTCAGCCGTAACGACATCGGCTGGCGCGCCATTGAACGCGAGCAACGCTAACGCGAAATTTTCGCCAGCAGCGTTTTACGCGTAATGCCTAACTGACGGGCGGCTTCCGTTTTATTGCCGCCCGTTTTTTCCAGCGCCGCCAGAATCACCTCCTTTTCGACATCCACCAGCGGTTGGATCTCGCCACTGAATTCCGTTTTTATCGGCGTCGCGGCAATCGCCATCGGCAGTTCACGTTCGGAAATATATTCCCCCGTCAGCAGCACCACCGAGCGCTCAATCGCATTTTCCAGCTCACGAATATTGCCCGGCCAGTCGTAGTGGATCAGCAGATCCATCGCCTGCGGAGTAAAGCCTTTCACCGCTTTTCGGTTACGCGCAGCAAAACGCTGGAGAAAATGTTCGGCTAACAGCGGAATATCTTCCCGGCGCTGGCGCAATGCTGGCATTTCAATGGTGACGACGTTCAGGCGATAGTAGAGATCCTGGCGAAAGCGCCCGGCACTGACTTCCTCCGCCAGATCTCGATGCGTGGCGGCGATCAGCCGGACATCAACCGCAATAGTCTGGTTGCTGCCAACCCGCTGTACTTCTCGCTCCTGGATCGCCCGCAGCAGACGCACCTGCATCAGCGGTGAGATATCGCCAATTTCATCAAGAAATAACGTGCCACCATCGGCCTCCACAAAGCGCCCTTCCCGGCGTTTATCCGCCCCGGTAAACGCCCCTTTCTCGTGACCAAAAAGTTCGGACTCCAGCAGCGACTCATTAAGCGCCGCGCAGTTGAGCGTCACCAGCGGTTTATCGCGACGGGCGCTGCTGGCATGCAGCGCCCGGGCCACCAGTTCTTTGCCCGTGCCGGAGTCTCCGTGAATGAGCACTGTCGCATCTGAGGGCGCAACCATCGCAATTTCGCTGAGCAACTGCTGCATCGCCGGACTACGACCAATCATGCCAAACTGCGCCGCCGAGGCTGACGGCAATTCAGCGCCCGTTTCCCGCGTGTGCGCCAGCGCCTTTTCCAGCGTCTCCTGCAGACGGTCAAAATCCAGCGGCTTGATTAAGTAGTCCAGCGCCCCGGTTTTAAGCGCCTCAACGGCGGTCTCTACGCTGGAGAACGCCGTCATGATCAAGACCGGAATCGCCGGATTCATCGCCTTGATCTCTTTGAGCGTTGCGATACCGTCCATCTCCGCCATGCGTACATCACACAGCACTAAATCAAATACGCGTTCGCGCACCTGTTCCAGCGCCGCTCGCCCGCTATAGGCCAGCGCGACCTCATAACCC
The DNA here is from genome assembly GCF_030332245.1 of Citrobacter sp. Cy070. NCBI lineage: Bacteria > Pseudomonadati > Pseudomonadota > Gammaproteobacteria > Enterobacterales > Enterobacteriaceae > Citrobacter > Citrobacter sp. Cy070. The sequence goes on from NZ_JAOWIG010000044.1 coordinate 4,473, forward strand.
CAGCCGCGCAGCAGCGCCTGTAAAATGGTGCAGTGGCTGATATCGTCATCTACTACCAGAATATTGATTTTTCCGCGCGTCATCCTTGTTAATCCTGTTGTTTCGCTTTGGTCGGCAGCCAAAGGGTAAAGGTCGCACCTTTGCCCTCAACGCTTGCCACCTGAATGGTGCCACCATGCTGTTCGATAATGTTCTGCACTACCGCCAGCCCGAGGCCGGTTCCGTCAGCTTTAGTCGTGAAGTAAGGTGTAAAAATGGCCTCCAGCTGTTCCGCTGCAATTCCCTTCCCGCTATCGGTCACCACGATTTTAACGCGCTCAGCGCTGCTTTCATTCGCTTCAACCGTGATCGTGCCCTGACGACCAATCGCATGAATGGCGTTCAGATACAGATTCAGCAGGACCTGCGTTAGCCGGTCAGGATCGGCCTGAATGGTTGGTAGTGCAGGATTTATCGTAAACCGTAATTGAATCTCCCGACTTTGAGCATCCTGGCTTACCAGATGCAATGAGTGGGTGATGACCTCGTTGAGATCCACCTGTTGCAGCGTCAGATGCGCTGGCTTCACCAGCTCCAGCAACTCGCTCACCACCCGATTTAAACGGTCCGCTTCTTTCGCCATCACCTGTGCCAGCTCATGCGACTCGCCACCCGGCGGGGTTCGTTCGGCAAAATACTTTGCCAGACCTTTAATGGAAGACAGCGGATTGCGAATTTCATGTGCGACGCCAGCCGCCAGGTGTCCGAGCGCCAGCAGTTTTTCTTTCCGCTTCATCGCATCCTGCAATTCCTTGTACGAACGCTGATAGCGCTGATACCAGAAAAACGTAAGTACAGTTGCCAGTAGTACAGCCGCCAGCGCACAGAGGACTATCAGTGTGTTACGCCACTCTCTTGTCTGGGTCGCCGCCAGATCGCTGGCATCAAAGGCGATAAAAATGGTTTGTGCAGGGATGTTAAGCCGCCCGTCATTACTGGCGCAACTCGCCATGCCATGACGTCCTGGACCATACATCGGCTGAAACTGGCGATAAATTTCCAGAGCCGGCGTGTTTTCACCGTCCCTCACTTGAATGTCAATATTCCGCCAGCTTTCTTGCTCCCCAGGACTAAGCTGTCGCAGGACATCCGGTGAATAGAGCGTTTTCCCGACCATTGAGGAATTGCTGTGAGTCATAATGACGCCATGCTCATCCACAACGGCAAACCATAGCACGCCGGGTTGTACGGCCATTTCCTCCAGTAGCGTCTGCTGTTGAGCATGATGCATGCGCATCCCCATGCCTACACGCGTACCAGATTCCAGAGCGCGAATGAGCACACTGCCTTTTTCCAGTAGCGTTTGCCGCGCGGCGCCACTTTCCCGCCCATAGTCCCGAATAGTCATAATCGAAAACCAGCCGACCAAAATCAGGATTGCCGCCAGCAAGAGTCGGCTCAACCACTTTGCCACCGTATCCTTATAAAGACGCATACGCTCTCCCTTCACCCCGCTTGTTCCTTTCATCGTTGCAGGTATACAGCAGAAATCATGCCATTTTTGCCCCCTGATAACCCTGCCCTCAGACACAAACCGCTGAAAGTACCGGGTAAAAATGACTCGCTGGCGCGTTCTGGCGAGTCATTTTTACTCGTTTCCCTGCAAAGACGACGCGCACAACGCCCGCAGGGCAGGGATCAACGCTTTGGCACGGAAGATGCAAAAGAGAATGTAAGCTAACCAACAGGAGAACGAACGATGAAACGGAACAACAAACTGGCACTGATTGCACTTTCTCTTATCGCACTGGGCTCCACCCCGGTACTGGCGCAGAATCACTGGGGATATGGTGATGGAATGCAGCAACGGGGCGGTACCCCAATGACCGCTGAGCAGCAGGCTGCCGCACAGAAAATCTATGATGATTACTACTCCCAGACCAGCGCGTTGCGCCAACAGCTGACATCCAAACGTTATGAGTACAATGCACTATTAACGGCCAGCTCGCCGGACACGGCAAAAATTAATGCCGTGGCAAAAGAGATGGAAGCGTTGAATCAGTCTCTGGACGAGCAGCGCGTTAAACGCGATGTCGCAATGGCGCAGGCTGGCGTGCCACGTGGCGCGGGAATGGGCTACGGCGGATGCGGCGGTGGCGGTAACCATCGCGGCGGCGGCCATATGGGAATGGGGCACTGGTAAAAGACTTAATGCCTGATGACGCCATACGGATCAGGCCTGCTGACTACCTGTCTTCAGGTTTTCAGAACGTTTTGGCTGTAGGCTGCCAGTGACAAAAATCTTCATTGGCGACTAGCAGTAGCTGCGACCCTTCGGGCGCTTCCAGCCATGCCACACTCACCTCTACGGATGAATGTTTCTGGCGGCGCTCGATATGGTTTATCGCCCACGACTCCAGGTCTGGCTTCAGCGTTTCACCTTCACAGGTTGTGACCGTGTTATCCGCATGCCAACGTCCCTGACGCAATATCACCCGTCCCTGACGCAGCGCATCGCTGGTCTTGCGGATTTGATCGGCACGATAGCGGTACAACGCAATTTGATCGCTGGAAAGCTGCTGCTTTTGCCCGGCGACTTCACGTTGCATGAAACTCAGTTCGCCGCGGTCATCGAAGCGGATACGAATATGTTCCGGCGGTTTACTGTAAACATTGAGTTCTATCAGAGAGAGCGTATCTCCCTGCCAGCGGTATTCACTGGTGGTGGTATCGCCGTTACGCCACGGACTCAATACCGAGAGCAAGTGAACATCGTCACTGGAATCTTTACGCCAGACGCGTACCGCCCCCTGCTCGCCAACATAGCCGCTGGCCGTGAACGGAGGAAGCTCAGAATGGCTACCGCAGGCAGACAGTAACAGAACACCTGAAAGCCAGAGCGTATGACGCCAGATGGACAAAAGGGGCGAAACCGCCCCTTCGTTAAAACTGTTCACTGCCACGCGAATTACTTAACCGCGTCTTTCAGTGCTTTACCAGAAACAAATGCCGGTACGTTAGCTGCGGCGATTTTGATTTCTTTACCGGTCTGCGGGTTGCGGCCAGTGCGCTCAGCACGGTGGTTCACTTTGAAGGTACCGAAACCAACCAGTTGTACAGCATCGCCTTCTTTCAGAGACTCAGTAATAGCAGCCAGAGTGGATTCCAGAGCAGCTTTAGCCTGTGTTTTAGACAGTTCTGCTTTGTCTGCAATTACATCAATCAGTTGAGTCTTGTTCATAAGTTATCCTTACAATGTGTTTATCGCTTGCTAAGCATCGAGTGCGACGGAAATGCCAGAAAAGCACTCTCCTGCATACACGCACCGATAGCCACTTTTTTTCGCCCCCCAAATGTAGACCAGACCGGGGGCGGATGGGAAGCCTTCAGGCACGACAAATCAGGCGTTAAATCACGTTTTGTGGTGTCATTGCTGAAAATTTATACCAATATTGCTCTCACCAGCCTCGCGCAGGTCTGCACGCAGCCCTTTTATCAGCTCAATATCGCGTTCTTCACAATCGGCTAAAAGTCGGAAAATTTCCCACTGAATATCCCATTCTTGCTCAACGGCAGGGTTCTCTTTGAGCTCTTCATCGGTCATTTCGCGACCAGCTTGCGTCATTTCCAGCATCGCTACTGTGGTAATTGAAGCCTTACTGACTTCAATAGCGTGTTCCAGCGTTTCACCGCTAAGACGTGAATGCATCAGTTCGCTTAATGCCACACAGGCATCAATCGCCGGATAAACGCCGTACAGATCGTAATCGTCTGCAGAAGGAATGGCCTCTTCAAACTTTTCCAGCTGGCTGTCGAAATTGATTTTCGCGTCTTTAACCGTCAGCGCTTCCCAAATCAGATCCAGAATTCGGCGGTAAATCTGTCCATCGCCAAATTCAGTTTGCTTGCAGAACATGGCGTAATTCGGGTACATGCGTTCGCACAGACAGGCCATAAACGTGACGTGCTGCCAGCTTTCCAGCTTCTCCAGACGCAGGTGAATCGGATTTTGTAACATGATGAGTTCTCAAATACGGAAATTAGCCGCAGTTTACCCGATATGGGGCGCTTTTGCTGCAAGCCGCGTAAAAGCCGGGCGTTCGGATGCCACCGCATCTGCCCAGCGCGTTGGTTCCGGCAGACGATAGCCGTTCATACAGCGTTGTACCCACGCCAGTGCGCTGTCCATACTCACGCGGTGACCCGTAGAGATAAACAACGGGTTACAGCGCGCTTTGCTGCGCCAGACCCACGCCAGCTGTTCGCCTTTATCCAGCAATGGTGCTAACGCGCCGGGTTCGGCAGCGAGCGGCTCAAACTTGCCGCACAACCGTTTTTTCGCCACGCCAATCGTCGGGACATCCACCAGCAGACCAAAATGACTGGCTACGCCCAGGCGACGCGGGTGCGAAATGCCGTGCCCGTCAACGAACAGCAGATCTGGCTTGTGCGAGAGCAATTGCCAGGCGGCCATCAGCGCGGGGGTTTCACGAAAGGAGAGAAAACCGGGAATGTAGGGCATGGTGGTGGCGATACGCGCCACCTTGTATTCAACCAGTTCAAGCGTGGGATACTTCAGTAAGACCATCGCGGCTCGCGTCACTGCGCCGCCCTGCTCAAACCCCACGTCCGCTCCGCCGATCAGATCAGGCGGATCGTTCTTCAGACGATCCTCGCGGATCACTGAAGAGGCCAGTTCAAGCTGCTGCGCGCGTAATGACGCGAGATCCATAATGACTCCTTAGCGGTGGTACTGTTCGGACAACCGATGTACCGCCTCCACAAAGACACCCGCATGTTCTGGCGGGACGTCCTGATGAATGCCGTGGCCCAGGTTAAAGACATGCCCTTCGCCCTGACCGAATCCGGCCAGAATTGTCGCCACCTCTTCTTCGATGCGGGCTGGCGGCGCATACAGCATGGATGGATCCATATTGCCCTGTAGCGCCACTTTATGACCTACACGACGACGCGCATCGGCAATGTCAGTGGTCCAGTCGAGACCTAACGCATCACAGCCGGTTTCCGCCATCGCTTCCAGCCACTGACCGCCGCCTTTGGTAAACAGGGTCACCGGTACACGACGACCGTCGTTCTCGCGCAGCAGGCCATCAACGATTTTGTGCATGTAGTACAGGGAGAACTGCTGATAGTCGCGACCGGTCAGCACACCGCCCCAGGTATCGAAAATCATCACCGACTGCGCGCCCGCTTTGATCTGCGCGTTCAGGTACAGCGTGACGCTCTTCGCCAGCTTATCCAGCAGCAGATGCAGTGCTTTAGGGTCGGCATACATCATCTTTTTAATCACGGTGAAGGCTTTGCTGCTGCCGCCTTCAACCATGTAGGTTGCCAGCGTCCACGGGCTACCGGAGAAGCCGATCAGCGGCACTTCGCCTTTCAGTTCACGGCGAATGGTGCGCACCGCATTCATCACGTAACCCAGCCCATCTTCCGGGTCCGGGATCGGCAGTTTGTCGACGTCAGCCTTGCTGGTAATCGGGGAGGTGAAGCGTGGACCTTCTCCTGCTTCAAAATACAGCCCAAGCCCCATCGCATCGGGAATCGTCAGGATATCCGAGAAGAGGATCGCGGCATCAAGCTTATAACGACGCAGCGGCTGCAGCGTAACTTCGCAGGCCAGCTCGGCATTTTTGCACAGCGCCATAAAATCGCCCGCCTCGGCGCGCGTGGCTTTATATTCCGGTAGATAGCGGCCCGCCTGGCGCATCATCCATACCGGAGTGACATCAACGGGCTGGCGCAGCAGCGCACGCAGATAACGATCGTTCTTCAGTTCGGTCATTTTTGCAGTTCCTTATTGCGTCAGTCCATCAGTGTATCATCACTCGTTCTTTACTCGTACTCAGCCCGACACATCGCCACAGTGTCTTCAATCAATCGCCGCGCGACGGTGCCTGGCGGGGGAAGCAGCGGTAAATCATCGTAGCGATACCAGTTCGCTTCCAGCAGTTCTTTCGGGTCGATAACAATCTCGCCGCTATCATACTCTGCCATAAATGCGGTCATCAAAGACTGCGGGAACGGCCACGGCTGAGAAGTGACATAGCGCAGGTTTTTCACCTTGATGCCACTCTCTTCCATGACTTCACGCGCCACCGCCTGCTCGAGGGTTTCGCCCACTTCGACAAAACCCGCCAGCACGGTATGTACGCCGTTACGATGGCGAACATGTTGGGCAAGCAGGATGGAATCATCTCGGCGAATGGCGACGATAATGCAGGGGGCAATTTGCGGGTAGTAGCGTTCCCGGCAGTGGCTGCACAGCATCGCCCATTCCGTTTTACTCGGGTACATCGTGTGCCCACAGTAGCCGCAGAATTTATGCGAGCGGTAAAACTCGGCCAGCTGTACGCCGCGTCCGGCCAGTTGAAACAGGCCAACATCCTGGTCAATGACCTGGCGTACCGACCCCATATCGTGGCGACGTTGCTGCTGCACCAGCCAGACCGTCTCCCCTTCCCATTCGCCGATAGAAAGTGCGCGCTGCCCGATCAAATCAAAACGTGCCGCGTCGCCGTGAGGCAGCTCGCCATGAGGCAACCATAACTTTTGCTCATGACTGACAATCCACCAGCCGCTATCTAATTTTTCAATTATACGATCCATATCTCTTGCGCAACCTTTGCTTCACAGGCATGTTGTTTACATTATTTTTACATTTACGGGTGAGCAGTTCCTAAACACCATCTTGCGGAGTCAATCATGCTAAACCAGCTGGAAAGCCTGACGGAGCACGTCGGAGGAAGTAATAAACTGGTTGATCGCTGGCTACATGTACGTAAGCACCTGCTCGTGGCTTACTACAATCTGGTTGGCATTAAGCCTGGCAAAGAATCGTACATGCGGCTCAATGAAAAAGCGCTGGATGATTTTTGTCAGAGCCTGGTCGATTACCTCTCCACCGGACACTTCAGTATTTATGAACGTATTCTCCATAAATTGGAAGGGAACGGGCAGCTTTTAAAAGCCACAAAAATTTGGCCACTGCTGGAAGCCAACACACAACTGATCATGGACTACTATGACACCAGTCTGGAGACCGCCATTGATCATGATAACTTCCTTGAATTTCAACAGGCTTTATCAGATATCGGCGAGGCGCTGGAAGCCCGGTTCGTGCTCGAAGATAAGCTGATCATGCTGGTATTTGATGCGATGCACGAGAGTGGCACTCTCAAACGTCCTGCTTGAGATTTGTCGCATTAACGCGTAGTTTACATTCATTACCTCTAAGATAGAGGTTACTTCTTGTCGGAGTGCTTATTTTCCACAACAGCATGAGTGGAAAAGGCTGAGACCGTTAATTCGGGATCCGCGGAACCTGATCAGGTTAAAACCTGCGAAGGGAACAAGAGTCAATCTGCAACCGCATCGCCCCAAGGCGATCGTCTCTCTTGCTTCATCCGTCGTCTGACAAGCCACGTCCTTACTTTTTTGGAATGAGCTATGTCTGCCACTACTAAACCATCACGCCGCGAACAGCGCGCGCAAGCCCAACACTTTATCGATACCCTGGAAGGGACCGCCTTCCCTAACTCAAAACGCATTTATATTACCGGTTCGCAGCCGGATATCCGCATTCCGATGCGCGAAATCCAGCTTAGCCCGACGCTGATTGGCGGCAGCAAAGACAACCCGCAATTTGAAGACAACGAAGCCGTGCCGGTGTACGACACCTCCGGGCCGTATGGCGATCCTGACGTGGAGATTAACGTCCAGCAGGGCCTGGCGAAACTGCGCCAGGCGTGGATTGCGGCACGTAACGATAGCGAAGAATTAGACGACCGTAGTTCCGCTTATACCAAAGAACGTCTGGCCGACGATGGCCTGGACGAGCTGCGTTTCAGCGGCCTGCTGACGCCAAAGCGCGCCAAAGCCGGTAAGCGCGTGACCCAGCTGCACTACGCCCGTCAGGGGATCGTGACGCCAGAGATGGAGTTTATCGCCATCCGTGAAAATATGGGCCGCGAGCGTATCCGTAGTGAAGTGCTGCGCCATCAGCATCCAGGGATGAACTTTGGCGCGCGCCTGCCGGAAAATATCACGCCGGAATTCGTGCGTGATGAAGTCGCTGCGGGCCGGGCGATTATTCCTGCCAACATCAACCACCCGGAATCCGAGCCGATGATCATCGGCCGCAACTTCCTGGTGAAGGTGAATGCCAACATCGGTAACTCGGCGGTCACTTCCTCTATCGAAGAAGAGGTCGAAAAACTGGTGTGGTCGACCCGCTGGGGCGCAGATACGGTGATGGACCTCTCCACCGGTCGCTATATTCACGAAACCCGCGAGTGGATCCTGCGTAACAGCCCGGTGCCGATCGGCACCGTACCGATCTACCAGGCGCTGGAGAAGGTCAATGGGATCGCCGAAGATCTCACCTGGGAAGCGTTCCGCGATACGTTGCTGGAACAGGCCGAACAGGGCGTCGACTACTTCACCATCCATGCCGGCGTACTGCTGCGCTACGTGCCGATGACCGCTAAACGCCTGACCGGAATTGTCTCGCGCGGCGGTTCGATCATGGCGAAATGGTGCCTTTCTCATCACAAAGAAAACTTCCTGTTTGAACATTTCCGCGAAATTTGTGAAATCTGCGCCGCCTACGACGTCTCGCTCTCTCTCGGCGACGGCCTGCGCCCGGGTTCGATTCAGGATGCCAACGACGAAGCGCAGTTCTCCGAACTGCATACGCTGGGCGAGCTGACCAAAATCGCCTGGGAATACGACGTGCAGGTGATGATTGAAGGTCCAGGACATGTGCCGATGCATATGATCCAACGCAACATGACCGAAGAGCTGGAGAGCTGCCACGAAGCACCGTTCTACACCTTAGGGCCGTTGACGACAGATATCGCGCCGGGCTATGACCACTTCACCTCCGGCATTGGCGCGGCGATGATCGGCTGGTTTGGCTGCGCGATGCTGTGCTACGTCACGCCGAAAGAGCACCTCGGCCTGCCGAACAAAGAAGACGTGAAGCAAGGGCTGATCACCTACAAGATTGCCGCTCACGCCGCGGATTTAGCCAAAGGCCACCCGGGCGCGCAGATCCGCGATAACGCGATGTCAAAAGCGCGCTTTGAATTCCGCTGGGAAGACCAGTTTAACCTCGCGCTCGACCCGTTCACCGCCCGCTCCTATCACGATGAAACCCTGCCGCAGGAGTCCGGCAAGGTCGCCCACTTCTGCTCGATGTGCGGGCCGAAGTTCTGCTCAATGAAAATCAGCCAGGAAGTACGCGACTACGCCGCCGCGCAGACTATTGAAGTGGGAATGGCAGATATGTCGGAGAACTTCCGCGCCAAAGGCGGTGAAATCTACCTCAAAAAAGAGGAGGCATAATGTACCAGCCTGATTTCCCGACCGTGCCGTTCCGCCTCGGGCTTTACCCGGTGGTGGACAGCGTTGCATGGATTGAACGTCTGCTGGAGGCGGGCGTACGCACGATCCAGCTGCGTATCAAAGACAAACGCGATGATGAGGTCGAAGCGGACGTGATTGCCGCCATCGCGCTGGGGCGTCGCTATGACGCCCGCCTGTTTATTAACGACTATTGGCGGCTGGCGATTAAGCACAACGCCTACGGCGTGCATCTGGGCCAGGAAGATCTCGAAACCACCGACCTGAAGGCCATTCAGGCGGCGGGCTTACGCCTGGGGGTTTCCACCCACGATGATATGGAGATCGACGTCGCGCTCGCCGCTAAGCCTTCTTATATCGCACTCGGCCACGTCTTCCCCACGCAAACCAAGCAGATGCCTTCCGCCCCGCAGGGGCTGACTCAGCTGGCAGGTCATATTGAACGACTGGCAGATTACCCGACCGTGGCGATTGGCGGCATCAGCCTTGAGCGCGCCCCGTCGGTGCTGGCGACCGGCGTCGGCAGCATTGCCGTGGTCAGCGCTATCACCCTGGCGGCCAACTGGCAGGCAGCCACGGCGCAGCTGCTGGACATAGCGGGAGTCGGCGATGAATGACCGCGACTTTATGCGTTACAGCCGGCAGATCCTGCTCGGCGATATCGCGATTGAGGGCCAACAAAAGCTGCTCGACAGCCATGTGCTGATTGTCGGTCTGGGCGGATTAGGCTCGCCTGCCGCGCTGTATCTGGCGGGTGCAGGCGTCGGCACGCTGACGCTGGCGGACGATGACGACGTGCATCTGAGCAATCTGCAACGGCAAATATTGTTCACCACCGACGACATTGCCCGCCCGAAAGCGCAGGCGGCAGAACGCCATCTGGCGCGTCTTAACCCGGACAGCGAGCTGGTCGTCCTTGAGCAGCGGCTGACGGGCGATGCGCTCCGGCACGCTGTAGCGCGTGCCGACGTGGTGCTCGACTGTACCGACAACATGGCCACGCGTCAGGAAATTAACGCCGCCTGCGTGGCGCTGAATACGCCTTTGGTTACCGCCAGCGCCGTCGGTTTCGGCGGCCAGTTGATGGTACTCACGCCACCGTGGGAGCAAGGTTGTTACCGCTGCCTGTGGCCGGATGATGTCGAACCCGAACGCAACTGCCGTACCGCCGGTATCGTCGGCCCGGTTGTCGGCGTGATGGGCACCTTGCAGGCGCTGGAAGCCATCAAACTGCTAAGCGGCATTGCGACACCCAGCGGAGAGCTACGCCTGTTTGACGGTAAAACCAGCCAGTGGCGCAGCCTTGCGCTGCGTCGGGCCAATGGCTGCCCGGTATGCGGAGGGCAACATGCAGATTCAGTTCAATGATGAGCCGATGCAGTGCGCCGAGGGACAAACCGTCAGCGGGCTGCTCACCGAGCTTAATCAGCTCAAACCGGGCGCGGCGCTGGCGCTCAATCAGCAGATCCTGCCGCGCGAGCAGTGGCAGCAGCACATCGTGCAGGAAGGCGACCAGATCCTGCTTTTTCAGGTTATTGCAGGGGGTTGATATGTTACGTATTGCCGACAAAACGTTTGATTCACATCTGTTCACCGGTACCGGAAAATTTGCCTCATCGCAGCTGATGGTCGAGGCGCTTCGCGCCTCCGGCAGCCAGCTGGTGACGCTGGCGATGAAGCGCGTGGATTTGCGCCAGCATAACGATGCCATTCTGGCCCCGCTTATCGACGCGGGCGTGACGCTGCTGCCTAACACCTCCGGAGCGAAAACCGCTGAAGAGGCGATTTTCGCCGCCCAACTGGCGCGTGAAGCGTTGGGTACAAACTGGCTGAAATTAGAAATCCACCCGGATGCCCGCTGGCTATTGCCCGATCCCATCGAAACGCTAAAAGCCGCCGAAGCGCTGGTGAAACAGGGCTTTGTGGTGCTGCCCTACTGCGGCGCGGATCCGGTACTGTGCAAGCGGCTGGAAGAGGTCGGCTGCGCGGCGGTGATGCCGCTCGGCGCGCCTATCGGCTCCAACCAGGGGCTGGAAACCAAAGCGATGCTGGAGATTATTATCCAGCAGGCGACCGTACCGGTGGTGGTCGATGCGGGTATCGGCGTGCCCAGCCACGCAGCGCAGGCGCTGGAAATGGGCGCTGACGCGGTGCTGGTCAACACGGCGATTGCCGTAGCGGACTGCCCGGTCACGATGGCCACCGCTTTCCGTCTGGCAGTTGAAGCGGGCCTTTTGGCGCGCCAGGCCGTCCCCGGCAGCAAAAGTTCGCTCGCGCAGGCCACCAGCCCGTTAACCGGATTCCTGGAGGCTTTCGCATGAAAACCTTCACCGACCGATGGCGACAGCTTGACTGGGACGACATCCGTCTGCGCATCAACGGGAAAACCGCCGCTGACGTGGAACGCGCCCTCAACGCTTCACAACTGGGCCGCGATGATTTGATGGCGCTGCTCTCACCTGCCGCCGCCGATTATCTGGAGCCGATTGCGCAACGGGCGCAAAGGCTGACTCGCCAGCGCTTCGGTAACACCGTGAGCTTTTACGTGCCGCTTTATCTCTCAAACCTTTGTGCCAACGACTGCACCTACTGCGGTTTTTCGATGAGCAACCGTATCAAACGCAAAACGCTGGACGAAGATGAGATACAACGTGAGTGTGCGGCTATCCGCGAGCTGGGCTTTGAGCATCTGCTACTGGTCACCGGTGAACATCAGGCCAAAGTGGGGATGGATTACTTTCGTCGCCATTTGCCTGCCATTCGCCGCCAGTTTGCCTCTTTACAGATGGAAGTACAGCCGCTGTCAGAGGCTGAATATGCGGAGCTGAAGACGCTGGGGCTGGATGGCGTGATGGTATATCAGGAGAGCTATCATGAGGCGATTTACGCCCGCCACCATCTGAAGGGGAAAAAGCAGGATTTCTTCTGGCGACTGGAAACGCCGGACCGGCTGGGCCGCGCAGGGATCGACAAAATCGGTCTTGGCGCGTTGATTGGTTTGTCCGACAGTTGGCGGGTGGACTGCTATATGGTAGCTGAACATCTGCTGTGGATGCAGCAGCATTACTGGCAGAGCCGCTACTCTATCTCCTTCCCTCGCCTGCGCCCATGCACCGGAGGCGTTGAGCCTGCATCGATCATGGATGAGCGACAGTTGGTCCAGACCATTTGCGCGTTTCGTTTACTGGCACCAGAAATTGAGCTGTCGCTCTCCACCCGCGAATCGCCATGGTTTCGTGACCATGTGATCCCGTTGGCGATCAACAACGTCAGCGCCTTCTCAAAAACCCAGCCCGGTGGTTATGCCGATAACCACCCCGAACTGGAACAGTTCTCCCCGCACGACGATCGTCGCCCGGAAGCCGTTGCTGAAGCACTGATGGCGCAGGGATTACAACCCGTGTGGAAAGACTGGGACAGCTATCTGGGACGCGCCGCCCAGATGCCCTAAGTCCAACGCTATCGCATAAACAAAAAAACCCGCTTTCGCGGGTTTTTTCTTCACTGGCACCTAACTGCTCAGGCTCTGGCCTTCATCGCTATCGTAAGCGTTCGTGAAATTATCGGCGATTACAGCGCGATAACGTTAACAGCAGACGGACCTTTAGCGCCGTTCTCAACAGAGAACTCCACTTTTTGACCTTCGTCTAAGGTTTTAAAATCGTTACTCTGGATAGCGGAGAAATGCACAAACACATCCTTGCTACCGTCCTGAGGGGTGATAAAGCCAAAGCCTTTCTCAGGGTTAAACCATTTTACTAAACCAGTCATTTTGTTAGACATAGATACTTCCTTTCATGTTTTTGAGCCGCTCATGCAGCGAAGATGGCCTGTTTTGCAGAAATTAACTTATGGGGCACTTAGGGAGGAGGCTCATGAAGAAGAGTATCTGAGGATAACGCTTGAACTGAGAACTGCTTTACTAAAACTGCTTGCATAAGGTCTGTGTTCCAAACCGATGCCGCTATAGTAGACCTACTTCTAATCATTAAGCAAGCATTAATTTTTTTAATACCCACTGAGTGATGCAATGTTGAACCAACGCGGCTAAGCATCCTGGATAACAGCTTGATCTACAATGAACAAAAGCCCCGACTATTGCAGTCAGGGCTTTACGTTACTACACACTTCAAATTTAACATTAATAAACTTAACGATTTAATACTGCTGATGGTACTACTTTAAAATGTACACGTTTACTACAGATAATATTGGATATTGATACTAACTAAAGCTTTCCTCTATTTACCGTTAAACACATTCCACCCGCTTGATAATAGAACTCAAGGCTGGTGACCTAAACAAGTACACTTCCCCTCGCGACATATACTCTTTGATGCGTTGCCTTATTTCCCTCGTGATAACCAAAAAAGCAGAAATCACGAATAATTACTATTAAATCATGGCGTTACATCGTCGCGTTTTACTGATTTTTTGCGATTAGATATATCAACTACGTGGCCTGAAAGCATTGTCGAAGTGAAAAAATAGCGTTTTCAGCATCGACTATCCCATACAAAAAATACTTCGTGGCCTTTATCGCAAACCCCAATCGAGCTCTACTAACACTTACTACGTTAACAGCAAATGACAATTTCTCCGCTGTTAAGTATTAACATACGGGTTTAAAAAACGCTGTCAATACTGTTTTTTATAACATGTCTTTATTGACAGTAATTATATATTCCAGCATGTGATAAGCGAGTCAAAAAGCCGCCGGCCCTGGTGCAGATCATCGGGTTTTGCCTCTTTTTGTAACCGGTTTCAGAAAAAGTGATTTTCTTTGTGATGCCTTGCACACAATCGTTGCAAAGCAGTTGTTGCTACAGCTGGCTCGCGATAATTATCAACCCACACATGTTGATCGAGACTGCTTATGAAAAACATCGTTTTATGCTGTGCCGCCGGAATGTCCACCAGCATGCTGGTGCAAAGGATGAAAGATGCCGCCCAGAAAAAAGGCGTCGACGTCACTATCAAAGCGGTCCCGGTGGCTGAGTTTGCAGAGAATATTGCCACTGCAGATATTGTTTTACTCGGTCCACAGGTTAAGTATGAGCAGGCCAAGCTGCAGGCGCTTGCTGACCCGTTAGGTAAAAAGGTCGCGGTGATCGATATGATGGATTACGGCATGATGAAAGGTGATGCCGTACTGGATAAAGCGCTGAAACTGCTGGAGTAATGGCATGGAAGAGTTAGAAACAATCATCATGGAATTACTCGTTAATGCGGGTGCTGCCCGCAGCCAGGCCCTGACAGCGCTACAACTGGCGCGTAAAGGGGATTTCCCCGGTGCAGAACAAGCGATGACGGAATCACGCGAGTACGTTAAACAAGCACATAAAATCCAGACCCAACTTATCGGTATCGACGAAGGTACCGGCAAGCTACCGGTCAATCTCATCACCGTCCATTCGCAGGATCACCTAATGAACGCGATGGTGATTCAGGATTTGGCGGGAGATATGATTGAGCTTTATCGGCGCTTACCGCCGGTAAATTAATGACATTGCCGGATAGCTTCGTCGCCTCGTAGGTCTGATAAGCACAGCGCCATCAGGCATAAACACAGACATAAAAAAACCCGCCGAAGCGGGTTTTTTATTATGGTCGGCAACGATTAATCGTTGTCAGAACCGCCCAGGCCTGCGTTCAGCAGTTCTGCCAGGCTGGCAGACGCATCTTCAGCAGTCACCTGCGGAGCAGCTGGCAGTTCGCCCGCTGCGCGACGGCGCATACGATCCTGGTGGTACGCGTAACCGGTACCTGCCGGGATCAGACGACCCACGATTACGTTCTCTTTCAGACCGCGCAGTTCATCACGTTTACCTGCAACAGCGGCTTCGGTCAGGACACGCGTGGTTTCCTGGAACGATGCTGCAGAGATGAAGGACTCGGTTGCCAGAGACGCTTTGGTGATACCCAGCAGATCGCGGGAGAACGTTGCACCCACTTTGCCGTTCGCTTCCAGCTCGCGGTTAGCGATCTTGACGCGGGAGTATTCAACCTGCTCGCCTTCCAGGAAGTCGGAGCTACCAGCGCTTTCGATGGTGGCTTTACGCAGCATCTGACGAACGATAACTTCGATGTGTTTATCGTTAATCTTAACGCCCTGCAGACGGTATACGTCCTGAACTTCGTTAACGATGTAACGAGTTACAGCATGCACACCACGCAGACGCAGGATGTCATGCGGCGCTTCCGGACCGTCGGAAACCACGTCACCACGTTCTACACGTTCACCTTCGAACACGTTGAGCTGACGCCATTTCGGAATCATCTCTTCGTACGGTTCGCTACCGTCTACCGGGGTGATAACCAGACGACGTTTCCCTTTGGTTTCTTTACCGAAGGAAATGATGCCGCTGATTTCAGCCAGGATTGCCGGCTCTTTCGGACGACGTGCTTCGAACAGGTCCGCAACGCGCGGCAGACCACCGGTGATATCCTTGGTACCGCCGGATTCCTGCGGAACACGCGCCAGGGTGTCACCAGAACTGATCTGTACGCCATCTTCCAGCTGAACAATCGCTTTACCCGGCAGGAAGTACTGAGCAGGCATATCGGTGCCTGGGATCAGAACGTCGTTGCCCTGAGCATCAACAATTTTCAGTGCCGGACGCAGGTCTTTACCACCCGCAGTACGCTCTGCAGAATCCAGAACCACCAGAGAAGACAGACCGGTCAGCTCGTCGGTCTGACGAGTAATGGTCTGGCCGTCGATCATGTCAGTGAAGCGGACGAAACCACTCACTTCGGTGATAACCGGCATGGTGTGCGGATCCCAGTTTGCTACGGTTTCGCCGCCAGCAACCTGTTCGCCATCACCTTTCGCCATAACGGAGCCGTAAGGCACTTTATAGCTTTCTTTGGTACGGCCGAATTCGTCGATCAGTTTCAGTTCGGTGTTACGTGAGGTGATAACCAGTTTACCGCTGGAGTTCACAACCGACTTCGCGTTGCTCAGACGGATGCTACCTTTGTTTTTCACCTGGATGCTGGATTCAGCAGCCGCACGAGATGCCGCACCACCGATGTGGAACGTACGCATCGTCAGCTGTGTACCCGGTTCACCGATGGACTGTGCCGCGATAACGCCGATTGCTTCACCTTTGTTGATGATGTGGCCACGCGCCAGGTCACGACCGTAGCAGTGCGCACATACACCAAAGTCGGTGTCACAAGATACGACGGAACGGACTTTAACGGAGTCAACGGAGTTCTCTTCCAGCAGATCACACCACTGTTCGTGCAGCAGCGTGTTGCGTGGAACCAGAATATCCGCCGTACCCGGCTTCAGCACGTCTTCAGCAGTCACACGACCCAGAACGCGATCGCGCAGCGGCTCTTTAACGTCACCACCCTCGATAACCGGGGTCATGGTGATGCCTTCCAGAGTGCCGCAATCGTCTTCAGTAACCACCAGGTCCTGCGCGACGTCAACCAGACGACGAGTCAGATAACCGGAGTTCGCTGTTTTCAGTGCGGTATCCGCCAGACCTTTACGCGCACCGTGAGTAGAGATGAAGTACTGGAGTACGTTCAGACCTTCACGGAAGTTCGCGGTGATTGGCGTTTCGATGATGGAGCCATCTGGCTTCGCCATCAGACCACGCATACCGGCCAGCTGACGAATCTGTGCTGCAGAACCACGCGCACCGGAGTCGGCCATCATGTAGATGCTGTTGAAGGAAACCTGCTGCTCTTCTACGCCGTCACGGTTAATAACGGTTTCGGTTTGCAGGTTATCCATCATCGCTTTGGATACACGATCGTTCGCCGCAGCCCAGATATCGATAACTTTGTTATAGCGTTCGCCCGCGGTTACCAGACCAGACTGGAACTGCTCCTGGATCTCAGCAACTTCAGCTTCTGCTTCAGAGATGATCTCGTGTTTCTTCTCTGGGATGACCATGTCATCAATACCAACAGATGCACCGGAACGCGCTGCATAAGCAAAGCCGGTATACATTGTCTGGTCAGCGAAGATAACGGTCGGCTTCAGGCCCAGAATGCGGTAACAGGTGTTCAGCATTTTAGAGATTGCTTTCTTGCCCAGCGCCTGGTTGACGATGGAGAAAGGCAGACCTTTCGGTACGATCATCCACAGAATGGCGCGACCTACGGTCGTGTCTTTCAGGCTGGTGTGCGCAACGAATTCGCCGTTTTCATCTTTTTCATATTCAGTGATACGCACTTTAACGCGCGCATGCAGAGAGGCCAGACCTGCGCGATAGATACGCTCAGCTTCTTTCGGGCCAGTCAGCACCATGCCTTCGCCTTTGGCGTTAACACAGTCACGGGTCATGTAGTACAGACCCAATACAACGTCCTGAGACGGAACGATGATAGGTTCGCCGTTCGCCGGAGACAGGATGTTGTTAGTAGACATCATCAGCGCACGCGCTTCGAGCTGGGCTTCCAGCGTCAGCGGTACGTGAACAGCCATCTGGTCACCATCGAAGTCGGCGTTATATGCCGCACAAACCAGCGGGTGCAGCTGGATAGCTTTACCTTCGATCAGTACCGGCTCAAATGCCTGGATACCCAGACGGTGCAGTGTTGGTGCACGGTTCAGCAGTACCGGGTGTTCGCGGATAACTTCGTCCAGGATATCCCAAACGACAGCTTCTTCACGCTCAACCATTTTCTTAGCGGCTTTGATGGTGGTGGCCAGGCCACGCAGTTCCAGCTTGCCGTAAATGAACGGTTTGAACAGTTCCAGTGCCATTTTCTTCGGCAGACCGCACTGATGCAGACGCAGGTATGGACCTACGGTGATTACAGAACGACCGGAGTAGTCAACACGCTTACCGAGCAGGTTCTGACGGAAACGACCCTGTTTACCTTTGATCATGTCAGCCAAAGATTTCAGAGGACGTTTGTTAGAACCGGTGATCGCACGACCGCGACGACCGTTATCCAGCAGGGCGTCAACCGCTTCCTGCAGCATACGTTTTTCGTTGCGTACGATGATATCCGGCGCAGCCAGATCCAGCAGACGTTTCAGACGGTTGTTACGGTTGATCACGCGACGATACAGATCGTTCAGATCCGACGTTGCGAAACGACCACCATCCAGCGGAACCAGCGGACGCAGATCTGGCGGCAGAACCGGCAGAACGGTCAGGATCATCCACTCTGGCTTGTTGCCAGACTGTACGAAGGCTTCCAGCAGTTTGATACGCTTGGTCAGCTTCTTACGCTTGGTTTCGGAGTTGGTTTCGTTCAGCTCTTCGCGCAGAGTTTCACACTCTTGCTCCAGATCCATGCTCTTCAGCAGGGCCTGGATTGCTTCCGCACCCATCTTCGCGTCGAATTCGTCACCGAACTCTTCCAGCGCGTCCAGATACTGCTCTTCAGTCAGGATCTGTTGACGTTCCAGGTTAGTCATACCGCCTTCGATAACCACATAAGATTCGAAGTACAGTACACGTTCGATATCACGCAGCGGCATATCGAGCAGCAAACCGATACGGGACGGCAGAGATTTCAGGAACCAGATGTGAGCGGTCGGAGACGCCAGCTCGATGTGGCCCATACGCTCACGGCGTACTTTGGTCTGGGTCACTTCAACGCCGCACTTCTCACAGATCACACCACGGTGTTTCAGGCGCTTGTACTTACCGCACAGGCACTCGTAGTCTTTTACCGGCCCAAAGATACGGGCGCAGAAAAGGCCGTCACGTTCAGGTTTGAACGTACGGTAGTTGATGGTTTCCGGCTTCTTAACTTCACCGAAAGACCATGAACGGATCATGTCTGGCGAGGCCAGAGCAATTTTGATCGCATCAAACTCTTCGGTTTTAGTCTGCGCTTTCAGAAACTTTAATAAATCTTTCACGGATTTGCTCCCGTCGGAGTTAGCACAATCTGGCGCTGGCTGTTACGCCAGCACCAGTGACCTGTTTGATCGAGAGTTACTCGTCTTCCAGCTCGATGTTGATACCCAGCGAACGAATCTCTTTCAACAGTACGTTGAAGGATTCCGGCATGCCTGGTTCCATCTGATGGTTGCCGTCCACGATGTTTTTATACATCTTAGTACGACCGTTCACGTCATCAGACTTAACGGTGAGCATTTCCTGCAGGGTGTATGCTGCGCCATATGCTTCCAGCGCCCACACTTCCATCTCCCCGAAGCGCTGACCACCGAACTGCGCCTTACCACCCAGCGGCTGCTGAGTAACCAGGCTGTAAGAACCGGTAGAACGCGCATGCATCTTGTCATCAACCAGGTGGTTCAGTTTCAGCATGTACATGTAGCCAACGGTAACCTGGCGCTCGAACTGCTCACCGGTACGACCGTCGAACAGTGTGATCTGACCGGAAGTCGGCAGGCCACCCAGCTGTAACAGTTCCTTGATTTCAGACTCTTTCGCACCGTCGAATACCGGCGTTGCGATCGGCATACCTTTTTTCAGGTTTTCAGCCAGACGCAGAACTTCTTCATCACTGAAGGTATTCAGGTCAACTTTCTGACGAACATCTGAACCCAGATCGTAAGCACGCTGGATGAATTCGCGCAGTTTCGCGACTTCCTGCTGCTGTTTCAGCATGGCGTTGATCTTATCGCCGATACCTTTTGCAGCCATACCCAGGTGGGTTTCAAGGATCTGACCGATGTTCATACGCGATGGTACGCCCAGCGGGTTCAGTACGATATCTACCGGCGTACCGTTAGCATCGTGTGGCATATCTTCGATCGGGTTGATCTTAGAGATAACACCCTTGTTACCGTGACGACCTGCCATCTTATCACCAGGCTGGATCCGACGTTTAACCGCCAGATAAACCTTAACAATCTTCAGCACGCCCGGTGCCAGATCGTCGCCCTGAGTGATTTTACGGCGTTTCGCTTCGAGTTTTTTCTCAAACTCGTGCTTCAGTTCGTCGTACTGTTCAGCCAGTTGTTCCAGCTGATTTTGTTTCTCTTCGTCGGTCAGGCCGAGTTCTAACCAGCGGTCGCGCGGCAGTTTGTCGAGCTTCTCAGCTTCAACACCACCGGAAACCAGCACAGCGTAGATACGGCTGAACAGGCCAGCTTCGAGGATCTGCAGTTCTTCAGACAGGTCTTTTTTCGCCTGCTTCAGCTGCATCTCTTCGATTTCCAGCGCACGTTTGTCTTTTTCTACGCCATCGCGAGTAAAGACCTGAACGTCGATAATCGTACCGGAAACACCGTTTGGCACGCGCAGAGAAGAGTCTTTAACGTCAGACGCTTTCTCACCGAAGATCGCACGCAGCAGCTTCTCTTCTGGCGTCAGCTGGGTTTCACCTTTCGGCGTTACCTTACCAACCAGAATGTCGCCACCGGTCACTTCTGCACCAATGTAAACGATACCGGATTCATCCAGTTTGGAGAGCGCAGCTTCACCCACGTTCGGGATGTCAGCAGTGATCTCTTCTGGCCCCAGCTTGGTGTCACGAGACACACATGCCAGTTCCTGAATATGGATGGTGGTGAAACGGTCTTCCTGGACAACACGCTCGGATACGAGGATGGAGTCTTCGAAGTTGTAACCGTTCCATGGCATGAATGCCACGCGCATGTTCTGACCCAGCGCCAGTTCACCGAGGTCGGTGGACGGACCGTCTGCCAGCACATCACCACGTTCAACTGGCTCGCCCAGAGATACGCAAGGCATCTGGTTGATACAGGTGTTCTGGTTAGAACGGGTGTATTTGGTCAGGTTATAAATGTCGATACCTGCTTCGCCCGGGTACATCTCGTCTTCGTTAACTTTGATAACGATACGGGAAGCATCCACGTACTGAACAGTACCGCCACGTTTAGCAACTGCAGTAACACCGGAGTCAACGGCAACAGCACGTTCCATACCGGTACCAACCAGCGGCTTATCAGCGCGCAGAGTCGGAACCGCCTGACGTTGCATGTTCGCACCCATCAATGCACGGTTGGCGTCATCGTGTTCCAGGAACGGGATCAGGGACGCACCGACGGATACCACCTGCTGGGTGGATACGTCCATGTAGTCAACCTGGTCGCGGCTGAACAAGCTGGATTCGCCTTTGCTACGGCAGGTAACCAGATCTTCTACAAAGTGGCCTTCGTCATCCAGGTTGGAGTTCGCCTGAGCGATAACGTAGTTGCCTTCTTCAATAGCAGACAGGTAGTGGATTTCGTCAGTTACAACACCGTCGGTCACTTTACGGTACGGCGTCTCAAGGAAACCGTATTCGTTAGTCTGTGCATACACGGACAGGGAGTTGATCAGACCGATGTTCGGACCTTCAGGCGTTTCGATTGGACATACGCGACCGTAGTGAGTCGGGTGTACGTCTCGAACTTCGAAGCCTGCACGCTCACGGGTCAGACCGCCTGGGCCGAGTGCAGAGATACGACGTTTGTGCGTAATCTCAGACAGCGGGTTGTTCTGGTCCATAAACTGAGACAGCTGGCTGGAACCAAAGAACTCTTTCACTGCTGCAGAAATCGGTTTGGCGTTGATCATATCCTGAGGCATCAGGGTATCCAGATCGCCCAGAGACAGACGCTCTTTCACCGCACGCTCAACACGTACCAGGCCAACGCGGAATTGGTTTTCCGCCATTTCGCCTACGGAACGGATACGACGGTTGCCGAGGTGGTCGATATCATCGACTTCGCCTTTACCGTTACGGATATCGATGAGCTTCTTCATCACTTCAATGATGTCGTCTTTGCTCAGGATACCGGAACCTTCGATTTCGTCGCGCAGCAGAGAACGGTTGAACTTCATACGACCAACCGCAGACAGGTCATAGCGGTCTTCGGAGAAGAACAGGTTCTCAAACAGGCTTTCAGCAGCTTCACGAGTCGGCGGCTCACCAGGGCGCATCATGCGGTAGATTTCTACCAGTGCGCTCAGACGATCGTTGGTTGGGTCGACGCGTACAGTTTCAGAAATGTACGGACCGTGGTCCAGATCGTTAGTGAACAGCGTTTCGATACGTTTGTGACCAGACTGGCTCAGCTTAGCCAGCAGATCCAGGCTCAGCTCCATGTTAGCTGCGCAGATCAGCTCGCCAGTAGATTCGTCAACGTAGTCTTTAGCCGCAACTTTACCAGCAATGTATTCAACCGGAACTTCGATATGTTTGATATCGTCTTTTTCCAGTTGGCGAATGTGGCGCGCAGTGATGCGACGGCCTTTTTCGACGTACACTTTGCCGTTAGCTTCGATGTCAAAGGAGGCGGTTTCACCACGCAGGCGTTCCGGCACCAGTTCCATCTGCAGCTTGTTGTCACGAATTTCGAAAACAACTTTCTCAAAGAACAGGTCAAGGATCTGCTCAGTGGTGTAGTTCAGCGCACGCAGAATAATGGTCGCAGGCAGTTTACGGCGACGGTCAATACGTACGAACAGGTTGTCCTTCGGATCGAATTCGAAGTCCAGCCAGGAACCACGGTAAGGAATGATGCGCGCGTTATACAGCACTTTACCCGAAGAGTGGGTTTTACCTTTGTCGGAGTCAAAGAAGACGCCAGGACTACGGTGCAGCTGAGAAACGATAACACGCTCAGTACCGTTGATAACAAAGGTACCGTTGTCAGTCATGAGCGGAATTTCGCCCATGTAGACTTCTTGTTCTTTAATGTCTTTTACGGTGCCTTCCGGCGCTTCGCGCTCGTAGATCACCAGACGCAGTTTTACGCGCAGCGGTGCGGAATAGGTCACGCCACGGATCTGACATTCCTGAACGTCAAACACCGGTTCGCCAAGGCGGTAGCTGACGTATTGCAGCTCGGAATTACCGCTGTAGCTCTGAATCGGGAAAACGGAACGGAAAGCTGCTTCCAGACCATACTGCCCTTCAGGATCTTGCTCGATGAACTTCTGAAACGAGTCAAGCTGGATAGAAAGGAGATAAGGTATGTCCAGTACTTGTGGACGTTTACCAAAATCCTTACGAATACGTTTTTTCTCGGTATAGGAGTAAACCATTAGGGTTCCTCAGCTCGCTGACAAGTCGACCCATCTGTCCGACGAAGGGACAGTTTGTGCAACACTATTTTGTTGACCGGAAAATCGAATACTTTCCGCAATGCCTGTTGCTATCACGCTTAAACCATTTCATTGCGATTTACACAGAACTGACGCTCTGTCGCAGTATATTAAGGCGTCGATAGAAACAAGCATTGAAAGGCACAGCAGTAGTCAAACAGTGTGAAATGCTACTGGCGCCTTACAGCGCAAAAAGGCTGGTGACTAAAAAGTCACCAGCCATCAGCCTAATTTCTTAGGCTGCAACCAGAAAAGTTGGCTTATTTAACTTCAACTTCAGCGCCAGCTTCTTCCAGAGATTTTTTCAGTGCTTCTGCGTCGTCTTTGCTCACGCCTTCTTTCAGCGCAGCCGGTGCAGATTCTACCAGGTCTTTAGCTTCTTTCAGACCCAGGCCAGTTGCGCCACGTACTGCTTTGATAACAGCAACTTTGTTAGCGCCAGCAGCTTTCAGAATTACGTCGAATTCAGTTTTTTCTTCAGCAGCTTCAGCCGGGCCCGCAGCTACAGCTACAGCAGCAGCAGCAGAAACACCGAATTTTTCTTCCATTGCAGAAATCAGTTCTACAACGTCCATTACGGACATAGCGGATACTGCTTCAATGATTTGATCTTTAGTGATAGACATTTAAATTGTTCCTGAAAATCAGAATAAGTTTATACGTAAGCAGATGCTTGAGAAAGATAACTGCGATTAAGCAGCTTCTTTCGCATCGCGTACAGCAGCCAGAGTACGAACCAGTTTGCCAGCCGAAGCTTCTTTCATGGTTGCCATCAGGCGTGCAATTGCTTCTTCGTAGGTCGGCAGGGTTGCCAGGCGATCGATGTTCGATGCCGTGATCAACTCACCTTCAAAGGCTGCGGCTTTGACCTCAAATTTTGCATTCGCTTTCGCGAACTCTTTGAACAGACGAGCAGCAGCGCCCGGGTGTTCCATAGAGTATGCAATCAGGGTCGGACCAACAAACGTGTCTTTCAGGCACTCGAACTGAGTACCTTCAACGACGCGGCGCAGCAGGGTGTTACGAACAACACGCATGTATACGCCAGCTTCACGACCTGCTTTACGCAGTTCAGTCATTTTATCTACAGTTACGCCACGGGAATCCGCAACCACTGCAGACAGCGCGCCTTTGGCTACTTCGCTGACTTCAGCAACAATCGCTTGTTTGTCTTGAAGATTTAAAGCCATTAGCTTTGCTCCTGGATGTTTGCCGGAACTCATGTTCCGGAACTCACTTCACTCTCCCCAACGGAGAGAGCGTCTAAATACGGTGAGCAGAAACAAGCCAGAGTATCAGAAATAATCTTAGCGTTCTGTCACCGTCTACGCAGGGCATTAAGTTTCTGACGAAACACCTGCGGTCTTCGACGGAGGCCTGGATAGGCCAGGCTCCAACGAACAAATCTTGTCTATGACTTCGCCCTTTGAACCGTAGCTGCGTTAGCTGCTCTCGTTCACACCGGTCATGTAGTTAACTACACTCCCAGCGATTCACTCAATTGCTGCCTTGCTACAATTCAAATGACTCGCATAGAGTTCTGTTTATTTCAACAGAAACGTGGGGGTAAGATTGTAGACAAAATCACCGCCCACGTAAAGGCGAATATTAGTTCGCCACAGTCGCAGTCAGACCGGACTGATCAACGGCAACACCAGCACCCATGGTGGTGGAGATGCTAACTTTCTTGATGTACACGCCTTTTGCCTGAGTCGGTTTTGCTTTTTTCAGCGCAACCAGCAGAGCTTCCAGGTTTTCTTTCAGTTTGTCAGCGTCAAAATCCACTTTACCGATGGTGGTGTGGATGATGCCGTTTTTGTCGTTACGGTAACGAACCTGACCCGCTTTAGCGTTCTTAACAGCTTCAGCAACGTTAGGGGTTACAGTACCAACTTTCGGGTTTGGCATCAGGCCGCGCGGACCCAGAACCTGACCCAACTGGCCAACAACGCGCATTGCATCCGGGGAAGCAATAACAACGTCAAAGTTCATTTCGCCTTTCTTGATCTGGTCAGCCAGATCTTCCATACCTACCAGCTCAGCGCCTGCAGCTTTAGCAGCTTCAGCGTTTGCGCCCTGGGTAAATACGGCTACGCGAACGGAACGGCCAGTACCGTGCGGCAGTACAGTTGCACCACGTACGTTCTGGTCAGATTTACGAGCGTCGATGCCGAGGTTAACAGCAACGTCCACGCTTTCTACGAATTTAGCAGTGGCCAGCTCTTTCAGCAGAGCGATAGCTTCGTTGATGTCGTACTGCTTAGTAGCATCAACTTTGTCACGGATCACGGACATGCGCTTGGTCAGTTTAGCCATTTCTTAGTCCTCCACTACCAGGCCCATGGAACGTGCAGTACCTTCAATGGAGCGAGTCATCGCTTCAATGTCGGAACCAGTCATGTCGGCAGCTTTGGTCTGCGCGATTTCCTGCAGCTGAGCGCGGGAAATTTTACCCACTTTGTCTTTGTTCGGCTTGCCGGAACCAGACTTGATACCAGCCGCTTTCTTCAGCAGAACTGCTGCCGGAGGCGTTTTGGTAACGAAAGTGAAAGAACGGTCAGCGTAAACGGTGATAACAACCGGGATCGGCAGACCTTTTTCCATGGAATCAGTCTTAGCGTTGAACGCTTTGCAGAATTCCATGATGTTCACGCCTTGTTGACCCAGTGCTGGACCTACCGGCGGACTCGGGTTAGCCATACCAGCTGCAACCTGCAGCTTGACATAGGCCTGGACTTTCTTAGCCATTCTAAATTCCTCTGATTGGGTTATAGCGCCTCAAGGAGGCTCCCCGTGATTAAATTCGTTTTACGGATAGGATCCATAAAAACAAAAGGCGCGAAATTGTATTCCAATCTCGCGCCTTGTGCAACGATTAAATCGTCGCTTTTTTGATCGGCGTATTAGGCTTTTTCAACCTGAGCGAAGTCCAGTTCAACCGGAGTCGCACGACCGAAGATAGATACGGAAACTTTCAGACGAGACTTCTCGTAGTCCACTTCTTCAACGACGCCGTTAAAGTCAGCAAACGGACCGTCGCTAACGCGAACCATTTCACCTGGTTCAAACATCGTTTTCGGACGCGGCTTATCGCCAACCTGCTGCAGACGGTTCATGATCGCATCAACTTCTTTGTCGCTGATCGGCGCCGGACGGTCAGATGTACCGCCGATAAAGCCCATCACACGCGGCACACTGCGCACCAGGTGCCAGCTTGCATCATTCATCACCATCTGGACCAGTACATAGCCCGGGAAGAATTTACGTTCGCTCTTGCGACGCTGGCCGCCACGGATTTCGACCACTTCTTCGGTCGGCACCATGACTTCGCCAAACAGCTCTTCCATATTTTGTAACTTGATATATTCGCGCAGCGATGTGGCTACGCGGCCTTCAAAACCGGAAAACGCCTGAACGACGTACCAGCGCTTTTTAGGGGCTTCAGACATCTTAGAACCTCAGGCCAGTGATAAAGGATACCAGGCGAACCAGAATACCATCCAGTCCCCACAGGATCAGTGACATTACCGCAGTGACCGCAGCAACGATCAGCGTGGTGTGCAGCGTTTCCTGGCGAGTTGGCCAAATGACCTTACGGACTTCGGTTCTCGCTTCACGGGCAAAAGCAACGGTCGCTTTACCTTTTGTTGTCAACAGCGCGACACCACCCGCTGCGGCAATCAGAATCACTACGGCCAGCGCACGCAGCGGCAGCATCATGTCACGATAGAGGTAGTTGCCAACGATAGCTACAAGCAGCAATACAGTGACAACAACCCACTTCATCGCTTCCAGGCCGCGCCCGCTTCCTTGAGCTTCGGTATTCGCACTCATAAACCAACCTGTCAGAAGTATTCTACAAACATTTTCACCCCGCGTAAGCGAGGCGATCCAAACCGAAATGCTCTGGTGCGTTTCGGACTAAACGCCCTCTTCAGAGCCTGTCTCAGCAATGATTATGACAAAAAAAATCACTGATGAGCCAGGTTCTGGTGTGAAAGCGTGCAAAAAGGGCATCAAATGATGCCCTTTTATTGCGCATTGCGTCAAATGTTATTCGGCAATTAGCTCATTACTTTGGCAACAACGCCCGCACCAACAGTACGGCCGCCTTCACGGATTGCGAAACGCAGACCGTCGTCCATCGCGATCGGGTGGATCAGGGTAACAACCATTTTGATGTTGTCGCCCGGCATTACCATCTCTACGCCTTCCGGCAGTTCGATGGTACCAGTCACGTCAGTAGTACGGAAGTAGAACTGCGGACGGTAGCCTTTGAAGAACGGAGTATGACGGCCGCCTTCGTCTTTGGACAGAATGTACACTTCAGATTCGAACTTGGTGTGCGGCTTGATAGAGCCCGGCTTAGCCAGTACCTGACCACGTTCGATTTCTTCACGTTTGATACCACGCAACAGAACACCAACGTTCTCACCAGCACGGCCTTCGTCCAGCAGTTTGCGGAACATTTCAACGCCAGTACAGGTAGACTTGGCAGTCTCTTTGATACCAACGATTTCAACTTCTTCACCAACTTTGATGATACCGCGTTCTACACGACCGGTAACAACGGTACCACGACCGGAGATGGAGAATACGTCTTCGATTGGCAGCAGGAACGGCTTATCGATAGCACGTTCTGGTTCCGGGATGTAAGAATCCAGGAAGCCAGCCAGTTCGATGATTTTCGCTTCCCACTCTGCTTCGCCTTCCAGCGCTTTCAGAGCAGAACCACGAACGATCGGAGTGTCGTCGCCCGGGAAATCGTACTGAGACAGAAGTTCACGAACTTCCATTTCTACCAGTTCCAGCAGCTCTTCGTCATCAACCATGTCGCATTTGTTCAGGAACACGATGATGTACGGAACGCCTACCTGACGACCCAGCAGGATGTGCTCACGAGTCTGCGGCATCGGGCCGTCAGTCGCAGCAACAACCAGGATCGCGCCGTCCATCTGCGCAGCACCAGTGATCATGTTTTTAACATAGTCGGCGTGGCCCGGGCAGTCTACGTGTGCGTAGTGGCGAGTCGGGGTGTCATATTCAACGTGAGAAGTGTTGATGGTGATACCACG